>JADYYO010000055.1 GCA_020853615.1 Thermomicrobiales bacterium
CGGTGAGCAGCGCCTCGCGCAGCACTTCGAGCGGGCTGCTTGTCGCGCGCTGGATGAGCAGGGGGAAGAGGTAGATCTGCGCCATGAGCCAGACGAGGCCGATCATCGCGATCGGCCCGGAGAGCCAGCGCAGCGGCTCGGCGGGGCTCTGCAGGTAGAAGGCGAGGGCGACGACGATCGCCGTCAGCCCGGCGAGATCGAGCAGCGCGAGGAGCGTGCCGCGCAAGCCATGCTGCCGGAAGCCGGCCCAGAAGTCGGCGAGGCGGGCGTCGCGCGGCGCTTCGCCCAGCTCTTCCTGGACCACCTGCCGGACGAGTGCGAAGAGCCCGGCCGTCGCTGCCGGCCAGGTGACGATGGGGAGGCTGAGGAGGAGCCAGAGGAGGTTGGCCGTGACCATGATCCCCATGCGCCTCCAGAAGATCCGCGCCGCGGTCATCAGGCTGTTCCAGACCATCGTTACCCGCGCCCGAGCGCCGATGGCTCGGCAGCTCCCCGATCGCCGCTTTCCGCGCCGATTCGCTGGCGCACCCAGGCGAGCCGACGCTCGGCCTCCTGCCGCAGCTTGTCATCGAAGTCGGGAATGCCGAACTGTTCGATCGCGAAGCTGGCGCTGACGGCGGCACGGGCTCCCGCCTCGTGCGGCTCGAGGCCCTCGGTGAGGGCGACGAGGAAGCCGCCGATGTAGGCATCGCCCCCGCCGGTCGTGTCGACCACGGTTGTCGGGACGGCCGGAATCGCGAGCGAGAGGCCGTCCGGCGCAATCACGCGCGAGCCGCGCGCGCCGAGCCGGAGAGCCACCAGCCGCGCGCCCCAGTCGAGCAACGTGGCGACCGCGTCCTGCTCGGTCGCTCGGCCTGTCATCTCCCGCGCCTCAGACAGGTCGGGTGAGATGACATCGACCTGGGCCAGCGCGGCGCGCATCTCCTCCTCGATGCCAGTGGTTTGCAGCGGGGTCGGCTCCCAGGCGATGCAGGCGCTCGGGTTGTGGCCGCGCACGAATTTCGCCGTCTCGGTCATCTCCGGCGTCGTGCCGTGGCAGAGGTGGAAGCCGCGGGCCGCGAGGTAGTCGGGCGGCATCTCGTCCAGCGACGGCTCGATCTGGTAGAAGTCGTTGACATCGGTGCGGAAGACCTCGATCCGGCGCTCGTCCTGCTCGAAGAGCTGCCAGGCGCGTGGCGTCCTGTGGCCCGGGCGCGTGATCAGGCCGCGCAGATCGACACCGAACCGCTCCAGGCGCTCCCGGTGCGCCGGATCGAGATCGTCGCCGACTCCGGCGAAGTAGCCGAGCCGCTCGGCCCAGACGCGCATCCCTGCGAGCGCATGGGTTGCCGAGCCGCCGAGCGTGTTGAAGTGCGTCCGGCCGTCCGGCAGGACGATATCGTCGATGATCAGGCCGGAGCAGGAGACGAAATCGGGCGGCATCGTGGCAGCAGCTCCCGCCGGTGAGACGCGAGCGGGTACGCCGTACCCGCTCGCACCTCGCCCACTACGAGGGGATAGCATCCATGACGGCGCTATTGCGGATGGTGATGCCCCGTTCCGCGTAGTCGCCGCTGAATCCCCGGAAGGGTGGCTCGCCGATTGCCCGCGAGAGGTAGCCGGAGAAGAGCTCGCCGGCGACCGGGTAGACCATCGGGCTATAGACCTCGGGCACGTCGCCGACAACGGGGAGCGTCCAGTCGGCGAGGGCTGAGATCTCCTCCTCCCCCTCGGGGACGATAGCGACCAGGGTGCGGCGGACCGACTTCATCATCTGGGCGATCTCGACCGAGCGGCTATGGCCGCGCCCCTTGGGCGAGATGAGGAAGGTCGGCGTCTCGGGCTGGGTGTTGACGAAGTACTGCAGGTGCGCCCACTCCTCGGTGTCCTGCCCCATGGCGTGGCGTCCGGCGGCCTCGATCACCTTCGCCGCGCAGAAGAGGGCGGTCGCGTAGTTCGGGCCGTCGCCGACGAAGACGAAGTTGGTATCGGCCGCGACCGCTTCCGCCAGCTTCTGGGTCGGCTCCTGCACGGCCTGGATGGTCGCCTCGATGGCGTCGGCCGTCCCCTTCAGGATCTGCCGCTGCTCGTTGGCCTGGTCCTGCGTCAGCCGGCCCTTGACCTCGGCCAGGCGAATGGCCAGGAGGTAGAGCATCAGCAGCGACACCCGGTAGGAGCGGATGCCCGGCGCGGGGGCGAAATCGGGGACGGAGCAGTCGAAGACGATCTCCGCCTCGCTGGCGACGGGGGAGTCCGGGTTGGCGGTGGCGGCGACGGTGAGCGCGCCCCCCTGCCGCGCCAGCCGCAGCGCCTCCCGCGTGCGCGCGACGGTACCGGAGACGGAGATGCCGATGGTGAGCGGGTTGCGGGGGAACATCGTCTCGAAGTAGGGGCTGCCGTAGCGGCCCAACTGCATCGCCGTCATCGGCTCGACCGGGATGCCGGCGATCTGCTCGAAGGCGAGCTCCGTCGCCAGGCCGGCCATGTACGAGTCGCCGCAGCCGGTGATGACGATCCGCTTCACGGAGAGCAGGTCGTTGTGGTTCAGCAGTCGGCGGACCCGCATGTCGAGCGTGTCGAACTCGGAGCGGATCATCTCTGGCATGCTCTCGACCTGCGCCATGACGTTCTTCGTTTCCACGTCTCCTCCTCAGTTTCCGGGGCAGGATGCGCTGCCTGCCTCGCCTCGTGACTCTTGCGGAGTCCGGATTATCGACGCCGCGTTATCAGAAACCCTCACCCCCGGCCCCTCTCCCTGTGCGCAGGGAGAGGGGAGCGTTGACATCGAGACGGCGCGACAGAGCCGATGTTATTACCCGGATTCCGTATCATGCCTCGTGTTCGCGTCTGAACGCTGCGACCTCCTCCGTGTCGGGCAAATGGCCGCGCGGCCCGCTGGCCGTCACCGCGATCGCGGCCGCGGCATTGGCGAAGCGGAGGCGCTCGGCCAGGGGCTGGCCGGCGAGCATGGCGCTGGCGAACGCCGCGTTGAACGTGTCGCTGGCGCCGGTGCTGTCGACGACCGTGACCGGGTAGCCGGGGCATTCGACCGCCTCGTCCGGGGTGACCGCCATGGCGCCGCCGGCGCCCCGGGTCACGATGATGGTGTGCGGCCCGTGCGCGAGGAGTGCGCGCGCGGCGGCGATCGAGGGCGGCTCGCCGGTGACGGCGAAGAAGCTGTCGCGATTGAACGAGACGATGTCGGCTTCCTGCAGCAGCGCGACCGGATCGGGCAGCTCCGACAACGTCGTCAATTCGATGTCGATCATGACCTGCGCGCCATACGCCCGCGCGGGGCGGGCAACGGCGAAGAAGTGGCCGTGGGAGTCGGGCATGCCGAAGAGGAGGCGAGCCCGCGGCGGCTCCTGCCCCGGCCCATCGAGCGCGTAGGCGTCGGCCAGCATCGGCACGACGACGATCGCCTTCTCGCCGGACGGATCGACGAGCGAAACCGTGAAGTTCGACTTCGCCCCTTCGATGACGCGAAGGCGCGAGGTGTCGACCCCGTAGCGCCGGAACTCCGCGATGATCAGGGCCCCGGCTTCATCCGAGCCGACGGCGGCCAGGATGCCGACGCGCGGGCCGAAGCGGCTCGCCGCGCAGGCGAAGTTCCCGGCGGGGCCGCCCGGCAGGAAGCCGACCAGCTCGCCCATCACCTTCTGGTCGTGCGACGGGAGATGGTCAAGCCGGATCACGGTGTCGACGCTCGCGCCGCCGACGGCGAGGATGTCGAGCGATGGAGTCGGGGCCGGCTGCCCGGCCGGTGCGCCGATCACGGATAGCTGGCCAGCGCGTCGAGGAACATCTCCCAGAAGCGATCGGGGTTCGCGCCGACGGCGACCTCCGCGTTCGGCGCCGCGCCCCGGTGGCCGTTCGCCCGCGTGGGCGTCAGGTCGGTCACATGCAGGTGCCGGGCGTCGCAGACGGTCATGCCATAGGTGTGCGTGCCGCGCAGTTCGATGGCGACGTGCATCGGCTCGAAGCGGAGGACATCCGGGTCGACCAGCGCCGCCACCGCCAGCGGGTCGTGCATTGCCCCGCCGGGAACTCCGGTCAGCGCGCGCACCCGTTCGCTGTAGAAGTCGAGCATGTCGGCGACGATGCCGCTGGTGCGGCGGCCCATGCTCCGAATCTGCGCCCGGCGCTCCGGCGTCGCCGCCACCTGCCGCGTTACGTTGAGGCCGATCATTTTGATCGGGATGCCGCTCGTGAAGACGACGTGCGCCGCCTCGGGGTCGCACCAGATGTTGAACTCGGCGGTCGGGGTGGTGTTGCCGAAGGTGAGCGAACCGCCCATGAGGCTGATCTGGGGCACCCGAGCCGCCAGGGACGGATCGCGGTGCAGGGCCGTGGCGATGTTGGTGAGGGGACCGATCGGGACGAGCGCGAGGCCCTCGATCTCGCGCGTGCGGGCGATGATGACGTCGGTGGCGTGCTCTTCCACGAGTGGGACCGAGGGGGGCGGCAGGGTCGGACCGTCGAGTCCCGTCTCGCCGTGGATCTCGGACGCATGCTGAATATCACGCACCAGCGGTTGCGCCATCCCCATGGCAATGGGGATCCCGGTCAGCTCCGCGAACTCGACGACCTGCCGTGCATTCCGCGTCGTCTGCTCGAGCGAGACGTTGCCGAAGACGGTCGTGATGGCGCGTAGATCGAGCAGGCGACCACCGAGGAGGATCGCCATGACGTCGTCCTGGCCCGGGTCGCAGTCGATGATGGCGGGCGGCCTCATGCGTTCACCCCCGTCAGCCGTTCGCGATAGAGCGCGAGGAAGCGGTCGCTGTCGACGTCGACACAGACGTTGACGTTCGGCTCCTGCCCGCGTTGGCCGCGCCAGTCGGGGACGGTGTTGCCGGAGTAGTGCTCGCTCCGCGTCTCGACCTCGACGTAGGCGGGCCGGCAGTCGAAGAGGCTCGGGTCGATGACATAGGCGAGGGCCGAGGAGTCGTGCACGGGGAAGCCGTTCAGGCCGAGGCGCTTCGAGAAGTTGAGATAGTGCGGCGTGATGGCGGAGATGAAGTCGGTGAAGGGGTTGTTCGCGGCGCGAAGCTGGTCGAGATAGTCGGGCGTCATCATCGTCTTCTCGGTCACGTCGAGGCCGACCATCGTCAGCGGCCAGCCGGCGTGGAAGACGATGTGCGCCGACTCGGGGTCGTTGCGGATATTCGCCTCGGCGACCGGCGAGGCGTTGCCAGCCACGTTGGCGGCGCCGCCCATCAGGACGACCTCGCGCACGTTCTCGACGATGCGCGGCTCGACCGAGACGGCGAGCGCGACGTTCGTCAGCGGGCCGAGCGGGACGAGCGTGATCTCGCCGGGGTTGGCCATGATGGTGTCGATAATGAAGTTTGCCGCCCGGCGCGAGTCGGGCTGGCCCTCCGGCTCCGGGAACTCGGCCTCGCCCAGCCCGTTACGCCCGTGGACCTCCCATCCTTTCCCGGTAAAGGGGCGGGTGAGCGGCTTGGGCGCGCCCATGGCGACCGGGATCTCCGGGTGCCCGGCGAGCTCGACCAGCCGTAGCGCGTTCCGCGTCGTCTGCTCGACGCCGACATTGCCGAAGATAGTCGTCAGCCCCTCGATCCTGACCTCGGGCGAGCGGAAGGCGAAGAGAATCGCCATCGAGTCGTCGACGCCGGGGTCGGTGTCGATGATGAGCCGCTTCGGTCGAGTTTGTGCCACGGTCTCCCCTTCCCTCGTTCGTCCGAATGCCCATGTGACGCGGTGTGGATTGGCCGGAACTACCCCTTGATGCCGGTCGAGGCGACGCCTCGGATGTAGTACCGCTGCAGCGCCAGGAAGATGATGATGACCGGCACGGAGGCGAGGGCGGAACCGGCAAACGTGCGGCCCCAGAAGGTCTGCTGCTGCGTCGTCTGCGAGCTGATGGCCACCTGCAGCACCTGCAGATTGTTGTCCTGGACGGCGATCAGCGGCCAGTAGAAGAGGTTCCAGATGAACTGGAACTCGAGCAGTGCCATGGTGACCAGCCCCGGAATGGCGAGGGGGACGATGATGGTGCGCAGGATGCGGAAATAGCTGGCCCCGTCGAGGAGCGCGGCCTCGTCGAGTTCGTAGGGGATGTCGCGGAAATACTGGATCAGGGCGAAGATGACGAAGGGGCTGGCGAACCAGGGGACGATCATCGCCCAGTAGCTGTTCTGCAGGTGCAGCGCCCGCACCACGATGTAGAGCGGCACCATCGTCACCTCGAGCGGGACGAAGAGGGTGACGAGCACGAACGCCAGCAACCAGTTCTTCTTCGGAAAGTTCAGGCGGGCGAAGAAGTACGCCCCCATCGTGTTGAAGAGCAGGCTGCAGATGACGACCCCGGTCGAGACGATGGCCGAGTTCAGCAGGTTGCGCCCGAAATTGAGCCCGAATCGCTTGCCGGCGTCGCTGATGCCGAGAATATCCATGTAGTGTTCGAGAGTCCAATGGACCGGAAAGAAGGTGTGCCAACTGAAGGGATAGAGATACTGGAAGATCTCCTTTTCGTCGCGAACGCTGCCGAAAATCATCCAGATAAAGGGGACGAGAAAGATCAGCGTGAGGATGGTGTAGAGCACGACGCGCAAGACAAGCAGGGCAGTGCGGCGGAGCGCCAGCAGCGCCTCGCTCTGGGGGCGCGTCGCGACGTATGCGGGGATGTTCGATTGTTGCTCGACGACTGCCACGCGCGTTACTCCCGTGCCGAAGGGCGCTGGATCCCCCGGTCTCGTTACGTCTGTGGTTGCAGCCAGCGCATGAGCAGATAGCTGACCACGATGAGGATGACCAGGGCGACAACGGATAGGGCGCTCGCATAGCCCATGTCCTGGAACCGGAACCCCTGCTGATAGATGTAGTAGACGAGGACCTTGGTCGAATCCTGCGGTCCCCCTTTGGTCATCTGGTAGACCGGCACGAAGACCTGGAACGAGAAGATCGCCTGCGTCACGATCACGAACATGAGCACGGGCATCAGCAGCGGAATCGTGACCCGGCGGAACGCCTCCCAAGCGTTCGCGCCATCGACGAGCGCCGCTTCGTAGTAGGTCTGCGGGATGGCTTTTAATCCGGCTAACAGGATGATCATGCTGAAGCCGAGGTCTTTCCAGATCATCATGACCGTGACCGCGGGGAGGGCCCGCCTCGCGTCGGAGAGGAAGGCCTGGCGCGGAATGCCGACCGCGTTGAGCATGCTCTGAATGAGGCCCTGCTGCGAGTGGTACATCATCGCCCAGAGGATCGAGACGACGATGATCGAGGTCACCATTGGGGTGAGGATAGCCGAGCGCACGATTCCCGCGCCGATCGTCTCCCGCTGCAGGAAGACCGCGAGCGCGAGCGAGAGGACGATCTGGATCGGCACCTTGTAGATGACGAAGAGCGTCGTCACGCGCAGCGAGGTCCAGAAGGTCGGATCGTGGAGCATGCGCGCGTAGTGATCGAGCCCGATGAAGTCGCCGTAGCCGCCGAGGAGGCTGTACTGGTAGAGGCTGGCCCGGATGGAAGCGAGGATCGGGATGTAGCGGAAGACGGTGAAGTTGATGAGGGCTGGCACGACGAACAGGAACGCGAGGAGCAACTGGCGCCGCCGCCAGGTGAAGAACCCGCGTGATCCCGGCCGCTCATACATTTCGGGAACCGTGCTCGCCGTACCAGCCATGTCACTCACCGTAACGGGGGTGTTGAGTGCTGGTGATGGGTGTTGGGTGATGGGGTGTCAGGTGCTGGGTGCTGGGTGATAGTCGGCGGGTTCGCCGTTCGACCACCTATCACCCCAACACCCCATCACCCTAAAACCCATCGCCTATCATCCATCACCCAGCACCCACCTAGTCCTGCCAGCCCTTGTACTTGGCCAGCGCCTGTTCCATCTGATCCGCCGAGTCCTTGACGAGCGACGGAATGTCGAGACCCTGGCCCTGCGAGATGTTCTGCATCATCTCGGCGAAGATCTGCTGGTACTCGGTGTAGCCGGGGGTCTGGATGCGCGGAATGCCGATGGTGTTCAGCCCCTCGGCGAAGAGCTGCTGCGGATACTCGCTGTATTCGGGCAGCGTGTTGAGCAGCTCGATGCGCGCCGGCAACTGGCGCACGTTCTCGTACCAGATCTTGGCCCCTTCCGGGCCGCTGAAGAACTTGGCGATGGCAACGGCCAGCTCCATGTTCTTGGTCTGCGGCGAGACGCCGAAGTGCCACGATCCGGTGTGGCAGAGCTGCGCGCCATCCGCGTAGTACGGAATCCCGGTCACGCCGTAGTGGAAATCGCCGTTGGGGTAGAGGCGGTTGATCTCACTGATGGCGTTGTCCGGGCTGACATAGAAGGCGGCCAGTTGCGAGGAGAAGATGTTCGGAATCGGCTCGGCCGGGCTGACCGGCTCCTTCCCCTGGTACCAGGCCTGGTAGTCCTCGAACGACTTGATCGCCTCGGGCGTGTCGAGGTAGCCGTGGAAGGTGATGCCATCGGGGCCGACGCCCAGATAGGTCGGGCTCCCCTTCTTGCCGGCCGAGCGGCGCATGATGCCATGCTCGTAGTCGCCCCACCAGGTGCCCTGGCCCCAGCGCAGGCCCCAGACGTCCGGCACGCCGTCGCCGGTCTTGTCGACGGTCGTCTTCTTCCAGGCGTCGAGCGCCTCGTCCATGTTCCAGCCCTGGACGGCCTTCGGCGGCTCCAGACCGGCCGCGTCGGTCATGTCCTTGTTGTAGAACATCAGCGAGCAGCTTTCCATGGCCGGCGGCGCATAGAAAACGCCCTTGAACGAGCCTTCGTCGACCGACTGCGGGGCAAAGGCCTGCAGTTCGTCCGCGGTGAAGTATTCACCGAGGGGAACGATCGCCTTGTTATAGGCGTAGTGCTTGATGTCCGGGCCATCGGCCAGGAAGAGATCCATCTCCGCGCCCGCGGCGACCGCGGTCTCGATGCTCGGGAAGAGCTGCTCGAAGGGGACGGACTGGAACTGAATGGTGACATTCGCGTACTTGGGATCGCTCTTGGCGAACGCCTCCGCCATCTGCTGCATGGCGAGCAAAATATCGGGTTCGTCGTCGGTCAGGAACTGAATGGTCACCGGTTCGCCCTGTGCCTGGGCGACATCGACCGCTGGCTGCTCGTCGCCGCTGCTCGGCAGCGCCCTGGCAGGGGCAATCCCGCCGTAGGCGACGAGGAGCAAGACCGCGATCACGAGTATCGATATGCCGGTCCGCTTCATATGGGATCTCCTCCCCTGAAAGGCCGTGGCCGGATGCGGCCGCACCGCATGCCAGGTTCGCCGGGCGCCAACCCCTGTCGCTGACGATGAACCTCCTTTCCTTGATCGTTAGCCGCTGATGATCTTGACCAGCGCGCGACGCTGGCGCGGGCCATCGAAATCGAAGAAGAGGAGCGACTGCGAATGGCCGAGGACCAGATCGCCATCCGCGATCAGGACCGTCTCGCTGTTGCCGATCAGGCTCGCCTTGATGTGCGCGGCGGCATCGGCCGGCGTGTCGACGAAGTGGTGAAAGTCGGTTCGGGTCGGCACCAGCCGCCGGACGTCGTCGATCATGTCCTGTGGCGTGGCGGGGTCGAGCGCGCTGTTGATCGTGATCGCCGCGGTGGTGTGGGGGATGACGACGAAGCAGACGCCCTCGCGCGTGTTGCTCTCCCTGACGATAGCCCGCACCTGCTCCGTGATGTCGGTGAGGGTGTCACCCTTTTCCGTCTGTAGCGTAACTGTCTCGATCATGCCTCAGTTCGCTCCCTGCGCGTACCCCACGGTGGAGGCTCGTGCGACCAGTTTCGCCGGAAAGGTCTGGACGCGAGCCTGGGAGGGGGTGTCGCCCTTGATGCGCTCCAGGAGCATCGCGATGGCCGCCGCGCTCATCGCGGCGACCGGCTGTTCGACGGTCGAGAGGGGCGGCGACGTGTAGGCCGTCAGCGGCTCACCGTCGAAGCCGATGACGGCCAGGTCCTCCGGCACGCGCAGGCCGCGCGCGTGCGCGGCCTGCATGACGCCCATCGCCATCAGGTCGTTGAACGCGAAGATGGCCGTCGGTGGCGTCGGCAGGTCGAGCAGCCATCGCCCCTGGGCAACGCCGGATGAGGGCTGGTAGTCGCCCGGGCGGACGAGCGCGGCGTCGAATGGAATGCCGGCGTGCGCGAGCGCCGTCGCGTATCCCCGGATCCGCTCCTCGTAGAGGATCGAATTGGTGTGGCCGGAGATGCAGCCGATACGCGCGTGGCCGAGGCCGATCAGATGAGCGGTGGCGTCGTAGGCGGCGCGGTAGTTGTCGATCTCGACGGCATCCAGTTCGTTGCCCGGCATCATCCGCTCGAAGACAACGACCGGCGTCTGCCGGCGCAGCACGGGCGCCAGGTGCTCGATCGTCATGGCGAGGGTGATGCAGACCAGGCCGTCGACGCGGCGCGCCACCAGATCGCGCAGGTAGTGCGCCTCCCGCTCGAGCGACCAGTCGGAATTGCAGAAGATGACGCTGTAGCCGGCCGCATTGGCCACGGCCTCGACGCGCGCGGCGACGTGGGCGAAGAAGGGGATCTCGACGCTCGGCACGAGCAGGCCGATGGTGAGGGTCTCGCGGCGGCGCAGACTGCGGGCGACGACGTCGGGGCGGTAGTCGAGGTGCTCCATCGCGTCGAGCACACGGGCAGTCAGCGGCGCGCTGACCGCTCGCGTCTCGTTGATCACGTGGCTTACGGTGGCCGTCGAGACCCCCGCGAGATCCGCGACTGCTCGCATGGTTGCCACCCGACTACCCTCTGCTCGAGGCTGAGCCGTAATCGTTTACGCGCCCGGGTGCTGGCCGATCCTAGCAGCGGCCCCGAGGGGTGTCAACCGGGTTGCCGGGCGCGCTTACCGGGTCGCGTCGTCGCGAAGAGGCTGCTGGGCGTCGTCCGCGACCGCCTGATGGAGCAGCTCCAGGAAGCGCTCCCGCGAGGCCTCGACGACGACGTCGACATTCGGCTCCCGCCCAGTGACGCCGAGGTGGTCGACCACCGTCTGCCCGCGGCACCAGTCACCCTCGGTTTCGATGGCGACGAAGAGCCGTCTGGTGCGGGTGGCAGCCGCGGGGTCGAGGGCGATCGCCATGGTGATCGGGTCGGGGAGATCGAACCCCTCCAGCCCGGACGTCTCGATGGCGAATTTCGTCAGGACCGCCTGAATGTCGACGCAGAAGTGGGCCAGCGGCGTGCCAATCGCGCGCAGGCGCTCCGCGTCGGCGGGACCGAACGTCGCGTAGGTGTAGGAGACGTCCCAGCCGACCATCGTGATCGGCATTCCCGAATCGAAGACGATCCTGGCCGCGTCGGGGTCGACCCAGATGTTGTATTCGGCGACCGGCGTGACGTTGCCGTAGCCCCGGCCGGTGCCGCCCATGATGACGCAGCGCTGCACCATGCTTGCCAGCGATGGCTCGCGCAGGAGCGCCATCGCCACGTTGGTCAGCGGGCCAAGGGTGACGAGCGTCACCTCGCCCGGGTGGCGGCTGATCGTCTCGGCGATGATGTCGGTCGCATGCTCCAGCGCCGGCTCGCGCCCGAAGAGGGGGAGACCGATGTCCCCCATGCCATCGGCGCCGTGAACGTGCTGGGCGCTCTCGTAGGGGCGGCGGAGCGGACGGTCCATCCCCCGGTAGACGGGCGCCAGATTGCCGGTCATCTCGACCGTGTGCAGGGCGTTCTGGACGCCCTGGTCGACCGGCACGTTCCCGGCGACGACGGTGATCGCCTCCACCTGCACTCCTGGATGGCGCAGGGCCATCACCAGGGCGATGGCGTCGTCGGACGCGGTATCGGTGTCGATCAGGAAGCGGCGCATCTCCCCGCTACCCGGCCAGACCGGCGGCGGTCGCCCGCCGCCAGGCGATCGCTGTCAGACCGTTGGCGATCGCCTCGATATCCTCGCTGTTGACGGCCTTGACCGTCTCGAAGAGATCGCGCGGCACGGCGTCGATGCCGCGCAGCGCCCCGGCGAGCGAGCCGGCCATCGCGGCGATGGTGTCGGTGTCGTTGCCGATGTTCGTGCCGCCGACGGCCGACTCCAGCGGGTCGCCGCTCGCCGCGACGAAGACGCCGACGGCGGCGGGCACCGACTCGACCGTCATGACCGAGTTGCCGACGCTCGCCTCGATGCGGCGCAGCGCGTCCTCGAAGTCGGTCGCGCGCAGCGCCTCCTCGATCGCGATCTCGATCCGCCGCGCGACGTTCGGCCCGGGGACGCGCCGCCCCTCACGCGCGCCGAGCGCCTCGCCGTGGCGCGCGCCCCAGAGGCAGGCCTGGGCGACGGTGTAGACGTCGGCATCGACGAGGAGCGCCTCGGCCACGCCCGCGGCAATGGCACCGGCGCCCGCGAGCGCGATCTGCGTGTCGTGCGTCGGGCGGGAGGTGACCCAGGCGAGGCGCACCGCGGCCTCCTTGTCGCCCGGATGCACCAGCCCGGCCGGGGCGATCCGCATCGCGGCGCCGTTCGTCGTGCCGAAGCTGGCGACCTTGCGTGTGCTCGTGCCGACCCGGCCGATGGCGGAGGTGTCTTCGCCCTTACTCAGCGCCTCGAGCAGCGGTTTGGTGGTCGGCCCCATCATGCGCGCCATGGGCGAGGTCTGCGACCAGTGGAGCAGCTTCTGGATCCAGTCCTGCTCGGTCAGGTCGCCGTTGGCCTCGATGATCGACTCGGCCATCGCGAACATCTGGCTCGTGTCGTCGGTGATCTGCCCGGGCAGGTTGCCGCCGGAGAAGGTGTCGCTCGAGGGCGCGATCAGCTCGCGCAGCAGCCCGTTATGCTCCGCGAGGATCTCGGAGATCTCGTGCTGCTCGGTCGCGGCGCCCATCGCGTCGCCCAACGCCGCTGCCGCCAGGCTGCCGAGGATATGGTCGTGCAGCCGCTCACGATCACCCACGCCGGGCATTCTGATCTCCCTTCCGTTGTGCATCGCCTCACGCTGAGTCAGAACGGCCAGTATACGCGTCGGGGTGCGCGAGGGCGTCGACCTCAGCGCGCGTGGGGAGGGCCGAGCGGCAGCCGAAGTCGCGGCACGCGAGGGCGGCGGCGGCCGCGGCAAAGCGGCCCGCCTCGACGGCTGGACGCCTGGCGAGGCCCCACTCGGCGATAAGGGCGGCGTGGAGCGCGTCGCCGGCGCCGGTGGTGTCGACCGCCGCGACCGGGAAGGCGGGAACGTGGACGATCTCGGGCGCGCCCGAGCGCGCATCGAGGAGGAAGACCCCGCGCCGGCCGTCGCTGACCGTGGCGCGGCGGACGCCTTTCGCCCGGAGCGTTTCGAGGCCGCCTTCGATCGTCTCGGTGCCGGTGTAGGAGGCGAGCGAGCCGCGGTTGGTCAGGAAGAGGTCGATGCGCGGGATGATGGCGTCGACATGTTCCCGCCGCAGGCCGCGCGCCTCGAGGTCGGCGAAGTCGCCGGGGAGGTCGAAGACGAAGAGCGGCGCGTCGTCGCCGGCGCAGAGGCGGGCGACGCGCTCCAGGTGCGGCCAGGGGAGGTAACCGGAGGTGAAGCAGGCGCGCGCCCCGCGGATGTACGCCTCGTCCTCCGTGTCGAGGTCGAGCAGGCGCACGCCGCCGCCGCCGGTCATCATGATGCGGTCCCCTTGAGGATCGACGAAGACGAGCGTGTAGGCGGTCTCCCCCTCCGCGCCGACCTGCATCCGCGAGACGTCGACCCCGCGCTGCCGGATGTCGTCGAGCACCATCCGCCCCTCGGGCTCGGAGCCGACCCTGGCGATGAGACCGACGCGCAGGCCGAGGCGTGCCGCGGCCGCGGCGACGTTCGCTTCCACCCCGCCGGGGCTCGACCGGCGGTCGAAGACGACGACCGCCTCGTCGCGTTGGGGCAGGAAAGGGACGCGGTGGACGTGATCGATGACCGCGTTGCCGATGGCGACCAGATCGAGCGAGGGCGCGCTCATGGCCGGCTTACAATCCGAGCTCCGCGGCGGCGCGGCGCGCCTCCTCGACGAAGCGGCGGGACAGTTCAGGGTCCTTGCGACGGCTCTTCCCGGCGACGTTGGTCCAGGTATAGGAGTCGACGCCCGCCGGCCGCACGTGTCGGATCGCCTCGGCCACGTTGTCCGGGCTCAGCCCGCCGGCCAGGATGACCGGAACCTGCTGGCCGACGCGCTCGACGATGGCGGCGCTGATGTCCCAGTCGTGGACGACGCCGGCCGCGCCGATGCCGGTGATTCCCGGGTCGTCGGTGTCGAGGATGAAGAAGTCGCTGACCGGGGCGTAGCGCTCGGCCGCGTCGAGCGCGCGGGCGGCCGTCTCCGGGCCGCCGACCTCGATCGCCTTCATGATCCTCACCCCCTCCGGCAGGCGCTCACGTAGTCGGCGCTGCTCGTCGACACCGAAGGCGTTGGTTTCGGAGCAGATCTGGACGATGTCGGGGCGGACCGTCTCGACCATGCCCAGAATGGCGTCGGGCTCCAGGTGCACGGTCAGCGCCGCGCCGAGCCTCCCTGCCGGCAGCAGCGCGAAGAGCTCCCGCGCTTGCTCCGGCTCGAGCTCCGAGAGGAGCCCCTGCCCCGCCGGGGCGAGGCCGATGTGCTCGACGCCGAGGTCGACGAGCATGCGCACGTCGTCCGGGTGGGTCAGCGAGTAGATCTGAACGATCAAGGGAGCCTCCGTTCTCTCCGCGAAATGCGCCGCGCTCCTCCCGTGTCATCCCGAGCGAAGGATCTCGGCTTCCCCGGACGATCGTGTCCCCTGCGCCGAGATGCTTCGTTCCTCAGCATGACACGGTTCTTTGCACGCCACGCTGAAGCCACGAGCCAACGATGCCACAGAGATCGGCATGCGCGATGGAAGGGCGTGCCGGGGCGCTCATCAGCGGTTTGCGAGGTCGCGGGCCGAGGGGTGCTCCGCCAGCAGCGCCAGTAGCTCGTCACGCGGCGGGATGCGGGTACCGGCGCCGCGCTGCGTGACGACGAGCGCGCCCATCGCGTTTGCCAGGATGGCGGCATCGCGCAGCGAGCCGCCGCGGAGCAGGCCCGCGATCAGCGCCGGAGCGAAGGAGTCGCCCGCGCCAACGGTGTCGACGACCGGGACGGCAAACCCGGGGACGTGGAGGATGTCGTCCTGGGTGGCGAGCAGGCACCCCTCTGCCCCGAGCTTCAGGACGACGAGCGACGGGCCGCGCGCGAGGAGCGCCCGCGCCGCCTCCACCCGGTCCACGCCAGGAACCAGAATCTCGGCTTCCGGCTCGGCGATGAGCAGCGTGTCGACCACGGCCAGGACCCGGTCGAGGGTTTCCCGAGAGATGAACTCCGCGCTCGGGCCGGGGTCGAAGAAGGTGGGGACTGCCGCCTCGCGGGCCGTGGCGAGGCAGGCGACGACATCATCGGGAGCGAGCACGTCGCGCAGCGTATAGCCGTCCGTGTAGAACGCGCGCGCCTCGCGGATGACCTCATGCCAGTGATTGGGAACGGGCCAGAGCCCCTTGTCGTCCTTGATCCCGAGGTAGACGTGCTGGTGGAGCATGTCGGCGAGGACGATGCAGAGGACCGTGGCGCGCTCCTCGCAGATGGCGACCTGCGAGACGTCGACCCCCTCGTTTGCCAGCATCTGCAGCAGATCCGCGCCATACCGGTCGCCGCCGACGTGGCCGAGCGAGGCGATGGAGAGATCGAGGCGCCGCCCCGCGACCAGGACATTCCCGGCGCCGCCCGGTTCGACGAAGATCCCCTCCGCCCAACCGTGCCTGTTCGGCTCCAGCGGCAGGCGTTCGATCGGGACGATCAGATCGGCGACGAGGTCGCCGAGGACGACGAGATCGTGACCCACACCCCCTCCCCTGCGTTACCCCGCCACCCCGTGTGGCAGGCGCACCCTGCGTTTCCGGTTCGTGACGACGGTGGCCCCGATGACCAGGGGGATTGCCGGCAGGAGCAGGAGCCGCGCCAGGGCCGGATTGGTCGGCACGCTCACCGTCCGCTCGCTGCCCGGGATGACGCTCCCGTCGGCGGCTACCATCCGGATCTGGAATGTCTCCCCGGCCGATCCGGGCTGGATCGGGTAGGCCTCGAAGTCGGGGGGAGCCGCCGACGCTCCGGAGGCCGCGCCCGGGTCAAG
>JADYYO010000056.1 GCA_020853615.1 Thermomicrobiales bacterium
GGGTGGCGCCAGGGGGACTGCACCCCCGGTTCGCAGCGGACCTCGATCCGGCGCCCGATCCGCAGTCGGTAGGTGACGCCGGGGTAGCGGCGCGAGGGGAGATCGACATGGCCGGAGCGCTTCACGCGCCCCCAGACCTCGTCGCCGACGGTCAGACGGGCGATCTCCTCCGCGCGCGTTCGCGCCGCGCGGTAGTCGCGATCGGTGAAACCGAAGCCCGCGCTCTGCTTCGGCAGGTGATCCCAGCGGTAGCGCCAGGGGCGCTCCAACCCTTCCTCCTCCAGGGAGGGGAGGTCGTCATCGGCGAAGAGGTCGAGGCCGGTGTCGGGCACGACCCATGCCTCGCGCAGCCAGTCGAGGAGCCGCCGGGCGGTCTCAGCGAAGCTCATCGTCTCCGGGCCCTGTCGTGAACCGGCGCTGGGCGGCGTGCCCGCCCAGCGCGGCGCGCGTTTTCCAACGATCTGGCCGGCGGCGCGGCCGCACCGCCGGGGAGAGGGACCGGAGGTCAGCCGCCGGCGATGGGAGCGATGATCTGGTACTCCTCCGCCTTCGGGTCGAAGGCGCCCCGATCGAGGACATGGACTCCGTCGACCTTCTTCGAGATCGCGCAGCCCGCCGCGCGGGCCTCGCGCAGGATCTGCTCGGCCTCCGCGATCGTCGCACGAGACTCCTCGGTGTCGGTGGTCTCCCACTCGACGACCTGATGGCCGCGTCGGTTGGCAACGATGATGCGTCCCATGTCGGTCTCCTTTCCTCCTCCGAGGCATCGGGAGGGATGGGCTGTCCGGCTGCCGCGAGAGGCGGATCCGACCGGACGGCGGAAGGGGATCGCCGGGAAGCGCCATCGCCGCCCGGCTTGCCGCCACTCTACTCCTCTCCTTCGGCCCGGGCAAGATGCCTCGCTACCGAAGGGCGAGCGACGAGCTCGGTTGGAGCGCCGCCCTACCCGGCGTCGCTCGGGGCGAAGAGGTCGATTATGGTCCCGTCCGGGTCGAGCACCTCGGCGTAGCGCTGGCCCCAGAAGGCGTCCCACGGCGCCTTGTGCCCTTCGTAACCGAGCCCGGTCAGCTCCGCATAGGCCCGGTCGACCTCGGCCGGCGTATCGAAGAGGAAGGCGAGGGAGACGCGATGGCCGCCGCTCGGCGGCGACCACCCCGGGTCGAACGAGCGGATCGTCTCAACGTTGTCCCAGGCCAGGCGCAGGCCGCCGGGCAGCGTCGTCTCCACGTGCAGTTCGCCATCGGCGTCGGGCGGGATATCGAGCCCGAGGCGGCGATAGAACGCCAGCGAGCGCGCCATGTCCTGCACGACCAGGCCGATCAGGTTCAACCGGGCGTTCATGATGCCTCATCCTTTCCAGGCGGACCCGCCTTGCGGAGGCGGCTGTAGTGCCACCAGGGACGCGCCGGCGCGCCATTCACGTAGTCGACCGCGGCGACGAAGGTGTCGAGCAGGCAGGGGTCGTGGCGGGAGCCGTCGAGCGCGCAGAGGCGGGCGAAGAGCGCCTCGGCATCTTGCCCGCGCAGATCCTCGGGCCGCCCGATGCCGAGGCGGAGGAGCTTCCGGGCGATCGCCGGGCCGATATTGGGGATGGTCTGCAACTCTTGCTCGCTCATGCTCCGACAATAGCTGGTCAGGGCGCTGCCGTCTTGAACAAATCGGCCACCGCCGAAGCTGGCGTCGCATCGAGCAGCAGACGTCGCGGGGAGGAGCCGGCGAGCCGTCGGGTCTCGCGCGTCATATGCGGCTGGTCGGCATAGCCTGCGGCGAGCGCCAATGCGGCAAGCTCCGGCCGCGTGTCGCGCGTGTTCCCGGCGAGCCAGAGGAGGCGCTGCAGCCGCAGGATCCGCTGCAGCGTCTTCGGGCCGTAGCCGACCGCCGCGTCGAAGCGACGGCGAAGCTGCCGCTCGCTCGCGCCGGAGAGGCGAACGAGCGCCTCGACCGTCGCCCCCGGATGAGCGGCGAGCCAGCGCGCGGCCCACGTCACGAGCGGATCCTCTCCGCGCGATCCGGCGATGGCGGCAGAGAGCGCGGTGTCGATTGCCGAGAGCTTCGCCGCAAGGCGCACCTCGGCCACGGCGTCCTGCCAGAGCCGATGGCGCGCGGCGGGCCAGATGTCGCGCAGCGGCACATCCCGGTCGCGGAGGTCGCTGGCGCCAACGCCGAGGAGGAAGGGCGCGACGCCGGGCCGGAAGCGGATGCCGGTGATCGCCGTGCCCGCGGCGGTCTGGTGAAGAGCGGCGGACGTCATCGGCCCGGCGACGAACGGCGGCCGGTCGGCGATCCAGACGATGTCGACGCAGCCGTCGGGGAGGACGTTGGTCTCCCTCGCCTCGGCGCCGGCCGCGTGATGCCAGAGGCAGACGACATGCCCGCGCAGGTGCGGCGGCGGGGAGAATTCTGTGTAGGCGATTCGCTCCATCATCAAGCTCGCGTCAGGCATGTCCAATTTCCTCGAGAGCGAGCGCCGGCGTGAGGATGCGTGTCCCCTTGTAGGAGATGAGGCTCAGCAGATCGTTGTCAATCGAGACGATGATGTCTGCATCGCTCGCGTCCGCTGCCGCGAGAAACTTGTCATCCGAGGGATCGCGGCAGATCGATGGGATGGGTGTTGGCTGAACGAGTGTCGCCTGCTCGATTCGGGCCAGCACCTCACCCAGGTCGCGGTTCTCGGTGACGAGGTATTTGCGCATAAGTCTCGGGCGTCTGATGACCTCCAGATACTCGGCGACGATTTCCGGGGAAACGATCCACTCGTAGTCGTCGGCGCGCTCGAAGAGGAGCGTGCCCGACCAACTGAATGGGTCGATGAGCCCGCGCACCAGGGTGACCGTATCGAAGATGATCTTCATTCGCGCGACGAGCGTTGACCGGCGCGAACTTCCGCGACGGCCCCCGTGATATCGGCGAGAAGCTCGTCTTCCGAAATGCCACTCGCCAGTACAGCTTCGCGCGTCGGCGCGAAGTAGTCGTAGAGTGCCTTGAGCCCGGACGATTGAGTGTCCGGCGTTGCGACATTGACCGGGCTGACGCGCAACTCGCCGTCGACGAGCGTCACGCGCAGCATTGTCTCTTCATCGATGCCGAGGGCGCGGCGGAACTCGATCGGGATCGTCATCTGCCCGCCGCGGAGTGAGCGGACCAGCCGGGTCTTGCTCGTCGTCGTTGCCATGGTGGTTCTCCTGGAGTTCGATGGAAGACGCTTGAGGGATACAGAAAAGCATATTCTGCATTTTACAGCGCGCCGTGTGTCTCGGCCCACGGGTCGAGGAGGAGCTTCGCCCCCGAGCGCTGCTCGAAGCGGGCGAACGCGTCGCGCCAGCCGGCGAGGGGGTAGACGTCGCTGATGAGCGGCTCCGCCTGCACCGCCCCCTCCCCAAGCAGGCGCAGCGCCGTACGCCACGCGGAGGGGACCGAGGCATTGCTGCCGGTCACCCGCAACTCCTTCATACAGACCTGGTCGAGATCCCACGCCACCGGCTTGCCGAAGAGTCCGATCTGGGCGTACTGCCCGCCGCGCCGCGCGTGCGCCAGGAGCCCGAGCGCGGCAGGCCCGGCGCCCGAGCACTCGAAGACGACATCCGCGCCCCACCCGTCCGTCAGGCCGCGCACGATCGGCGCCGGGTCCTCGTCATCGATGTCGACGACGCGGGCCGCGCCCAGCTCTCGCGCCAGCTCCAGCCGTCGCCAGTCGGCGGCGGTGCCGAGCACGATGACGGCCGCGCCGGCCGCCCGCGCCGCCTGCAGCGTCAGGAGCCCGATCGTCCCCGGCCCGCTCACCACGGCGATGTCGCCCGCGCTCACCTTTGGCAGCTCGAGCGCCCCATGGACGACGCAGGCGAGCGGCTCCGTCAGCGCGGCCTCCCGAAAGCTCAGGGTGTCGGGGAGACGGTGCAGGTTGTGCGCCGGGACCAGGACGTAGGGGGCGAAGCCGCCGTCGACGCCGGAGCCGATCGAGCGCCGCTCCGGGCAGAGGTTCGGCTGCCCGGCGCGGCAGAAGCGACAGACGCCGCAGAGATGGAAGTAGGTCTCCGTCGTCACCCGGTCGCCCGGCGCCAACCCGGTGACCCCCTCCCCGACCGACGCCACCTCCCCCGCCAGTTCGTGGCCGAGGGTGACCGGCGGCTGGGTCGGGTATTCGCCGTGGAAGATGTGGAGATCGGTGCCGCAGATGCCGGCGGCGCGTACCGCGAGCACGACCTGCCCGGGACCCGGCTCCGGCACGGGTCGCTGGCGCAGCGCGACGTGCCCCTCCCCGCGCGCCGTCTTCATGACCGCCGGCATCGCCTCCGTCATCGCTCCCTCCTCGCGGTGGAATAGACGATTATGTCGTGTATGTGATCTCGTAGGACGCCGCGTCCTCTTCCAGGAAGCGGAGCAGCGCCTCCCCCTCCGCCTCCAGGTCGGCCCTGGCGTCTTTCGCGAGCGGCGCGAAGGGGGTGAGCCGCAGCGTCGCGACCTTGCGCTTCCGCTCGACACGCCAGATGCCGCTCACGACGCCATCGACCAGGAAGGTGGCGAGCAGGCGCAGATTCCCCTTCTGGTAGACGATGGTGCGATGCTCGTCGGCGATCACCCGCGTCCGGTCGGCGTGCGAGAGGAGGAGATTGTCGAACTCGGGGAGGAAGCGGACCGGCGCCGGCGTCTCCGCGTCCGGGCGCGGCGCATCGGGGAGGTCGAACAGCTCCCGGCCACGCTCGTCGCGGAAGGCGACGAGGCGGGGCCGCAGGGCATCGAGCACCGGTTTCAGGCGCGGCAGCCCGGACCAGGTCTGCAGGTCGGCGACTGTCGCCGGCCCGAACGCGGCCAGGTAGCGCAGCGCGAGCGCCTCGGCGTTGTCGCCGTTCGCTAGCGGCTCCGCGAGCCACGATTCGGCGAGCGCGAAGTCGGCATTGGCCGGGAATGCCCAGGGATGATCGATCGGCATCATCACCAGCGGCAGGCGCATGCGCACGACGTGGCCGAGCGCCCGCTCATGCATCTCGGGAAAGCGCTCCTGCAGCAGCCCGCGCAGCTCGCTGAAGGTTCGTGGCCGCTCCGCCAGGAGCTCGCGCGCCACGGGCAGCACCCGCGCCTCGTCGAGCCCCTCGGCGCGGTCGCCGAGCGCGCTCAAGCCCCGGTCGAGGACCGGCTGCAGCGTCCGGCGGAAGGCGGCATAGTCGCCGGCGCTGACGAGATGGATGGTGCCGCGCATCAGGGTGCCGCGCACCAGCGCTTTCGCCTGTAGCTCCTCATGCAGATCGTGGCGCCGGAAGTCGCGCAGCCGGCTCCAGAGCCCGATGAAGGGGGGCTTTGGCTCCTGCGCCTGCATCCCCGCGAGCCGCTCCACCGCGGTCAAAGGCGTCGTTTCGGCGCGAGCGAGCAGCATCTGCCGGGCCAGCGTGGCGCGGTTGAGTTGCCATTGGGTCAAGGTCTCGGTCGGCATCCCGCGCGATCCTCTGCTCAAAGTCGACGGTTGCCGCGCGCTCACCCCTCGCGATCCTCGCCGGGAGAAGCTCCCGCCGCAGAGCTCGTCACAGAGCCGTTCCCGGTCTCCTTGGATGCCGCCCCGGCCGTCTCGATCCCCGGTGTCGCCGCCTCGGCGGCAGAATTCGTGACCGACCGCGCCGCGATGGCGAGGAGAGCCTCCGCGACGACAGGCGCCGGCACGGGGGCGGCAGGTGCGGAGAGTGCGCGGTCCTCGCTCCCGTGCCCGTTCGCAGTGGCCGGATCGGGAGCGACGATGAGCGGCCGCGTGACAGACCGGCGGCTACTCTCGAGCACGACGGCGTCTGCCCGGGGGCGTGTGGGCGGGGGAATGGGGTTGCGCAGGTGATCGAGGTAGCCCCAGACGAGGAGGCCGAGCGCGGCCACGGTCGTCGTCGTGGCGACGAGAAAGGCCCCGGTGCGGTCGTCGAGCGCGCCGGCCAGCCCGCCGATGGTCGCCAGGAAGATTGCCCCGCCGGCGTAGAGCAGCGCCACCCCGGCGCCGCGCCGGTTGGCGGCGATCGCGAGACCGCGGCGCGCCTCGGACCGCGATGCCGCGCGCGCCAGCCGGGCCTGGCGCGGGGCAGCCCATGCCAGCAGCGCTATGCCAAGCAACATCGCGAGCGCGCCGAGCCCCAACCCGACCACGACGAAATCCACGTCCCGTCCCCCAGCATCCCGGCACGAACCGCACGTCGGGGCAGTGCGGTCACTGTTCCTGCCATTCTACGGGGAGGCGCGGTGGCGGCGGCAACCGGGGCGCGCAAAAGGGGTGCATCCCGAAGGATGCACCCCTTGCACGCGGTAAGTTTCCCCCGTTGCCCCGCCCGTGTCCGACTCGGAGCGGGGCAACGGGCGCTGCCGCCTAGCGGCGGCGCAGCCCGAGCGACGTCACCGCGGCGCCCGCCGAGGCGAGCAGCGCGAAGAGCGCGGAGGGATCGCCGATGGCGCCGGCGCCGGTCGACGGCAGGGCGACCACCGGGGCGGCCACGGGCGCCTCGACCGGAGCTTCCTCGACCGGGGCCTCGTAGACCGGCTCCTCCGGCGCGTAGTACGGCGCGCAGACCGTATCGCCAACCGAGATCGCGTTCCCCGCGTTACCGCCAGAGTTGATGTTCTCCATCGAGATCGCGCCGCCGTTCGCGGACGAGGTCGCGACGCCGCCGTTGCCGGTCGATGCCGTGTCGACGCCGTCGCCGCCACCGCCGGTCATGGCGAGGTTGTTGCTGCCGCCGCTGGCGTCAGAGATGCTGGTGCCGGCGTTGGCCGAGATATCGATGACCGTCTCGTTCCGGATGGTGCCGCCGCTGATGACCACGGCCGGCGCCGGGTTCCCCTTCTGGTCGACGCACTGCGCCGACGCGCCCGGGGTCGCGGCGATCAGGCTCCCGCCAACGAGCGAGAGCGTTACCGCCGAGCCGAGAGCAATTCGCGAGAGTTTCACCTGGACCCTTCCTCCCCACTGCAACGCCGGAATTCCGGCGAATTACCGCGCCCCCAAAGAACGGTTCGGCCAACCCCAGACCCCTGGGCGGCCGCATGCGCCAGGTCCGCCGGCATTTCACGTACCGGGAAGGCCGGCGGAGCCCTTCCCACTCAGCAATACGCGCGACCACCAGTTCTGGTTTCGCTGCCCCGGCAATCCCGCCCGGGATACCCGCCCACCTGAGTGCCGGGGGCGCCCCGGCATTCGGCGAGCATCGACTTCCCCCGCCGCATCAGAGGCGAGGCAGGCAGCAGAGTCGCAACGTCTCCCGCACGATAACAAGATTGACTCTCGTTGGCAAATATTCACGCGACCAGCAGTCCTGAAGACGGTGACTGTGACAGGAGTCACAGCCTGGCGGCCTCGAGATCTTCGGTGGAGGATCGTGCATGCCATTGGTAGACCGTGTCGCCGGCATGCTCGGATGACGCAATTGTCGCTTCGCGTCGCTCGGCGGCCATCGCGATCCGTTCGCGCTCGGAGGGCAGACCGCGATGCGCGGCGCACGAGCCCTCGATGGCCACGGGACCATGCTCGTGCCGGCGCCAGCGTGCGTTGGCGCCGGCAGCAGGCCCGAGCCGTCTGGCCGCACCACTCGCCAAGCGCCCGCCGGCTTGTGGGCCGGCAACGACAGCGCACGGAGGGCAAGCCCCTCCTGGGCGTGCCTGGCACGCTGCCGTGCGACGGCGTCGGGCGTCTGCCGGATGTTGCGCATGGGAATGTCTGAGCTTGGAAGGCGCTGGTCCCGACTTTCGCGCCGAGGCGGCGTGCATCGGCGCGCGCCTCGATGCCCAACTCGGTGAAGATCGACGGGAAGAGAGTCGTGAGTCGGAAGGCGTGAGCCAACAGCCAAAAGCCAATGGCCAGAAGCCAGAAGCCGATGGCCCACGAAAGGGGGTTGACAGGCATCGGGTGTTCGTATAGAGTGTACGTACAGTCCCGAGGGGCCCGGACGAAGCGGGGTCCCCCACCGGAAGCGGCAATCGGTAGCAGGCGAATCGCGGGGTGCGCCAGCCACACGGGCCGTGGATGGGACCGGAGCGCAAGGCCACATCCGTTGCGGGGCGTCGATGTGGTGGAGCGTCCAGTCGCGGGGGTCGCCAGCCGAAGCCAGACCTGTCGGGACTGTTATTTTGCCCCGCCCACTGCTCCTCCGCCCGAAGCCGCCCTGCGCGGCGCGATTCTGCCCCGGCCCTGTGCGACACTACGGGCGGATGTCGTTCGTCGCTGGATGGCGCGTGGGTCGCCGATCCCGGCACGGGGTAGTGGAGCAGGAATGACCACGAGGGACAAGTACACGATCGTCGTCACCTCCGATCGCTACGGGAACGAGCGCGGCGGGCTCGAGTTCGAGCAGGAGCTGATCGACGCGGTCGAGGATCTCGATCTCACCTTGAGCAGCCGCGCCTGTATCTCGGAGGACGCACTAATCAGCGCCGCGCAGGGCGCCGATGCGCTCCTGGTCAGCACGCGCGAGGCGATCACCCGCCGCGTGCTGGAGAACATCCCCCAGGTGAAGGTCATCTCCCGCTACGGGGTCGGCCTCGACAATGTCGATCTGGACGCGGCCGCGGACGTCGGCATCGTCGTCACTCACTACCCCGGCTACTGCACCTCGGAGGTGGCCGACCACGCTCTCGCGATGATCCTGGCGCTCAACCGGCGCATCGTCGAGCTGGATCGCTCGCTGCGTGCGGGTGTCTGGGTGCAGCACGGCCCCGCGACGCGGACCATTCTCGGCGGCCCGGTGCAGCCGCTGCGCGAGCAGACACTCGGGATCATCGGCTTCGGCCGCATCGGGCAGGCGGTCGCCGCGCGGGTCACGCCCTTCGGCGTGACGATCCTCGCCGCCGACCCCTATGTCGATCCCGAGACGATCCGCGCTGTCGGCGCGGAGCCGGTCTCGCTGGAGGAGCTGCTGCGCCGGTCCGATATCGTGACCATCCACTGCCCGCTAACGCCGGAGACGCGCGGCCTGATCGACGCCGACGCCCTGGCCCTGATGAAGCCGACGGCGGTCCTTGTCAACACGGCGCGCGGCCCGATCGTCGACCTCCCGGCGCTCGCTCAGGCGTTACAGGAGGGGAGGCTGGCCGGGGCGGCGCTCGACGTCGTCGACCCGGAGCCGCTGCCGGCCGAGTCGCCCTTCTATCAGATGCCGAATGTGATCCTGACGCCGCACTCGGCCTACTACTCGGAGCGCTCGGTCGACGTTGTGCGGCGTGAGACGCTGCTGGAGGCGCTGCAGGTTCTGCGGGGCAAGAGGCCGCGGACCGTGGCGAACCCGGCCGTGCTGGAGAAGGTCACACTCGAACCGTAAGGCCGCGATGCCCGGCCAGGACCAGGAGGACTGGTGTTCCGCCGTCGACGCGTTGCGCCAGCCGTGTCGACGCCGGGAGCGGCGCCGGCGCCGGATGGCGCGAACTCAACCGCACTCGCCGACCTGCCCCCGGGGGCGGGCGAACCGCTGCCGGCCCCCGTGGAGGCGCGCGACGACGAGGCGCTAGTGCGCGCCGCGCAAGCCGGCGATCTCGAGGCGTTCAACCTGCTGGTGCAGCGGCACGAGCGGCCGGTCTTCAACGTGGCGCTCCGCCTGCTGCGCGACGTCGGGCTTGCCGAAGACGCCACCCAGGACACCTTCGTCCGCGCCTGGCAGAACATCGGCTCGTTTCAGACCGGATCGGTTCGCTCCTGGCTCTACAAGATCGCGACCAATCGCTCCTACGACATGCTGCGCGCCTCGGCCCGGCGGCCGGCCGGCTCGCTCGAGGCGGAGATGGTCGAGATCGAGCCGATCTGGTCGGCTGGCGGCGCGGGCGAGGAGTCGCCTGACGCCCACGCCCTGCGCCGCGAGCTCTCGATCTACCTCGAGCGCGCGCTGACCGCCCTCCCGGACGATCAGCGGATGGTCGTCCTCCTCGTCGACGTGCAGGGGCTCGACTATCACGAGGTCGCCACGGTCATGGGCATCGCGCTCGGCACGGTCAAGTCACGGCTCAGCCGGGCGCGGGCCAAGATCCGGCAGGCGCTGGCCGACGACGCGCCGGCGCGGGAACTCTTCGAGCGCTACCTCCGTTTAGAGGGTGAGAACGGCGGCGCCCCGGTTGGGGCGTCCAGACCTCCAGTGACGGAACCGGATGATGAGTGAGCATTCCCCGGAGCGTCTTCCGGGCCACCTGGATATCGACGCCGTCAGCGCGTACATCGACCGCGATTTCGGCGCTGATGACCTGTCGACGATCGAGTCGCACCTCGCGCAATGCCCCGCCTGCGCCCGGGAAGTCCTGGAGATCCAGACCGCCGTGCTGCTCCTCGCGGGGCTGCCACAGTACGAGCCGCGCCGCTCCTTCTGCCTCGGCATCGAGCACGCCCGCGCCGGCCGACGCCGTGGCCGTCATCTCGACCCCGGCATATTCGCCGGTCATGCGGCGCTCCCCGGGCAGCCGCCTCCCGCGCAGATCGGGGCGGCGCGCGCGGCCTCCTGGCTGCCGGGGCTGCACGCCGCCGCGCTCGTGGTCGGCGCCCTGCTCCTCCTGGTCACCGTCGGCGA
>JADYYO010000057.1 GCA_020853615.1 Thermomicrobiales bacterium
CGATGAATGCTGCCGCGGGCATACTGGGGCGAGGCAAATCATCGCGGGAGGAATTGGCGAGTGACGACGCACGAGCTCTATCTGCTGCACCTCGGGGAGTTGGGGGCGGATGGCTCCCGGCCGGAGGAGCGGCGCATGAACCAGGTGCCCGGCTACCTGATCAGGACGGCCAGCGGCCGCGTGGTGCTGGTCGATACCGGCAACCCGAAGGCGATGATCGGGCAGGAGACGGGCGACCCCTGGTGGCCGATGCCGAACCATACCCGGCCCGAGGACGACATCGTCAGCCGCCTCGCGCAGCTCGGCCTGGCCCCGGGCGATGTCGACCTCCTCGTCTCGACCCACTTCGATTTCGACCACTGCGGTCGGCATGACCTCTTCGCCGGCTCCGGGATCACCTCGCTCGTGCAGCGGGAGCATCTGGAGGCGGCGCCCGGCGATCCCCGCTTCGATCCCGCCCTCTGGGACATCCCCGGCATCGTCTACAAGCCGGTCGAGGGGGATGTCGAGGTGGAGCCGGGGCTGCGCCTGATCGCCTCGCCGGGGCACGTCGTCGGGCACCAGTCGGTCTTCGTCGAGGCGGCCGAGGGGCCAGTCCTCCTCGCCATCGACGCCATCAGCGTACGCGCCCAGCTCACGGCGAAGGGCTACCCGAGAGACTACCCCGATCCGGAGGCCGCCCGGCGCTCGCGCGACAAGCTGGTGGCGCTGGCGGAGGAGACTGGGGCCTTCCTTGTCATGGGCCACGACGCGCCCCAGTGGGCGACGCTGCCGAAGAGCCCGGCCCCCTTCCGGAGACCCTGACTCTCGAGGCGACTTGTAGCCTTGGCAATCTTGGCAATCTTCGACGGACTTTGGCCGGGCGGTCCCGTTCATGCTCCTCCGGCGGGCGGCAGACGCCGGAGTCCGATCGAGACGAGGAGGTGACCACATGGATGTCTTCGAGGCGATCCGCACGCTGCGGGCGGTGCGGAGCTACGACGACCGGCCGGTGCCGGACGAGGTGGTGCGCCGGGTGCTGGAGGCGGGGAGGCTGACCGCCAGCTCGATGAACAAGCAGCCGTGGCACTTCGTCGTCGTCGACGATCCGGCAACGCTGCGCCAGCTCGCCGCGTTGGCGCCGACGGGGCGGTATCTCGACCAGGCGCCGGTGGCGATCGTGGTGGTCGTCGACCGCACCCGCTTCGCCGTCTCGGACGCCAGCCGCGCCATCCAGGACATGGCGCTCACTGCCTGGGACGCCGGCGTGGGGAGCAATTGGGTCGGCTTCGGCGGGCTGGAGGGGGTGAACGCTCTCCTCGGCATCCCCGAGAACCTCGACGTGCTGGCGATCGTGCCGCTCGGCTATCCGGCGGAGGCCGGCGGCCACGGCAAGAAGGAGCGCAAGCCGCTCGCCGAAATCGCCCACCGCGGCCGCTGGGGCGAGCCGTTCACGGGGTGAGCGCCGCGTGGAACGAACTATGCAGGGCCGGAGGGCGGAGATCAGCATGATCGCCTGACGTGATGGCGTGCCTGCTGACCAACGCGAGGAGGGGCCATGCGTATGAACCGACGTGTTGCTCTCGGTCGATCGATCGCCCTTGCTGGCGCCTCGGCGCTGCCGTTCATGCCGCGCGGAGTCTCCGCCGCCGCGACGCCGGTGGCCGGAGCACGAGTGGGCGTCGCCTGCGACCCGTACGCTCACCTGAAGCCGGCGTCGTCGTTCACCGTCACCAGCGCCGACGTCGCGGAAGGCGAGATGTTCCAGAAGGCGCAGATGAGCGGCATCGCCGGCGCCGGCGGCGAGGATCGCTCGCCGCAGCTCGCGTGGAGCGGCTTCCCGGACGGCACGCAAAGCTTCGTGGTCACGATGTTCGACCCGGACGCGCCGACGCCGAGCGGCTTCTGGCACTGGGCGGTCACCGATGTCCCGGCCAGCACAACCTCGCTCGCTGCGGGAGCGGGCGCCCCGGGCGGGCCGGACTTGCCGTCGGGGGCGTTCCAGCTCCCGAACGATCTACGGCTGGCGCGCTACCTCGGTGCGGCGCCGCCGCCCGGCGACCCGCCGCACCGCTACTACCTCGTCGTCACGGCGCTGGATCTCCCCTCGAGCAAGGTGAAGCCCGACTCGACGCCGGCCCTCCTCTACGCCAGCATCGCCGGTCACACCCTGGCCCGAGCGATCCTGGTGGCGATGGCCGCGCCCGCCGGATAGCGGGCGCGCGAGGTGTCATCCTGAGCGGAGCGAAGGATCTCGGCTCCCCAGAACCGTGTGCCCCTTGAGCCGAGATGCTTCGTTCCTCAGCATGACACGTCTGCGCCGCACCCGCTGCGGCGCCGTCATTCGCTACCAGATGACGATCCGGTCCGCCGGCGGAAGGTACTCCGCGTCGCCCGGCTCGATGCCGAACGCCTTGAAGAAGGCGTCCATGTTGCGCGACGGCTCGACGGCCCGGACCTCCGCCGGCGCGTGCTCGTCGGTCTGCAGCTGCGTGCGCAACGATGCCTCGCGCGGCTTGTCGGCCCAGGAGAGGGCGTAGGCGATGAAGAAGCGCTGATCCTGGGTGAGGCCATCGATCGGCCCGGGGTTGCCCGAGTTGGCCAACTCCGCCTGCAGCGCGTCATAGGCGATCTGCAGGCCGCCCATGTCGGCGATGTTCTCGCCGATCGTCAGCTCGCCGTTGACGTGGAGCCCGGGCAGCACCTCGATCGCGCTGTACTGCCTGGCGACCTCCTCGGTCAGCGCCTCGAACCGCTTCGTGTCCTCCGGGGTCCACCAGTTGCGCAGGTTCCCCTCGGCGTCGAAGCGCGAGCCGCTCTGGTCGAAGGCGTGTGTGATCTCGTGGCCGATGGTGGCGCCGATGCCGCCGTAGTTGACCGCCGGATCGGCCGCGTAGTCGAAGAAGGGCGGCTGCAGGATGGCGGCCGGGAAGACGATCTCATTATTGGTCGGCGAGTAGTAGGCGTTGACCGTCTGCGGCAGCATGTCCCACTCGTCGCGATCGACCGGCTTGCCGACGCGGGCGAGATTGCGCTTGTACTCGGCGATGTTCGCGCTCAGGAGCGATTGCACGTAGGAGTCGCCGATGGTGACCTTCTCGTAGGTCTGCCACTTGTCGGGGTAGCCGACCTTGACGCGCATCGTGTCGAGCTTCGCCAGGGCGGCCGCTTTCGTCTCGGGCGTCATCCAGTCGAGGTTCTCGATGCGATGGCGGGTAGCCGTCTGCAGGCGGCCGACTAGCTCCTCGATCTGCGCCTTCGCCTCGGGCGGGAAGTACTCGTCGACATAGAGCTTGCCGAGCGCGAAGCCGAGCGCGCTGTTCACCGCGCCGAGCGCCTGCTCGTCGTCGGGGCGCTGCTGCTCGATGCCGTTGAGGACGGTGCCGTAGAAGGAAAAGGCGGTATCGTCCATCTCCTTCGACAGCGCCGAGGCGGTGTTCCAGAGGACCTGCAGCCGCAGGTAGTCCTTGATCGTCTCCAGATCGGTCGACTCGACGATGCCGTCGATGGCGTCGAGGTAGGCCTCCTGGGTCACCACGATCGTCTTCTGGTCCGGCACGCCGAGGATCGTCAGGAAGGCTGGCCAGTCGAAATCGGGGTTGGCGGCGATCAGGTCGCTCACCGGCCGCGGGTGGTAGTAGTTGCTCGGGTCGTTGTACGCCTCGGGACTCAGGAGCGGCTCGGCCAGGCGCTTCTCGAAGTCGTAGACGCGCTGGGCGGCATCCTTCGCGCTCGCCTCGTCGTAGCCCGCGAACTGGAGGAGCTTGGCGCCGGTGGCGCGGTACGCCTCGCGGATCGGCTCGTTCGCCGCGTCGTCCTTCCAGTAGTAATCGCGGTTGGGGAGGCCGAGCCAGGGCCCGCCGTACCAGAGGGTGTAGATCGAGCTGTTCTCGAGGTCGGGCGAGGGGGAGACGCCATAGAGCCCGGAGATGTTGGTCGTCAGCACGGCGTCGCGCAGGAGCTGATAGAGCTCGCCGAGGTTGGAGACGGCGTCGATCTGCGCGAGATCACCCGCGATCGGGGCGATCCCCTGCGCGTTGCGCGTGTTGTAATCGAGACCCTGTGAGAAGAGCTGGACCGCCTTCCACTCATCGGAGCCCTCCGGGAGGTTGTCCGATTTCACCAGCCGGTCGAGGAGCCCGAGCAGCTCCTTCGTGGTGCGGTCGTCGATCTCCTGGCTGATGCTGTAGCCCGCCTTGTCGGGCGGGATGGTGGTGCGGTCGAGCCAACCGCCGACGGCGTAGCGGTAGAAGTCCTCCCGTGGATCGGCGGAGCGATCCATGTTGCCGGGGAGCGGATCGTGGCTGAGCGCGCCGGCGACCGGGGTCGCCACCGGCGAGGCGACCGGCGTGGCGACCTGGGCGGCCAGCGTGCCGGGGACGCTCAGCACGGCAGCGCAGAGCAACACGGCGATCAGACGAAGGATGCGCAGCATCGACATACCTCTCCGAGAGTGCCACAGGACGTGAATTGGCGGACGCTGCATAGCGTAGGCAGAACGCCGGCCAGGCGGCAAGAGAGGAGTCGAGGAGTCGAGGAGTAAGTCGGCAAGCCAGCAAGACGGCGAGCCGGCAAGACG
>JADYYO010000058.1 GCA_020853615.1 Thermomicrobiales bacterium
CCTACCCCGCCATCGCTGCCAGCCGCGCGGCGTTGCGGTTGTGCTCAGCGATCACCGGGGCCATATCGAGGGTGACGATCTCGCCGTCGTCGACGATGAGACGGCCGTTGACGACGGTGTGCCGGGCGCGGGTCGGGGCGCAGAAGACGACGGCGGCAACCGGATCGCTCAGGCCGCCGGCGTACTCGACGCTGTTCAGGTCGAGGGTGAAGAAGTCGGCGCACTTGCCCGGCTCCAGCGAGCCGATGTCGTCGCGGCCGAGGACGGCCGCCCCGCCGATGGTGGCGATCTCCAGCGCCTCGCGGGCGGTCATCCACTCCTTCGCGCGCAGCGGGTCGGAGGTGGAGAGGAGGGTGCGCGGCCCCTCCGGCGGCAGCAGCCCCATCTTCAGGCGCGCCAGCAGCATCGCCTCGCGCACCTCGACGAGGAGGTTCGAGCCATCGTTGCTGGCCGAGCCGTCGACCCCGAGCCCCGTCTTGACCCCGTTGTCCAGGTACTTGCGGACCGGGGCGATCCCCGAGGCGAGGCGCATGTTCGACGACGGGCAGTGGCAGACGCCGGCCCCCTTCTGCGCGAAGAGGCGGACCTCGTCGTCGTCGACGTGGACGGCGTGGGCGTACCAGACGTCGTCGCCGACCCAGTCGAGCGTCTCCATGTACGCAACGGGGCGCAGGCCGAACTTCTGCAGGGTGAAGCGCTCCTCGTCGAGGGTCTCGCAGAGGTGCGTGTGCAGCCTGACGCCATACTCGCGGGCCAGCTTCGCCGACTCCCGCATCAGGTCGGCCGTGACCGAGAAGGGGGAGCAGGGGGCGAGGACGATCTGCAGCATAGCGCCCGGCTTCGGGTCGTGATACTGCTGGATGACCCGCACCGAATCGGCCATGATCGCCTCTTCCGACTCGACGCAGTTGTCGGGCGGAAGGCCGCCCTGCGACTCGCCGAGCGACATGCTGCCGCGAGAGGCGACGAAGCGGACGCCGAGCTCGGCGGCGGCGTGGATCTGGTTGTCGACGCGGCAGCCGTTCTGAAAGACGTAGGCGTGGTCGAAGACGGTGGTGCAGCCGGAGCGGACCAACTCGCCACAGCCGACGATCACTGCCGTCCGGGTGTCCTCCGGCGTGCGGCTGCCCCAGATCTGGTAGTGGGCGCGCAGCCAGGGGAAGAGGTTGGTGTTCTGCCCGGCCGGCAGGTTGCGGGTCAGCACCTGGTCGAGGTGGTGGTGGCAGTTGATCAGCCCCGGCAGGAGGATGTGGCCGGCGAGGTCGAGAACGGTATCCGCCGTCTCGGGCAGCTCACTCGTCGGGCCGACCTGCTCGATGACGCCGTCGCGCGCAAAGAGGCCGGCATCGCGCAGCTCCCGCCGCTCTCCATCCATGGTGACCAGCACGTCCGCGTGCTTCGCGAGCAGCGTCGCCACGTCCTTTTCTCCCTGTCGATGCCGTCCGTGTCACATCATGTCGCGCCGCATGCGCGTTGCGGGAGATGTTCGCAGATCGCGAGCGAGCGCGCCGCATGTTGCGTGGAATGCGGAGTGCGGAAACCGGGTCCGGTGTTGCACGAATTCGTGCGATCCCTGATCACTCGGGGGGATGGCTCCGCGAGCCGCGAGCGCCAACCTCGTTCCTGATTACACCGATGTCGCTGCGCTCCCCTGCGATGCCTCCTCGACCCGCTCTGCCTGCTCGGCCTGTGAGAAGCGGAGGATGGCGCCGATGCCGCCGAGGGCGTCGAGCGCCTTCGCCGCCTTCGCGCGCGGGGTCGGGGCGTCGGCGTCAGGGACCTCCTCAATCTCGGCCTCGGTGATCGGCACCGCGCTCTTGACCAGCTCGATCGCGGCGTCGGTCTGCAGCGCCAGGAAGACAACGGCATCCTCGAGGGAGACTGGCGTCAGATTCGCCACATCGCCGCCGGCGGGATGCTCGCGCGGCACCTCGCCGGCGCCGTAGAGCGGCAGGGTGAAGTCGGCCCAGCCGGGGCCGGAGAAGTCGGCGTTCATGACGAGCTCCTCCACCTGGCCGGCCTGCAGCGCCGTAACGGTCGCCTGCGCGCCGGCGACGCCGTCCGTTCCCGCCCCCGTGCCGTCGTGGACGTGCTGCACCGCCTCCATCTCGCGCTGCCGCTCCGCCTGCTCGACCAGCGGGGCCGCCTCGGCCGCGACCTGCGTGACATTGGCGTCGGGCGCGAGGTGGATCTGGCCGATGATCTTCTCGCGCACGGTCTCATGGAACGCATCGTTCAGGGCGGTGAGCATCGGCTCGTCGGCGGCGACGATGAGGTAGTCGATCCCGCGCCTCCCTTCGCCGAGGGCCTGGCGCGTCTCCTCCGCGATCGTGCGGGCGAAGGCGTCGACCCGTTCGCCGGCGCGGCGCTGGTACCGCGTCTGCGACCATCCCCCCTGCTGCGTGTGGCGCGGGTAGTCATTCGCCCGGAACTGGACGCCGCTCCCCCAGGTCTGCCCCTCCATCAGCCAGAGGAAGGCATCGTGCTGCTCGGCGACGATCACGGCGTAGGGGGGGAAGTCCTCGGCGGCGTGGACGAGCTGGCGCAGCGCGGGGATGGGGCCGGTGACGATCTCCGTGGTGACCGGAATGTCGAGGGGGACCGGCTGGAAGAGATCGTGGTGGTGGCAGGCGACGATGATGACCCCCTGCGCGGCGTCGTCGAGCTCCTCGTCGATGTAGTGCTTGATCCGCTCGACGTCGGCGCTCAGGCTGTCGAACGCCGCGCCTCGCGGGCCGAACTCCACCACCAGGTCGTCGAGCCGGCGGCCGACCTCCTCCCACGAGATGCGCCAGGGCGTCCCCGGGTTATCGGGCAACTCGCGCCGCGCGCGCCGCTGAGAGCGCTTCGGCTCGGGCGGAGGCACCCGCCCCGGATCGGTCCCCTCCGGCCGCCAGTCGAGGCCAACCGTGAGATACGGCGCTTCTGGAGACGGCGGTAGGGCCGCCAGCCGCGCCAACGTCGCCGGGATATCCAGCGCCAACTGCGTCTCGTGCTCGAGGCCCTGGATCGTTCGTACCGGGTCGGTCGCCATCGTCGCTGCTCCATTCACACCCACACCGTCTGCTGTTGGGGTCGACCACGCCGCCGTGGGTCAGCGGCCGCGGCCGTGTCGGACTCGTCATCTCTCGCAAGGATCAGGCCGAAGGCGGCTGACCGGCCCCGCCTCCCCGCTCCCGATGACTAGTGACGATCCGCACCGTGGCACCGTTCCTGCTGACCGGTATCGGGTCGGCTCCAGCGTCCGATGGCAACCGCGCGCATGCCGGTTCCGGCTGGCGGCCGCACCCTCGCACGAAGACCGGCGCGCGACCGTCGTGGCGCCGGCTGACGGGAGACCACGCGGATGCGCTACCGACGCCTCAGTTATCGCTACGCCTTGACGGTGAATGCCCACCAGGGCTGGCCATACAGCGAGTTGCGGCTGGCCGAGCGGGCGGGCCCTCACTTCGCCCAGGCCTTCTGGCAACCCGCGGCCGATGTCTGCGAGACCGACCAGGGCATCGAGGTGACGGTCGATCTGGCCGGCGTCGACCAGGACGAGATCGACGTCCTCCTCTATGAGGACGCGCTGATTGTCAGCGGCCAGCGCCGGCTCCCGGCAGCGCCGAATGGCGTCTATCACGTCGCTGAGATCCGGCAGGGCCCGTTCCGACTGGAACTGGGTCTGCCGGCGCCGATCGATCAGGATCGGGTCGAAGCGCATCAGGACCGCGGGCTGCTCCTCATCACGCTCCCCAAGCGCGCCGCGGCCGGAGAGAGGTAAACAACCATGGCGGACAAGACTGCGCCGCGCACCGCGGACGAACTGCCCGCGGGCACCGCCCCGGAGCAGGGCGCGCAACCCGAGACCAGGGCCGAGCAGACGGCGACACCCGGGGCCGAGAGCCAACCGGCGCCGGAGCCGCAGGCAGGCGGCTTTACTGTCCCGCCGATTCCGGACGCGCTGCCGGTGCTGCCGCTGCGTGGCGGAGCGGTCGTCTTCCCGCAGGCGGTCGTCCCCCTCACCGTCGGCAAGGAGCGCTCGATCCGCCTGGTCGATGAGGTGATGCGCGGCAACCGGATGATCGCTCTCGTCGCCCAGCGCGACGACGAGGGCGGGGAGTTTCCGGGGCCGGATGATGTCTACCGCATCGGGACGGCAGGCATCATCCACCAACTCGTGCGCAGCGCGGATGGCGCCGTGCGGCTGATCATCCAGGGCCTGGAGCGGGTGCGCATCCTCGACTTCATCTCGACCGAGCCGTTCCTGGTGGCGCGCGTCGAGCCCGCGCCTGACATCTCGACCCCGGGCGTCGAGCTCGAAGGGCTGCGCCGGGCTGTCCTCGAGCTCTTCCGCCGCCTGGTGGTCCTTATCCCCGAGGTGCCGGACGAGGTGGCGACGGCTGCCGAAGCAGTCACCGACCCGCGGCAGGTCGCGTATCTGATCGCCTCCACCGGTCTCCTCGACGGCGAGGCGCGCCAGCAGATCCTGGAGCTGGAGCCGGTCGAGGCGAAGCTACGGCGGCTGGTCGAGCTGCTGCAGCACGAGGAGTCGGTGCGCGAGCTGGGCCAGCGGATCGCCAACGAGACGCAGGGGCGGCTGAGCAAGGCGCAGCGGGAGTACTTCCTGCGCGAGCAGCTCCGCTCGATCCAGCAGGAGCTGGGCGGGGAGGAGAGCGACCCGGAGATCGCCGAGCTGCGCCAGCGGATCGCGGAGAAGGATCTGCCGGAGGAGGCGCGCCGGGAGGCCGAGCGGGAGCTCGACCGGCTGGCGACCATCCCCTCGGCCTCGCCCGAGTACGGCATCATCCGCACCTACCTCGACTGGATCGCCAGCCTCCCCTGGAACACCCTCAGCGGCGCGCCGATCGACATCGACAAGGCGCGGCGGGTGCTCGACGAGGATCACTTCGACCTGGAGAAGATCAAGGACCGCATCCTCGAATACCTGGCCGTGCGCAAGTTGCGCCACGACCGGGAGATCGCCCGCCAGGAGGAGGTCGTCCCGGCGAATGTCGGCGTCGATGTCGAGGGCGAGGGCGAGGTGGTGCCCGAGCCGGAGCCGAACGTGATCCAGGAGACGCCGATCGACCGCGACGCGCGCGAGCCGATCCTCCTCTTCGTCGGCCCGCCCGGCGTCGGCAAGACGAGCCTCGGCCAGTCGATCGCGCGCGCGCTCGACCGCGAGTTCGTCCGCCTCAGCCTGGGTGGCATCCACGACGAGGCGGAGATCCGGGGCCACCGCCGCACCTACATCGGCGCCCTGCCGGGGCGGATCATCCAGGCGATCCGCCGCGCCGAGACGCGCGATCCGGTCTTCATGCTCGACGAGATCGACAAGGTCGGCGCCGACTGGCGGGGCGATCCCTCCTCCGCCCTCCTCGAGGTGCTCGACCCGGCCCAGAACCACGCCTTCTTCGACAACTATCTGGGGGTGCCGTTCGACCTTTCGCAGGTCCTCTTCATCGCCACGGCGAACACCACCGACACTATCCCTGGCCCCCTCCTCGACCGGATGGAGGTCATTCCCCTCGCGGGCTACACCGACGACGAGAAGGTGCAGATCGCGCAGAAGTACCTGGTGCCGAAGCAGACGCGCGCCAACGGCCTCGAGCCGGACGAGATCAGCTTTACCGACGCCGCGCTCCGCCGCATCGTGCGCGACTACACCCGCGAGGCGGGGGTACGCAACCTGGAGCGGCAGATCGCGACCATCTGCCGCAAGGTCGCCCGCGACGTCGTCGAGGGGGAGACGAAGTCGATCGAGGTCACGCCGGAGAAGGTCGTCGACTACCTTGGCCGGCCGCGCTTCTTCGACGAGGTCGCCGAGCGGACCGACCGCCCCGGCGTGGCAACCGGGCTCGCCTGGACGCCGACCGGCGGCGACGTCCTCTTCATCGAGGCGGCGATGATGCCAAGCAACGAGGAGAAGCTGATCCTGACCGGCATGCTCGGCGACGTGATGCGCGAGAGCGCGCAGGCCGCCCTCTCCTACGTCCGCTCCAACGCCGCCGCCCTCGGTGTCGACCCCCGCGCCTTCGAGGGGAAGGCGGTCCACCTGCACGTGCCGGCGGGAGCGGTGCCGAAGGATGGCCCCTCGGCCGGGATCACGATGACGACTGCACTCGCCTCACTGGCGACGGGGCGGCCGGTGCGCAACGACCTGGCGATGACAGGCGAGATCACCCTGCGCGGCAAGATCCTGCCCGTCGGCGGCATCCGCGAGAAGGTGCTGGCGGCGCGGAGAGCGGGGATCACCACCGTCATCCTCCCCGCCCGCAACGAGCGCGACCTGGAGGATGTGGCGGAGGACCTGCGGCAAGGGATGGAGTTCATCTTCGCCGACGCCGCCGAGGACGTGCTGCCGATCGCCCTCACCCCCGTCGCCACCGAGCCGGCGCTGGCGCCAGCTGGGGGCAACTCCCGCTCGGGCGAGGGCGGCCGTATCGCCGCTGCCAGCCGAGGCGGGGCCGACGCGACGCGGCAGGCGGCGCCGTGAGGTGCGCCCGTTGCGCCACGCGGTTAGCAGGAATCAGCGGGGGTGTTAGCGGCGTTTGCCCTCACCCCCAGCCCCTCTCCCGTCGGGCCGGGAGAGGGGAGCCTTTTCGCTAGATGAGATGCCAGCTTCGTTACCGTGACGTTGCGAGGCAACGACTTCGAACGCCAGGACCACGAGGAACAGCTCCTTGCTGTAATGGAATTTCGACGTTAACACCCCCCTCTCCCGTCGGGCCGGGAGAGGGGCTGGGGGTGAGGGCGCGCGTGGCCTTCACGAATACTAATTCGCGCCGCAGCCCACATGGCACCGCCGTACCGTCTCCGAGTCACGGACAATACCCCGACCACTTCACACTGTCACTCTTCGCCCGATCGTCCGCCCGCTCCGCCTGACTCGAAGCGAATCCGCGCCCCGTGCGCGGCGTCGAGCGGGAGTGATGGCCGCGCCGTGTCGCTCGCCAGCACGATCTCGTAGGGGGCCGCGCCGCGATCCCAGATCTGCCGCTGCAGCTCCGCTGCGCCCGCCTCCGGCTCGACCAGGTCGATCCATTGCGCGCCGAGGGGAATGCGGAGGGCGCGTCGTGCGCCGGGGATATCGGACGACGCCGCCTCGCCGCTGGAGCCGAGCAACGCGGAATAGGCGTTCGCCGCGCGGTCGAGGTCGGGGACGAGGATGACGAGGCCGGCCACGCCGCTCACCCCGAGGGCATGCTCGGTCGCGGCGCCAGGCGGCACGCGCAGGTCGCGCGGGGTGACATCCTCGATCACGAAGGGGAGGGGCACGTCGCCGTGCTCCAGCGAGGCATTGCGCCATGCCAACCGCTCGCCATCGGGCCGCCGCCGGCCGCCATCGACCGGCCCGTCGATCGTCATCCCGGCCTCGCGCAGCCGCGCCGCCTCGGCGTTCAGGTCGTCTGCGAGGAGGGCATAGTCGACCGTCCCCTCGCCGTTGCGGAACTTCGCCCACCACTTGTGATCCTGCTCGCGGTCCGGCTCGCGGAAGGCGATCAGCTCGAAGTAGGTGCCGTCGGCGAAGGAGACGAGCGCGTTGTGGGTCGCGCCACCGGTGTGCTCGCCGCCGGGGGTGACCGTGAAGCCGGTCCGCTCGTAGTCGGCCGATACCTGCGCCAGATCGCGCACCGCGATGACGATGTGATCGATCGCCGTGACCATCAGGTCCCCTCCCCCTGTCGTTCGGTCCTGCCGTTCTCACGCTCAGTGTCCCAGATGGGCGACGGTTCCGCCGCGCCGGCCACGAAACCGGTGCCGTCGCCCCGGCACTGCGCGGAAATCGTGTCATCCCGAGCGAAGCGAAGGATCTCGGCGCCCCGGAGCCGTGTGCGCCGCATGCCGAGATGCTTCGTTCCTCAGCATGACACGTCTGCGCGGCATCCTTCTCCCAAATGAGGACAGCTTTTGCGATTGATCAAATCTGACACGTTCTTGTGATGTCTCTGACTCCGTATTCAGCTCTCTCTTTATTACACTTTTCATCGGTACGACAATCGGAGGTCACTGCCCGTCCGCGCGCCGCGCGGAGATCAGCAGGGGAGGAGTCATGGAGCAGGGTCGATTCGATGCCATCGTGCGGATGATGTCGCAGCTCGGCAGCCGGCGCTCGGCGCTGGCGATCGCGGCGACTGGTGGGCTGGCGGCCGCCGGACTCGACGCGGTGACGGGCGAGGCGAAGGACGGCATCTCGGCGGAGAAGAAGGTGCGCGGCCGGCGGGGCAAGCGCGGCCGGCGCGGCAAGCGGGGCCGGCGGGGCGGCGATGGCGGTCTCGGGGCAACGGTGGCCAAGCAGACATGCACCCTCGGGGCGCAGACTCAGGGTGAAGTCGGCGCAACGGCGCCCTGCTCCGCAACCTGTGACGAGGGCTTCGTCGCCGTGGGTGGCGGATTCGATGCGTCCGAGTTCCTGCGCACCCTCGGAGTGGTGCGAGGGAGCTATCCCAACAAGGACGAGGGGTCGCCCACCGGCTGGGTTGCCGAGGTCGAGTATCTCGATTTTGGCCAATCGTTCGACCTCACCGTCTACGCGGTCTGCGTGCCGGACTA
>JADYYO010000059.1 GCA_020853615.1 Thermomicrobiales bacterium
CGGGCTTCGGCTACTCGCCGCCGTCGCCGACGCTGGCGATCAACGCCAACGAGTTCCGCAAGATCGTCGTCGCCGAGGTCGCCCAGATCTGGAACGGCTCGAAGCCGGTCGCCGAGGCGCTCGACGAGCTGCAGCAGCAACTGATCGATTGGGAGTCGAGCATGGGCATCGAGCCGGGCGCGTAGGAACGACATGCTGGAGCGTGTCATGCCGCGTGCAGTGACCCACGCGTCGTGTCATGCTGAGGAACGAAGCATCTCGGCCCAGGGGAAGCAGTGTTCCCGGCAGCCGAGATCCTTCGCTACGCTCAGGATGACACCCTCACCGCGTCATAGCACGCGGCATGACACGCGTTTCGCTCAGCGCTGGAGAGTGGTTCGATTCTGTTAATGGCTGCAGAGATTTCGGCGGGCCGGTCGTCGGTACCGGCCCCGCCGCGCACCCAGACCCGTCGCTTTCGACGAGCATCGCAATCGCGCCCGACCGGGGTTGCGGTGCTCCTGGTCTTGCCCGCCCTCCTCGTGCTCGGCGCGGTCCTCTTCTACCCGATCGGGCTAGCGATCTACTCCGGCTTCTTCGACATCGGCATGATGAACCTCGGCAACCCGAGGTTCGTCGGCTGGGAGAACTACCGGAAGATGGCCAACACCCCGGCCTTCTGGCAGTCGGTGCGGGTGACGGTGATCTACACGATCGGCGTCGTCGTCGGCTCGTACATCGTCGGGCTCCTTTGCGCGCTGCTGCTCAACCGCCCCTTTCGCGGGCGGGCGCTGGCACGGACCCTGATCATCATCCCCTGGGCGATCCCCAACGTCGTCACCGTCCTGATCTGGAACTGGATGCTCGACGCCAACTACGGGGTCGTCAACTACCTGCTGCAGACGTTCCACCTCATCAGCGAGAACCTGCGCTGGCGGGCGATGCCCGACCTGGCGCAGATCTCGGTCACCGGCGTCACCGTCTGGACGACCTACCCGGTGGCGCTGGTGATGCTCCTGGCCGGGCTGCAGGCGATCCCGCGCGACCTCTACGAGGCCGCCTCGGTCGACGGGGCTACCGCCTGGCAGCGCTTCTGGCACATCACCTGGCCGGGGTTGGCCCCCGTCAACATCGTCCTCATCCTCCTCCTCTCGCTGATGGCCTTCACGCGGGTGGTGACAATCATCTACTTGATGACGGCCGGCGGGCCGGCGGGCGCGACCGAAACGCTGCCGATCCAGACCTACCTCCAGGCGTTCAAGTTCTTCCGCATGGGCTACGCCTCGGCGGTCGGCACCGTGGTCCTCGTCATCGCCGTCCTCTTCTCGATCGTCTATCTCTATGTCACCTCCCGCGTCTACCAGCAGGATTGAGATGCAGTCACAAACGGCCGCCGCGCGCGCCTTCCGGCGGCGGAGACAACTCGACACGATCGTCCACGCCCTCCTCGTCATCGGGGCGTGCGTGCTGGCGGTCTTCCCCTTCTACTGGATGCTCAAGTCGTCGCTGACGACCGAGAGCGCCTTCCAGTGGCCGCCGGAGATGATCCCGCTCACCATCTCGTTCGACGCCTACCGCGACGTCGTCGCCGGCTACCCGATCGTCCGCTGGTTCCTGAACAGCACCTTCGTGGCGCTGGCGACGACCGCCCTCTCCGTCCTGATCGGGCTCAACGCCGCGCTCGGCCTCTCCCGCTACCGGACACGGTTGACCGGCCTCTTCGGCGTCGTCATCCTGATCACGCAGATGCTGCCGGCGACGCTGCTGGTCATCCCGATGTTCATCATCTTTCGCAACCTGGGGATGATCGACTCGCTCGGCGGGCTGGTGGTGGCGAACCTGGCGTTCGCCCTGCCGCTGGCGATCTGGGTGCTGAAGGGCTTCTTCGACAGCATCCCGCGCGAGATCGAAGAGGCCTCGATGATCGACGGATCGTCGGAGGTCGGCGCCTTCTACCGGGTGACGATCCCGCTCACCCTGCCGGGGATCATCGCCGTCTCCATCTACGCCTTCATGGTTGCCTGGGGCGAGTTCTTCTTCGCGCGCACCCTCATCAACCAGGAGACGAACTGGGTCTTCACCGTCGGCCTCTCCTCCTTCCGCGGCGAGCACACGCTGCACTGGAGCGAGCTGCTGGCGGCGGCGACGATCTTCACCATTCCGCCCCTCCTCTTCTTCGCCGGCCTGCAGCGCCACCTCATCTCCGGCCTCACCGGCGGCGCGGTCAAGGGCTGAGCCGGACCACTCGCTGCGCGGAGCGATGCGGCCGGCTCCCGCCCGGCAGCGGCGCCTCGACGCGCATCCGCTCAGCCCGGCGCGAGCAGCCCCTGCTCCCGCGCGATGCGCTCGAGCTCGTCTGGCGTCCCGGCCATGATGACCCGCGCGTGCGCGGTGATCTGCGCGACCGGCCAGTCCCACCAGGCGACGCGCAGCAACCGGGCGACGTCCGCCTCGTCGAAGCGCATCCGCAGCAGCCGCGCCGGGTTGCCGCCAACGATGGCGAAGGGCAGCACATCCTTCGTCACCAGCGCCCCGGCAGCCACGATCGCGCCATCACCGATCTGTACACCCGGCATGATCGTCGCCCGGTAGCCGATCCAGACATCGTTGCCGACGACGGTGTCGCCCCGGCTCGGCAGGTCATAGACGAGGTCGACCGTCATCTCCCGCCACGCGCCTCCGAAGATGGCGAAGGGGAAGGTCGAGACGCCGCTGGCCGGGTGATTCGCGCCGGCCATGAGAAAGCGGACCTCGGCCGCCAGCGCGCAGAACTTGCCGATGATCAGCCGCTCCGGCCCGTAGGCGTAGAGGACGTTATTGCGCTCGAAGCCGGTCGGGTCGTCGGGGTCATCATAGTAGCTGTAATCGCCGGCGATGATGTTCGGCGATTGCACCAGGGGCTTCAGAAAAACGACCCGGGGATGCTCCGGGATCGGGTGGAGGGTGTTTGGGTCCGGGATGGTCTCCATGGAATCTCTGCTTCTCCCGTGGTTGACCAAACGCAAGCCATCCTGTGATGGTAGGCGGAACCCCTCAGTGGCAGCGCCCGAGGTACGGTGAGCTCGACGCGGTCGATACACCTCATTCGTCATATTCGGAGGAACGACGTTCCATGATCGAACTCACGGGAAAAACAGCGCTCGTCACCGGCGGCAACCAGGGCATCGGCTGGGCGATCGCCGAGGCGTTCGCGTCCCAGGGCGCGAATGTTGTCGTGAACTACCCTGACGATGGCCGCGCGCCGGCCAACCTCGCGGGGCTCGGCCCAGATGCCCGCGCCATCCGCGCCGATGTTGGCAAGCTCGCCGAGATCGATGCCATGTTCGCCCAGCTCGATGCGCAGGGCGTCGCTATCGACATCCTCGTCAACAACGCCGGCATCTTTCCGCGCGCCGGCGTCCTCGACCTCGACGAGGCGACCTGGGACACTGTCCACGATATCAACCTGAAGGGGACGTTCTTCTGCGCGCAGCAGGCGGCGCGGCGCATGGTCGCGCGCGGCTCGGGGACGATCATCAACCTCGCCTCGGTCTCGGCGCTCGAGCCGGACGTAAATGGCGCCCACTACTGCGCCTCCAAGGCCGGGGTGGTGGCGCTGAC
>JADYYO010000060.1 GCA_020853615.1 Thermomicrobiales bacterium
CAGGGGTGCGGGATTTCGTCGACGAGGCGGCCCGTATCGCCCAGTTCCGTCGGATCCAGGGCGGGCACGAGCCCGAGCGCCCAGGCGAGGGCGTCGAGCGCGGCGGCCTCCCAGCTCGCGGCGACGACGTCGTCGGGGGAGATGTGGCCGATCGGAGCGCTCAGGAACGCCTTCTCCTTCGGCGTCACGTCGCCCCAGAGTCCCTCGGTATGGAGCCACCCGCGCAGGTCGAATGCCTCGGCGGCGAGCTCGGCGTCTGTCTCCCCCGCGACCTCTTCGATGGCCGTGCGCGTGAGGAGCGCCGCGACGATGATGCAGCGCGCGGCGACCCGCGCGGGCGAGCGCAGGGTGATGTCGAGCGTCTCGTCGTCGCTCATCGCCACCGTTCCGCCATGAGGGGGACTGGGCAATCAGACATTGAAGAGGAAGTTGATGATGTCGCCATCCTGCACGACGTATTCCTTCCCTTCGCGCCGGAACTTGCCGAGCTTCTTTACCTCGGCCATGCCCCCGGCGGCGATGAGGTCGTCGTAGCCGACCACCTCCGCGCGGATAAAGCCGCGCTGGATGTCGGAGTGAATCTCGCCTGCCGATTCGACCGCGGACGCGCCGCAGCGGATCGTCCACGCGCGGCACTCATCGGGGCCGACCGTAAAGAAGGGCATCAGGCCGAGGAGCGCGAACGAGCGGCGGATGACACGATCGAGCCCCGACTCGCTGATGCCGAGGTCGCGCATGAATTCTTCGGCGTCGGCCGGCTCGAGCCGGCCGATCTCCATCTCGATCTGCCCGGCTAGCGCGTCGACCGCAACGCCGGGCCGCGCGAATCGCGCGGCGATGTCGGCGATGAGCCTTTCGCCGGTCTCGCCAAGCTGCTCCTCACCGAGGTTGAGCAGGATGAGCAGCGGCTTGGCGGTCAGGAAGCCGAATCCGCGCAGCGTCTTCTCGTCCTCCGGGTCGAGCTCGGGCAGGATCTCACGGATCGGGGTATCCGCCTCGAGCGTACTCTTCAAGCGCTCCATCAGCGCGCGCTCCCGCTCCGTCGCCTCGCGCTCGCGGCCGCTCAGCTTCGGCAACTGGCTCTTGATCCGCTCCAGCCGCTTCTCGACCGCCGCGAGGTCGCTGAAGAGGAGTTCCAGGGTGAGCGTTTCGATGTCGCGGGCGGGATCGATCGACTCCTCGACATGGGGCACGTTCTCGTCGGCAAAGGCGCGCACGACGAGCACCAGCGCGTCGGCCTGACCGAGATGCCCGAGGAGCGCGCCGCTCATCCCCTTCTCGGCGATCCCTTTGGCGATTCCGGCGACATCGAGGTACTGGACGTCTGCCGGCACGCGTCGCTGCGGCCGGAACATCTCGGTCAGGCGGTCGAGCCGGGCATCGGGGACCTTGACGGTCGCCAGATTCGGCTCGGCCGCATCACCGGTGAAGGCGCCGGTCTCCGCTTCCGATCCGGTGAGCGCGTTGAAGACGGTGGTCTTGCCGCTCGAGGGCAAGCCGATGATGACGAGTTTGGTCGACACGAATGCAGATGTCCTTTGGTTGATGCCGGCAGCAGCCGGAGCGCGTGACAACAGGCGATTATCGCGGAGCGTGGCCGGTTCGGGCCAACCGCCGTCGCCTACGCCGGTCTGACGATTGGGGCGACCTGCGCGGCATTGAGACGCACGATATCGGTCGGGGCGATGCGCAGCAGGAGGTGCTCGCGGCCGCCGCCTGCATAGGCGACCGGAAGCGCCGTGACCGCCTCGTCGACGATCACTCGCACGCCCGGTTTGAGCCCAATGGGCGCGACGCCGCCAGCGGCGTATCCCGTAATCTCCTCGACGGCATCGGGGTTCGCGGCGCGAAGCCGCGTCAATCCGCTGACGTTGGCCAGCCGCTTTGCATCGATCCGGCGCGTGCCGTTAGCGATAGCCACGACATGGTTGCCCGCATCATCGACGAAGAGGAGCGTCTTGAGGATCGCCTCCTCCGGGACGCCGATGGCGGCGGCGGCGCTCGGGACGGTTGGCATCGGGACGCCGGGCGCCACGAACTCGACATCGATTGGGTGGCCTTCGAGGAAGGCGAGGAGCCGCGCGGGAGCGTCAATCGGTCGATTTTTCACCGGCCGCGCCGCCTCGGATCGAGGGCGTCGCGAAGCCCGTCGCCAAAGAAATTCAATCCCATCACCACGCTCATGATCGCCACACCGGGAACGAGAGCATACCACCAGTACTGGAGTCCCTTGTCGGCCCCCTGCTTGATCATCGCGCCCCATTCCGCCGTCGGTGGCACAGCCCCCAGCCCGATGAAGCTGAGCCCGGCGGTGAGGACGATCGCGGCGCCGACATCGAGGGTCGCCTTGACGACGATCGGCGCGTCGGTCGAGGGGAGGATGTGCCGAAAGAGGACGCGGCGCTCACCCGCTCCCATCGCCTTGGCGGCTGTCACGAACTCGCTCTCGCGGATGGCTAGCACCTGGCCACGCATCAGGCGCGCGTACTCCGGCCAGAGGACGAAGCCGACGGCGATCAGCGCGTTGCCGAGCCCCGGTCCGCCGCGCACGGCGGTGATCGTCATCGCCAGGATGATCGACGGGAAGCTGAGGATGACGTCGGCCGCGCGCATGATGACCGCTTCGACCGGGCCGCCAAAGTAGCCGGCGATCGCCCCGAGCGCGCAACCGACAACGCCGGTGACGAGGATCACCGCGATGCCGGCGGGCACGGAGACGCGCGCTCCCCAGATGATACGGCTGAAGATGTCGCGCCCCAGTTCGTCGGTGCCGAGGAGGTGCGCGCTACTCGGCGGCTTCAGCCTGGCGGTGAGATTCTGCACGTTGGGATCGGCGATGGGGAGGACCGGGGCCAGGACGCCGAGGATCAGCCAGACGAGGACGATGCCGATGCCGACGATGGCCAATGGCCGCTGGCGCAGCGTGTGCGCGATGTCGCCGAGGGGCGACCGGTGCGGCCGGTCCGCATTCAGGCTGAGCGCGGCATCGCTTGGGGAGCGCGTGGCGGCGGTGAGGGCGACCATCCTACGCGATCCTGATGCGCGGATCGAGCAGACCGTAGATCAGATCGACGATGAAGTTGACGAGCACGTACGCCGTGGCCACGAAGAGGGTGACGCCGAGGAGACTCGGGTAGTCGAGCTTGAGCGCAGCCTGCACGCTGTAGCGGCCGATCCCTGGCCACGAGAAGATCGTCTCCGTGAGGACGGCGCCGGCCAGCAGCCCGGCAAAGGTGAGGCCGAGCACCGTCACCGTGGGGATCATGGCATTCCGGATCGCATGGCGGACGACGACGCCCTGCTCCGAGAGGCCCTTCGCGCGGGCGGTGCGGACGTAGTCATCGCCGAGCGCGGCGATCAACGACGAGCGCAGCATGCGGGCGATGATGCCGAGAGCGAACGAGCCGAGGACGGTGGCGGGCAGAATGAGGTGCGCGATCGACGAGCGGAAGACTGTCCACTCGCCGCGCAGCGCCGCGTCGACGGTCACCATGCCCGTGATGCGCTCCGGCGCCTGCATCCCCGTGTCGAGCCTGCCGGGACCCGGCAGCCAGTGCAGCTTGTAGAAGAAGACGTAGAGCGCCAGCAGTCCGAGCCAGAAGACGGGCACCGAGGCGCCGATCAGAGCGATGAAGCGGGCGACATGGTCGGGCCAGCGATCCTGTTTCACGGCTCCGATGATCCCGAGGGGGATGCCGACCACGATCGCGAAGAGCATCGCCGCGATCGCCAACTCGATCGTGCCCGGGACGAACTGCCGGAGATCTTCCATCACCGGGCGCCGGGTGGTGATCGACTCGCCGAGGTCGCCGTGGAAGAGGTTGCGCATGAAATAGACGTACTGGAGCGGCACTGGCTGGTCGAACCCGTAGCGGCGCTCGGCGGCGGCGCGGATCTCGGGATCGCCAGCGGCGCGCTCGCCGAGGACCGTTTCGATCGGATCACCGGGGACCGCGTGGGCCAGCGCAAACGTCGCCACGCTGACGAGCAAGAGGACCAGGATCGATTGCGCGAGCCGTCGCCCGATGTACGGCCAGATTCCCACTGTCAGCTACCTCGCGGTCCGACAGCACAGACAATGCTGGAAGGATGACACGAGCGGCGGTCGATTTCGACCGCCACCCGGAAGTCAGACCCTACGATGTCTTCCGCTTCGCGTAGCGAAGCTGGATGATGTAGATCGCGTGCGGCTCGACATCCTCGATGGAGGCGACCGCCGGCACGACGTAATTCGGCTGGAATTCGACGATGAAGGGGCAATCGTCGAGTATGATCTCCTGGATCTCGACGTAATCTTCTTCGCGCGCCTTCGGATCGAGCTCGGCGATGCCCTTGTCGAGGAGCTCATCGATCTTGGGATTCGAATAGGCGACCCGTTTTGCCGCCGCGCCGCCTGTCCGGCCGAAGGGATCGGCATAGGTGTGGACATCCGCGTAATCGGCCGCCCAGTCGGACAGGGTGAACTGCAGCTTGGCCTCGCGAAAGTCCTGCAGCCGCTGCGTCGGGTCCATCGGCGTCAACTTCACGGTGACGCCATCGATCCCCTGGATGTCCGATTGCAGCTTCGCGGAGAGGACGTCGCGGCTGAGGCCGCCCGGGCAGAACGAGCCGGCGCCGTAGGTGAGTGTCAACTCGGTTGGGCCGTTGCCGCTCGCTGCCCAGAGTTCATTCGCCTTGGCGAGATCAGTCTGATACGCCTTCGGCTCGACCACATCGGTCCCGAGCAGGCCGAGCGGTACGGCAGTCGCCGGTCGCACGGCACGGCCGCCGAGGAGGCCATCGATGATGCCGGAATAGTCGATGGCGTGGGCGACAGCCTGCCGGGCCTCCTTGACCGCGAGCGGGCCGCCAACGTCCTTGCCGGTGTGCATCGCGACGTATTCGAGGGCGAGGGACGAACCTTGCAAGAGCTGCAGCGCCGGATTGTCTGCCACCTGCTGCAGCTTGTCCGGGTCGTTGGCGAAGGCGATGTCCGCCTCGCCCGTCTCCAGCAACTGGATCTGCGTGCTCGCATCGGTCACGTTGCGGAAGATGATCCGGTCGAATGCCGGGGCATCGCCCCAGTAGTCGGCGTTCTTCTCGAGGATGATCTCGCTGGCGATGTCCCACTGTGTCAGGCGATAGGGGCCGGTCCCGATCGAATTCCCCTGGTTCAGCCAATCCGTCAGTTTGTCGCTCTGGTCGGCGCCCTCTTCGGCGACGCCGCCGTGCTCCTGCGCCGCGGCGCTGTCCGTGACGGAGAAGAAGATCGAGGTCAGGATCGCGGCGAGCGCCGCGTTGGGGGCGAGAAGCTTGATCTGGAGCGTGTTGTCGTCGACCGCGGAGAAGGAATCGAGGAAGTCGGTGACGAGAAAGCTCGGGTTCCCCTTGACGTTCTTCAGGCGGTTCCAGCTCCAGACCCAGTCCGTCGCGGTCATCTCGTTGCCGGTGTTGTGGAACTTGACGCCCTTCCGGAGCGGAATGGTCACCGTCACCCCGTCATCGGCGACAGACGGCATCTCCGCCGCGAGAAGGGGGACGATCTCGCCGAGCTTCTTGCCGTCAGGGATGTGATAGAGGCACTCGTAAGTTACCTGGAACCCCGAGACCGGGTTGATCTCGAAGATCTTCGCGGGGTCGAAGTAGAGCCAATTGCCCCCCTGAATATTGTCGAGCAGCACGAGCGTGTTCGGGTCGGATTGTGCCAACGGCGCGAGGGCTGGAGCGGCAGCCGTGCCTCGCGGCGCTCCCACACCGGCAAGCGGCGCCACGGCGGCCGCGCCGAGCATGCCTCCGACGAGGCGGCGACGATTCATCTGCATCGCGGCAAGAGCACGCAGCATCGTGACGTTGGGATCATCGAGCATTTGCGAATCCTCACTCAGCATCGAGCGGTGGCATTCACTGCCGCCGGTATTGCGTCCCGTCAAAACTGGCCGGCAATCCCGCCCCGAGGCGAGGTGAAGTATGTCTCGCTCAGGACGGGACCGTTGACCCGTTCGGTTGACTCAACGTCTCCGAGGATACCACGAGCGACCGCGCCGTCCTCGGGTGCAGCAGGCGCGGGCACATCTCTGCCGTGATCACCTGGGGCGGAGGGCAATCCGCACCTGATGGTCGCCCACGTCGATCTGATCGATGTAGCGGCCGTCGCTGGTCACCGCGCCGCCCGGGCCTTCGACCGACAGCGGCTCGACCGCATCGGAAGTTGCCGCGAGCTCTTCGCCCTCGAGGCGCGTCGCCAGCGTCTCGGTCATCACGTACTCCGCGAACGCATCGATGGCGGCGCCGACTTCAGGATCGGCGACGAAGCCAATCTCGATCGTATCCTCGATCCGATAGCCGGCCCGCTTGCGGGCGTCCTGCACGCCGCGCACGAAATCGCGTGCGAACCCTTCCTGGATGAGGGACGGGGTGAGGGAGGTGTCAAGGACGACGGTCGAGCGAGCGCCCTGTGCGGCGGCATAACCCGGAAGCCGGACTGGATTGACCAGGATGTCGCCCGGCGCCAGCATGACCGGACCTTCCGGGGTCGGCGCCTCCACCGGCTCGCCAGCCTCGACGTGGGCCGCGACCGCCGCAGGGTCGAGGGTGGCCAGACCGGCCCGCACCGCATTGAGCTGCTTGCCCAACCGGGGGCCGAGGATGCGCAGGTTCGGACGGATGCTGAAGGTGACGAACTCGCCGGGGTCAAGCATCGGCTCGACCGCCTTCACGTTCAGTTCTTCAAGAATCTGCTCCTGCAGCCGGAGGACCGAGGCGAGCATCTCCGGCTCTCGCGTATGGACGAGCAGCGCCGGCAGTGGCTGCCGGACCTTGACCCCGGCTTCCTGTCGGGCGGCGTGGCCTGCGCCGACTACCTCGAGGACCGCGTCCATGTCGCGCGAAAGGGACTCGTCGATGCTTGTAGCGTCCGCGGCCGGGTAGTCCGTGAGATGCACCGATTCCGGGGCCGAGGCATCGACCGAGCGGACCAGATTCTGGTAAATCGCCTCGGCGACGAAGGGAATGAAGGGCGCCAGCAGCCGCGCCAGCGTCGTCAACGACTCGTAGAGTGTCTGGTACGCCGCCGCCTTGTCGACGTCGTTCTCGCTCTTCCAGAAGCGCCGCCGGTTGCGCCGGATGTACCAGTTCGACAGCTCGTCGATGGTGAACCGCTCGATGGCCCGCGCCGCGCGATCGGGGTCGTAATCGTCGAGCGCCGCGCGGACCTCGACGATCAGCCGGTGGAGCTGCGAGATGATCCAGCGATCGAGGGTCGGCCGCTCGGCCAGTGGCACCGCGTTCGCGGGCGCCATCGGATCGAACCGATCGAGCGCGGCATAGGTGGCGAAGAAGGCGTACGAGTTCCAGAGGGGCAGGATGAACTGACGCCGGATATCGTCGGTGATGTGCGGCCCGAAGTTGAGATTCGAGTCGGGGTTGGCGCGGCTGAAGAGCCAGCGCATCACATCGACGCCGATCTCCTCGGCCGCATCGTCGAACCAGATCGCGTTCCCCTTGCTCTTGTGCATCTCCTCGCCCTTTTCGTCGCGCATGAGGGCGTAGGAGAAGACGTTGCGGAAGGCAGGCCGGTCGACGAGGGCGGTGCTCTGCGCGATCAGCGAATAGAACCAGTTGCGGAACTGGCCGGGGAAGCTCTCGGAGATCAGGTCCGCCGGAAACCACTCCGCCCAGTAGGCGGGGTCGTGGCGGTAGTGGAGCGTCGAAAAGGCGACGATCCCCGCGTCGAGCCACGGGTTGCCGACATCCTTGATGCGCGAGACCGTCTCGCCGCAGGCAGAGCAGGCGATTTTGACCTCGTCGATCCAGGGCCGGTGCGGGGTGTGACCGGCGAAGGCGTCCCAGCCGGCGACGGCCCGCTCCTGCAGCTCGGTCTCGCTGCCGATGACATCGACGTTGCCGCAGGCCGTGCATTCGTAGATCGGAAGCGCCAGGCCCCAGTAGCGCTTCTTCGAGATCATCCAGTCGTCCATGTGGGCGAGCCAATCGAGCTCGCGATCGAGGCCGAACGCAGGATACCAGCGGATCTGCCGCGTGACGTCCATCATGGGGCCGCGCAGCTCGTCCATCGAGATGAACCACTCGTCGACGAGCCGGAAGACGAGATCGGTGCCGCAGCGCCAGCAGACGGGGTAGCGATGGCGGTACTGCTCGCCGCGGTAGAGAATTCCCTTCTCCTCGAGATTCCGGGTGATCGCTACCGCCACCTCGTGGACATATTGCCCGGTCAGGAAGCCGAAACCGTCGACATAGACGCCGAACTCGTCGATCGGGGCGATGACGGGAAGATCGTTGACCTTCGACAGGGCGAAGTCCTCTTTACCGGCGCCCGGGGCGATATGGACGATGCCGGTCCCTTCTGTCGCGCCGACATCCTCCCAGCCGATGACTCGGTGCGCGATGCCCTCCTGTGCGGGGAGTTCGTCGAACGGCCCGGCGTAGGGCCTGCCGATCAGGTCGGCGCCAGTCACTTCACCCAAGACGGAGAAGTCGCCCCGTAGCGCGGAGCGGGCGGTCTCCTTTGCCAGATAGTAGACCTTGCCGTTCTGTTCCGCGCGGACGTAGACGAGCTCCGGGTGAACCGCGGCGGCGACATTCGCGGCGAGCGTCCAGGGCGTTGTGGTCCAGACGAGGAGATTGGCGCCCTCTTCGTCGAGGAGGGGGAAGGCGACGAAGACGGAGAGGTGCGTCCGCTCCTGGTACCCCTCGGTGACGATCTCGTGCTCGGAGATGCCGGTGCCGCAGCGCGGGCACCAGGGCATCACGTCGTGCCCCTTGTAGAGCCAGCCGCGGTCGTGGACCGTCTTCAGGAAGTGCCAGATGGTGTAGTTGTTCTCGTCCGACATCGTGTAGTACGAGTCGTCCCAGTCCATCCAGTAGCCGAGGCGGATCGACTGCTGGGTGATCCGATCGGCGAAGCGGAGGACGCGCTGCTTGCAGCGCTCGACGAAATCGGCGATGCCGTAGGCTTCGATGTCGCGCTTGCTCTTGAGGCCAAGCTCCTTCTCAACCTCGACCTCGACCCAGAGCCCCTGGCAGTCGAAGCCGTTCTGGTAGCGTTGCCGCTTGCCGAGCATCGTCTGGTAGCGCTGGAAGAGGTCCTTGTAGGTGCGGCCCCAGGCGTGGTGAACCCCCATCGGGTTGTTCGCGGTGATCGGGCCGTCGAGAAACGAGTAGCGCTGGCTGGATTGGTCATTGCGGTGCAGGTACTTCTCGACAATCCCTTCCCGCTCCCACCAGGCGAGTGTCTCCCGCTCCATCGCCGGGAAGTCGGGGCGATTGTCGACACCCTGAATGCCGAGCGTCGTCTCCGTCATCGAACTGGATCTCCATCATGGCGGGCCCATGGCACAGGGCCCGAAAGAAAACGAAAACACCCGCCCTCGATCCGAGGACGGGCGAACCCGCGGTACCACCTCAGTTGGTCTCACGTGCGAGACCCGCTCTCCGGCGGGCCCTGGATGCAGACCCCGCGCGGCTTTGCCGCGATATCGGGCGGACCCGGGCACTCCTTATCGGCAATTCGTCCGTTCAGGGGCCGGCTCGGGGGTGATAGCCGAGAGCACTCGCACCGCCCGGCTTCCATCGTCCCGGACTCGCTGTGGGCCGCCGCGCTCCGGCCTTGTCCCCGTCATCGCCTTGATGGCGAATGGTACCGATGTCGGATATTCAGTGGCAACCGCGCAAAACCAGGCGCCGCGCGATAACGTATGAAAATCGAGGGGAGATCGCGGCCGCCCGCCCGTGTGGCCGCCGGGAAGACGAGGAAGCCGGGGTTCTGATGCAACCATCCACAATCGATCGCATGGCCCGCGCGCTGGCCGGACGCCGGAGCCGTCGCCAGTCACTTGCCACCTTGGGCGGCGCGGTGGTGGCGCTCGGCGCCGAATCCGCACTTGGACGTAAACGGAAGAACGGCTCCCTCTACGACCGGGCCAAACGGAGGGCAGAGCGCCGGGCGTCGAAGAAATCATCCTCGGAGAAGTCGAAGAGCGCCGCCTTCCCGCGCGACTGCCGGCATTTCGTTATCGCCGCGGGGCCGAACCGGGATGCGAAGTTCAAGCATATCGACGACGATCTCCGGATCGAGCTGATTCCGAAGGGGAAGAACGCGAGTGCTCGCGTCCTCCTCGATGACGACAACAATGGACCGAACGGGAAGAATGGGGACCATATCAAAGTCTCGCCATTCACGGCGCGGGTCGGTGACAGGATTCGGATCATCGCGCGCAACGAGGTGGTTGGCGGTTGCGAGTTGGATGAGATCTGGCTCCATTGCATCGAGGGGAAGGGCGGCAAGGTCAAGCTGAATAGCCGGATCACGCCCGATCAGTGCCGGGTGAACGCGAACAAGGTCGGTGTCTTCCTCGACAAGACGGTCAGGATCAAGAACAAATAATACGAAATCCGGGGAATGAGCACGGCGAAGTGGCGGCGCTCATCCGGAATCCGTATAAGGTCTGACAGCGCGGCTCAGCGGGTGCGGTTGAGCCAACGCGTCTTCACCCGCCGGTAGGCGGCCATCAGCCCGAGTAGCCACGAGGTTCCGAGCAGATAGGACGCCAGGACATCGGTGAACCAGTGGTGGCCCAGGTAGATGCGGCTCGGGCCGACCAATGCCAGGAGCGCCATCAGCGCGCCGACCATGCCGCGTCGGAGTCGGTTCGGCCTGATGAGCGTCTCGAGCAGGAACGCCAGGAAGCCATAGACCCCGGTATAGATGAGCACGTGCCCGCTGGGGAAGGATGTCCCCCCGATGCGCGCCGGCCAGACGCGAACGTACTCGCCTGTCGGCCGCGGCCGCTTCATGGCGCGCTTGATGCCGCCCGAGAGGCCACCGGCGCCCCACGCGAGAAGCTGAAACGCCGCCTCGATTGGAAAGCCGAGCGCCAGCCAGAGGAGTGAGAGCGCCGGCGGAATGATGCGTGATTGGGGCGGGAAGCCGGGCCACGAGACGGCTCGCATCAGGCGGTCGAACCAGACGTTCCGGATCCGCTGGATCGCGCGGGTGACGCGGATGTCGAAATGGTGGCTTCGGTTCCGCTTGACGATGGCGAAGAGGCTGGCGAACGCGACGAGCGCGACCGCGACGAACTGGAGCGCCCGCTTGCCTCGAGCGAGCGTCCGTCGTGGCGGAAAGAGTTGATGGACGGTGAGGCGGCCAGTGGCCGACTCCTCGAGCAGACGGGGCGTGCCGCGACGCCGGCGTGCTGGCGCTGTTACCAATCGGCCAGCCCGAGTACAACTATGCCGAAGCGTCGCTCGACGGCGCCCATCGGTTCACCGAGGGCGCGCCCGTTGGAGGGGTTGCGTGTCGTCGCTTGTTCGTCCATCACCACCACCGCGCGCGGTTCCAATCAGGCAGGCGATCGTCATGCTCGGCTGCGTGGCGATTGTACTTGTCGTGTTTCTGCTCGCGCCCGGCACCATCGCCCAGAAGACGCATGCGGCCCTGCATGGCCTCTGCGCGCAGCGGCCGAGCCACAGCTTCCGCTTCGGATTGGAGACCCTCCCGCTCGACGCCAGGATGACGGGCATCTACCTGGGCGCGGCAGCGACAATCGCTTGGCTCAGCGCGCTGCGGCGGCTGCAGGCGAGCGCGTCGCTGCCGCTACCGGTCGTCGTGACGCTCGGCGCGTTCGTCGGCGTGATGGCGCTCGATGGCTTCAACGGGCTGCTGCTCGACCTCGGCCTGCCCCATCCCTACGCGCCCTCGAACCTGGCGCGTGTCGTTACCGGCATCCTCTCGGGCATCAGTCTCGGTGCGGGCGTCTGCTACCTCTTCGCCATCTCCGTCTGGAGCCGTGGCGACCATCGCCAGCCCATGGTCTCGCGGCCGGCCGAACTGCTGCCGCCGATCGCGGGCGCGGCATTGCTCGCGGCGCTCGCCATGACGGGGCTGCCGATCCTGTACGGGCCCTTCGCGGTCGGGCTCCTGCTGGCCGCCGTGGCCGTCTTCTGGGTCCTGGCGCTCGTGTTGATCGCGCTCGTCTCCGGCCGAGGCTGGAGCTTCGGCGCATTCGAGCAGTTGACGCCGCTGGCGGTGATCGCCATCTTCACCGCAGTCGTGATGATTCTGGTCCTCGGACAGATGCGCTATCTGGCCGAACAGCAGTTCGGCCTGCCGAAGTTGACATAGTATTTGTTCGATTCGTCTGTGCTACACTGCGCCACAACAGCGTCTCGCTTCTGATCTGAACTGCCGATCCTCAGACTCATCGGCGTGGCCATCGCCGCGCATCTGGTGTTTGCCCGCATGAAGGTTTACCGAGATCTCGAATACGTTGGGAAGCGAAAGCGGATCGCCACGCTGAGCTCGATCGCCGGCGTCGCGCTCCTCGGGGCCGCGTTTTTTCTCGCGTCGACGACCGGCCCGAATGGCGTGCTGATCGCCTACATCCCCCTCCTGGCCGGGACGATCATCTTCCACCTCGGCATGCAGCAGGTAGGCAAGTGGAATCGCGCGCAGCGCAACGACGTCATCCTCGACAGTCTGCTCAAGGATCTCGGCGAGCGCTATTCGCTGATCCACTACGCGAAGGCGGGGAAGCGGACCATCGAGCACGCGCTGGTCTATCCAGGCGGTGTGCTCGCCATCGTCGCGCGCGAATTGCCCGGAAAGGTGGCTCACCGCGATGGCCGCTGGAAGAAGGTCGGCCAGGGGTTGAGCCGCCTCTTCGGGATGGGCGGCGCGTTTCTCGGGAACCCGGGATCGGATGCCGAGGCTGATGTCGAGGCGCTGCGGGCCCTGCTCGGCGAGGAGCGGCTCGAGGCCGATGTCGACGCGGTGATCGCTTTTATCAACCCGCGTGTCGAGCTCGATGTCGAAGAGCCAGAATATCCGGTCGTGAATGCCGAGGGCCTGAAGTCGTACATCGCCTCGCTGCCGGCGGAATCGCCGCTGCAGCCGGCCGAACGCCAGCGGCTCGTGGAGATTCTGACTCGCGAGGGCGCGTTCGAGGCGCCGGTCGCGGTCAGCACGCGGCGGCCTGTCAAGCGCCGGGCGGCGTGAGATGGCCCGACCCCGGGGCACGCGCGGCACGGACGTGAGACCGGAGGGCGGCTGGCCGGACTGGGGCGACCCCCAGGCGATACGACAGCTCCAGGAGGCGATGCGCGGCGGTCAGGTGGCCCACGCCTATCTCATTTCGGGGCCGGCGGGAGTCGGCAAGGCCGAGCTCGCCCGGGCGCTCGCGCAGGCAATCTGCTGCACGGCCACGGATCGTGATGATCCGGCAATTCCCTGCGGCGATTGCCGCGCCTGCCGCAACGTGCTGCGAGGCGCGCATCCGGACGTCGAATCCATCGATCTCGCAACGCAGGCGGCGCTGGCGGAGCGCCCTGCGCGCGGCATGAATCTCGGCATCGACGCCGTGCGGCGGCTGCGGGCGTCGGCGGCGCTGCTCCCGCTCGAGGCGGAGCGGCGCGTCGTCATCATCGACGATGCGGAGACGATGCTCGAACCGGCGCAGCAGGCGCTCCTCAAATTGCTCGAAGAGCCGCCGCCGTTCGTCGTGCTCATCCTGTTGACGGACGAGCCGGAGGCGATGCTGACCACGGTGCGCTCTCGCTGCCGCCCCGTCGTCGTTCGGCCGATGCCAGAGCGGACTGTGCGCGAGTCGCTGATGCGACAGGGCGTCGAGCCGGAGTTGGCGGCCGAGATCGCGCGCTTGAGCCGAGGGTGCGGGGCATGGGCGCGTGCCGCCGCGACGGACAAGAAGCTGCTGCAGGCTCGCCGCGATGAGTGGGAGCGGGCGCAATCGTGGGTCGCGGCGCCACCATACGACCGGCTGGTCACCGCGTACCGTCTTGGCGAAGAATTCGGTAAGCGTCGCGCGGGGGCTGTCGGTGTCGTGCAGGCGGCGATTCAGGTGCTGCGCCTGGCGATGCTACGGGCGGCTGGGGCAGGGGAGTCGGGTGACGACGACCTTGCGGCAAGCGGCGATCCCGGCACGGCGGTGGCGATTGGGCGCGGAGTCTCCGCCTCCATGCAGTGCCTGCGGGATCTGGATGCAAACGTGCGGCCGCGACTGGCCCTTGAAGCGATGGTGTTGGCATGGCCGAATCCCGAATCCCTCTCCAGCTAACCGACTCCTGGACGCCGCCGGCGTCGATCGACGAGGCGCGAGCCCGCGCCAGGGAGCGGTTCAAGAGCCGGTTGGCCGCCGGGGAGAAGATCGGCGAATGCGGCTGCGGCGACGAGCAGGTCGTCGGGCCAGACGACGGCTCGCCAGCCGAGCAGGTCGTGGGCATCCGCTTTCCCGATTCGGGGCGCGTCTACTATTTCCGGCCCGGGCACGAGGAGCTGCGCGCTGGTGACTGGGTTGTCGTCGCAACGAGCCGCGGGAGCGAAGCCGGGCGGGTCGTCCTCGCTCCGCATCAGGTGCGGCAGGCGATGCTGCAGGGCGAACTTGGAACCGTTTCGCGACGGCTCGACGACTCGGACGTCGGCCTCATGGAGGCGCAGCGGCGCGGCGAGGCGGCGGCGATTCGCCTCTTTGGCGAGCGGGCCCGGTCGCGGCGGCTCGCGGTCAAGCCGATCACGGCCGACGCGAGCTTCGACGGCGCGGCGATGACGATCAACTACTCGGTGCCCGACCGGGAGCGGCAGCCGGACGCGGCGGCCCTGCGAGACCTGGCGCAACAGCTCGCGCGCGAGCTGGGCAGCCGGGTCGAGCTGCGCCAGGTCGGGCCGCGTGACGAGGCGAGGCTGCTCGGCGGCCTGGGACGATGCGGGCGGACGCTCTGCTGCTCGTCCTGGCTGCCGGTCTTCCCCGAGATCTCGATGAGCATGGCCAAGAACCAGGATCTGCCGCTGAACCCCTCGAAGGTCTCCGGCGTCTGCGGCCGACTGCTCTGCTGCCTCTCCTACGAGAACGATCAATATCGGCAGATGAAGGCGGTCATGCCGAAGCTCGGCCAGCCGATCGAGACCCCAGCCGGGCCAGGAATGGTGATCTCGATCCACCTCATGAAGGAGCTAGTGACCGTCCGCCTCGATGACGACAAGGCCGAAATCACCTACAGCGCCGGCGAGTTGGGATTGGGGAGCAGCGGGGTGAAGGCGACGGCGGCGCAAGCACCGGCCGCGCCGTCGGAAGCGTCCAATGCGCGCGCGGCGGTCGTCGATCAGGAGTCCGCTTCTCCGGCAGGAGAGGGGCAATCCGAGGCCGCGCCGAAACGGCGTCGCCGCCGCCGCGGGGGCCGCAAGAGCGTGCCGGCGTCGTAGTTCGCGGTGCGGGAGGGAGACGGGTGGCACGCTATCTGGTGGTGCATGCGCCGGTCGAGGATGCAGGCGAGACGATCCACCCGCCGACCCGGTTGCGCGAGCTCGCCTCGGCCTCGCGTGAAGGCAATCGTGCCGCGCGCTGGCTCAAGGCCTGGTCGCCCGACCTGCACGATGACCGCATCTTCACCCTCTGGGAAGCGAATTCGGCCGATGAGGTTCGCGCGGCGCTCGAGGAATTCGGCTTCCTGAACGATATGCAGGCGACGCCGCTGCGCGTGCGCGAATGGGGCCCGGACGAGGTTCTGTCGTCCGTCGACTGACCATTCACCCCACGATGTGCGGCGGGTGAGGAGCTGATGGCCGATGCTAGAATCGGCCCGGGCGCTCCTACGCGATGCCCTCGGGTTCCGTGAATCGCAAGCAAGGACCAGGACTGATGCCTGAAACTCGTGCCGTCGGCCAGCGCGTGAAGCGGATTGACGCGCCGCGGCGATTGACCGGGCTAGAGCGGTTTACCGGCGATCTGCGCGTGCCGGGCATGCTGGTCGCGCGGCCCGTGACGAGCCCCTACGCCCACGCGCGAATCCGCAAGATCGATGTCGGGGCGGCGCTGCAGGTCCTGGGTGTCGCCCGGGTCATTACGGCCACCGATCTGCCCCTCTGGCGCGACCCGGCGACCGCGCCGGCGAAGTCCCCGCTCGCTTCGGGCGAGGCGGTATACGCCGGGCAGTTCGTGGCCCTCGTTCTCGCGGAGACGGATGCCGCGGCGCAGGACGGAGTGGCGGCGGTCGAGGTCGACTACGAGCCGCTGCCTGTCGTGGCCACGCTCGACGCGGCGCTCGACCCGAATTCGCCGCACATTCGCGAGGTGCAGCAGGCCGGGAACGACGAAGAGGCGGCGATGCACAACGCGGATGCCGCGACGCAAGAGCTGGAGGACGAGCCGCCGTTGGCGCCGAACGTCTCGACCTCGGTCCACTTCGCCCGGGGGGACATCGACGCTGGCTTCGCCGCGGCCGACGCCGTTGTTGAGTTGACGGTCGAATCCAAAACTGTCCACCAGGGGTATCTGGAGCCGCAGGTCTGCCTGGTCGATATCACCCCCCTGGGCGACCTGACCGTCTATACGAGCACCCAGGCGGCGTTCTATTGCCGCGCGCGGGTGGCGGAAACGGTTGGCCTGCCGCCGCAGCGGGTCAACGTGGTGCCGATGCCGGTCGGCGGCGGCTTTGGCGGGAAGTTCGTCCTGATCGAGCCGCTGGTCGCGGCGGTCGCGCGGGCGGTGGAGCGGCCGGTTCTGCTCCACTACTCGCGCATGGACGATTTTCTGGCAGGCAACCCGGCGCCCGATTGCCGGATCTCGGTCAAGCTCGGCGCGACGAAGTCGGGTGACATTACGGCGCTCGCGTCGAATCTGGTGTTCAACACCGGGGCGAGCGCCGGGGCGCCGCTGCAGATCGCGGCGATGCTGCATGGCGGCTACTATCGCTTCCCGAACCTCGAGATTCGCGGCCACGAGGTCTTCACCAACAAGCCGGGCGCCGGCGCCTATCGCGCGCCCGGCGCGCAGCAGGCGACCTTCGCCATCGAGTCGGCGGTCGACGAGCTGGCGCGCCAGCTCGATCTCGACCCGCTGGAGTTCCGGCTGCACAATTGCGCCGTCGAGGGCGATCTGCGCCCCAATGGCGGCGCCTGGCCCCGGATCGGGCTAAAGGAGTGCCTCGAGGCGCTGCGGGAGCATCCGGCCTGGCGCGAGCGCGAGTCGGCGCGGGCGAACGGGCGCGGAGTGGGGATCGCAGTCGGCGGCTGGCCGGGCGGCATCGAGCCGGCAACAGCAGTCTGCCGCCTCGACTCGAACGGCGAGTTGACGGTCGTACTCGGCTCGGTCGATCTCACGGGGACCAACACCGCGTTCGCCCAGATCGCCGCAGAGACGTTCGACATGCCTTCCGGACATATCGCGGTCACCACCGCGCCGACGGATGCCGCGCCCTTTGCGGGGGGCACCGGCGGCTCGAAGATCACCTACACGGTCGGCAAGGCGGTGCAGCGCGCCGCGGAGGATGCCCTGCGCCAGATTCTCGCGGTCGCGTCGGAGGCGCTCGAGGCGTCGGTCGACGACCTCGAGATGGTCGATGGCGCGGTTCGGGTGCGTGGCGTGCCCGGGGCGTCGATCTCCTTGAAGGACATCGCCAATCGCACGATGGGCTTTGCCGCGAAGAACGAACCGATCTACGGCACCGGTTCGACCGCGATCCAGGAGAGCGCGCCGGGGTTCGCCGTGCATCTGGTCGAGGTCGAGGTCGACGAGGTGACGGGCGTCACCAGACCCGTCCGCTACGTTGCGGTGCAGGATGTCGGCTTCGCCATTAATCCCGCCGAGGTCGAAGCGCAGATCCATGGCGGCGTCGTTCAGGGGCTCGGCTGGGCGCTCTACGAGGGGATGGAGTACGACAGCGAGGGGCAACTCCTGACGGCGACCTTGATGGACTACGCACTCCCGCGCGCTGACATGGCGCCGCCGATCGAGACGGTGCTGGTCGAGGTCCACTCAGAGCATGGCGCCTATGGTGCGAAGGGGATCGGCGAGCCGCCGGCCATCCCCGGCGCCGCAGCGGTAGCGAATGCCATCCGTGATGCGGTCGGCGTGCGCATGACCGCGTTGCCGATGAAGCCGGAGGCCGTGGCTGCCGCTCTCCGGGATGGATCGACGGCGGCGGCCGACTGACCTCGGCCGCGGCATACGGCGTGCAAACCGATGGAGATGTGGCGGGGCGTGGCGAGCGGTCACGCCCCGCATGGTCCGCGCCCGACACTCTCGGATAGTGATCGACGCTAATGCTCATCGAACTCGCCATCCGGAATTTTGCGATCATCGACGCCTCGCGCGTTGAATTCGGTCCCGCGCTGAACGTGTTGACGGGCGAGACCGGCGCGGGCAAGTCGATCCTGATCGACGCGCTCGGGGTGGTGCTCGGCGACCGGACGAGCAGCGACATGGTGCGGACCGGCGCGCGGTCGGCGTCGGTCGACGCGACCTTCGATATCGAGCAGTCACCGAATGCACGAGCGGTCGCCCAGCTCCTGGAGAGCCTGGAGATCGAGCCGGAGGATGGGCAGCTCATCCTGAGCCGCGAAATCCAGAGCAGCGGCCGTAGCAGCGCCCGCCTGAACGGGCGCCCGACGACCGCCTCGATCCTCTCGCGGGTCGGCGCGTTGCTGGTCGATGTGCACGGCCAGAGCGACCATCTCTCGCTCCTGCAGCCGGCGGCGCAGCTCGAGCTTCTCGACCGCTTCGCGCATGCGATCCCGCTCCGGGACCGGTATGCAGAGACGTACGACGCGTTGCGCGCCGCTCGAGCCGCCCTGGCGGATGTCCTCACCGGCGCCCGCGATCGGATGCAACGGATCGATCTTCTGCGCTACCAGGTCGACGAGATCGCGCGCGCCAACCCCCAACCTGGGGAGGAGGAAGCGCTGACCGCCGAACGCGGGCGGCTGGTCAACGCCGATCGCCTGGCCACCGACGCGGCAGCAGCCTACGCGGCGCTGATCGGCAACGACGATGCCGACGAAACGGGCGCGGCGCTGCCGTCGCTGCGCGCGGCCGTGCAGGCGCTGGTCGAGGCGTCGCGGCTCGATCCGTCGATCGCGGAGCTGACCGGGCGTCTCGAGGAGGCGTTCTATGGCATCGAGGGGCTGGTCGGCGATGTGCGCGACTATCGCGATTCGATCGAGGCGAATCCGGCGCGATTGGAAGCGATCGAGGAGCGACTGGCCGAACTGCGGCAGTTGAAGCGCAAGTACGGGGCGACGGTCGACGACATCCTCGCCCACGCGTCACAGGCGCAGGAGGAGCTGGAGCGTCTGACGGGATCCGAGGTCGATGCTGAGGCTCTCGCCGAGCGCGAGGCGCGGGTCGCGGCCGAGGCCGGGACGCTGGCCGCCGAGCTCTCGCGGCAGCGTCAGGCCGGCGCGGCGCGGATGTCCGCGGAGGTCGAGCGGGCGATCGCGCAGCTTCGCATGGGCTCCGCCGCCTTCTCGATCGCCTTCGACCGCGTGGAGGATGCGCGCGGAGTCCCCGTGACCGACGAGGCCGAAACAACGGCGGTCTACGCGGCTGATGCGACCGGAATCGACCGGGTGTCGTTTCTCATCGCGCCGAATGCCGGCGAAGCGCTGAAGCCGCTGGGCAAGATCGCCTCGGGCGGCGAGACTGCGCGGCTGATGCTCGCCCTCAAATCGATCCTTTCGGACGAGGACCAGACGCCAACGCTCGTGTTTGACGAAATCGATGTCGGTGTCGGCGGGCGCAGCGGCCAGGTCGTTGGCGAAAAGCTCTGGCAGCTTGCGAAGCACCATCAGGTAATCGTGATTACCCATCTGCCGCAGATCGCCGCCTTTGCCGACGCGCACTTCCAGATCGCCAAGTCGGAGCAGCAAGGCCGGGTCGTCTCGACGATCGAGGCGCTAGGCGACGAGGCTCGCATCGCGGAATTGGCCGCGATGCTCGATGGATTGCCGGTGAGCGCCAGCTCGCTGCAGAGCGCCTCCGAGATGGTCGCCCGCTCGGAAGAGGTCAAGCGAGGCGGCGCCGCCGCATCCTCGCGGGGTAGGCGAACGGCCTAGGTATACTCTGGACGTGCTGGCGGGGATGCAGCCGCTCCCTCGCCTCGATCTCATGATGATCAAAGGAGAGCCGCGCCATGGGCGTGAACATGAAGATGATCCAGCAGATGCAGACGCGGCTCGAGTCGCTGCAGCGCGAGCTGGCCGAGACAGAGGTCGAAGGGACGGCCGGTGGCGGCGTCGTCAAGGCGCGCGTAACCGGCGCTCGGGAGTTCCGGGGCATCTCCATCGATCCCAGCGCGGTCGACCCGGACGACGTCGAGGTCCTCGAGGATCTGATCACCGCGGCGATCCAGGATGCCATGCAGCGGGCGAATGCGATGGCCGAAGAGAAGATGGGCGCGCTGACCGGTGGTCTCAAGATCCCTGGCCTGATGTAATCCGCGCGAAGATCCTCCGCGCCTGATTCAGACCGAAACGGGGGCCGCGAGTGAACTCGGAGCCTGTGCCGTTCGCCCTCGGCGACGTGGTGCGGCTGAAGAAGCCGCACCCTTGCGGCGGGTACGACTGGACGGTCGTCCGGTTGGGCGCGGATATCGGGTTGACGTGCACCACCTGCGGCCGTCGTGTGCTCTTGCCTCGGCGCGATCTGGAGCGGCGGCTCAAGGCGTTCCTCGTGCGGGGTGACGCCCAGCCGGAGGGCGCCTCGTGCGAGGCGAGCGCAGCGACGTGGCCGGTGGTTGATGCCGCGGAGTCCTGAATGACCGCGAAACTGCAGCGGCCGCGTTGATGGAGAGCGGGGAGCGACCGGTCGAAACCGCCGAGCGCCCCGTGCGGCGCGTGCTGCGGCCGCAATCGCAGGGCTCGTTCCGCGCCGTTCTCGCCAATCTGCCCTTCCTGCGGCTCTGGCTGGCGCAAGCGGTCTCGCAGACCGCGAACAGCATGGTCGATTTTTCGCTCCTGCTGCGTGTCGGCGAAGTCGTCCAGTATCACCAGGTCGCGCAGGCGAATACGGCCGTCAGCTTCGTCATTCTCGCCTTCTCGCTGCCGTCGGTCGTCTTCGGGCCCATCGCCGGCGCCGTCGCCGACCGCATCAGCCGGCGCAAGGTGATGGTGATCGTCAACCTCGTCCGGGCCGCGCTGGTCGTCCTCTTTCTCCTCGTGCAGCCATCGTGGCCGGTCCAGATCGCGCTGCCCGCCTATTACCTGGTGGCGTTCCTCTTCGGCGCGGCCGGGCAGTTCTTCATGCCTGCGCAGGGGGCGTCGATTCCGGCGCTTGTCCCGCGCGACCAACTCACGGCCGCCAACGCGCTCTTCAACCTCACCTTCACGGCGACCCAACTCCTCGGATTCGCCATTCTCGGCCCGCTCCTCTCACAGGCGCTCGGGGTCGATACCCTCTTCATGGTGACGATGGTCGCCTTCGTCCTCTCGGCGGGCCTCACCCAGTGGCTGCCGAAGATGCCGCTGCCGCATCGCGTCAGTGGCGCGGAGTCGACGAGCGCCGTCCGCCGCATCTGGAACGACGTGCAGGAGGGCCTCCTCTACATCAAGCAGGACCCCATTCTCGTCAAGGTCATCGCCTATCTGACCTTCGCCACGACGATCTTCATGCTCGTCGCCGCGCTCGCGCCGAATTTCGTGGCGACGGTCGTCGGCCTGCCGCCGACCGATATCGGCTACATCGTCGCCCCGGCCGGTCTGGGTGTGATCGCGGGCGTGATGCTGGTGCCGAAGATGTCGCGCCGCTTCCCGCGCGGGCCTCTGGTCGATTGGGCCGTGGTCATCGGCGGCCTTTCGCTCCTGTTGTTGGCCCTCAGCCGCGCCATCCTGACCCGGATCGTCAGCCCGGATCCGCTGCCGGAGATGTTGGAGGTCGTCGTCTCGGGAGCGCTGGCGGCGATCCTCGGCGTCTGCAACGCGCTCGTTCTCGTGCCGTCGCAGACGATTTTGCAGGAGCGATCGCACGAGCACATTCGCGCCCGTGTTTATGCGACGTTCTTCACGATCACGAGCGTCGTGTCGTTCGTGCCGATCTTCTTCGCGGCGGCGGCGGCCGACGTCTTCGGCGTCGTCCGCGTCCTCTCGGCGGTCGCCATTCTCCTGATGCTGGTCGGGGCCACGAGCCTGATCCGCGAGCGCCGCGCGCGGCAGCAGCGGCTCGACCGTGTGCGCACGCGCCACCGGCAGGGGCCAGAAGTGATGCAGCGCTCCCCACGCGACTAATCCGTGTCGTAGCCCAACGCCCGGGCATGGGCGAGGGCGAGGCGCAGGTAGTCGCGGAGCAGCCGGGCATCGGCAGGGGTGATCGCATCGCCGGTCAGGAGGCGGCCGAGGCGGGAGAGGTCGTCGTCCGCAAGCAGATGGGCAGCCTCGCCCGTGAGAAAGCCCGCCGCCACCAGGACGTCGAGGCGTTGCCGGCGCGTGAGCTGCAGGACGTCCAAGAGACGATCGAGGGTCTCCCGGCTGACGCCGCGTCCTCCCGATTCGAGGCGGCTGAGGGTGCTGTTGTCGATGCCGGCCAGCTCTGCCGCCTGCTTCTGCGCAAGGCCCCGCTCGTTCCGAAAGCGCGCGAGCATCTTCCCGAGCTCCTCGGGCTGGCTGGCTGGCGCCTGATCGGCCAGGGTTGACATGATTGCGATCCCGCGCCTGGTCGATCGTCCATGGAACGAGGGCACGCCGGCCGCGATTCCGGACGCCGGCAGGCCAGAGCGAACGAAAATGGCCGCGCAATCGCGCGGCCATTCACCGTCTCTGCCGGATCCCGTTGGTGAGCCGCGTAGGACTCGAACCTACAACCAACTGATTAAGAGTC
>JADYYO010000061.1 GCA_020853615.1 Thermomicrobiales bacterium
AGGCGTGCCGTTGCCGGACGAGCCGTCCCTGCTGTCACGCCATCTCGCCACATGCTCCCCTCTCCCACCGGAGTGGGCCGGGACCCGCTGGGTGGCGGCTGGGGGTGAGGGTTTGCGGGGCCGATACGAATGCCCCGTCCTGCTACCCAGCCCCAGCACCCCAAGCCGGTCGAAGGCGGCAAAGGCGGTAAAGGCGGTAAAGGCGGTAAAGGCGGTAAAGGCGGCAAACTTGTGGGGGCCGGGAGGCGCATCCCCGTCGAGAGCGTCCCGCCCCGAATACCGTAAGATCAGGACGGCGGTGTTCGATCGAATGAGGGAGACTGCGCGATGGACGAATCAGCCCGGCCGCTGCTGGCGATCACGCTCGGCGATCCCGCCGGGATCGGGCCGGAGGTGGTGCTGAAGACGCTCGCCCATCCCGATGTCTATGCGCGCTGCCGCCCCCTCGTCATCGGCGACCGCCGCATTCTCGAGCGCGCGGCGGACGCGCTCGGCATGGCGCTCGACCTCGATATCGTCACGGACCCGGCGGCGGGCGCCTACGCCTTCCCGCGCGTCACGCTGCTCGACCCCGGCAATGCGGCCCCTGATGCGTGCCCGGTCGGGGTGGAGAGCGCGGCGGCGGGCGCGGCGGCCGTCGACTACGTCTTCCGCGCCTGCGACCTGGCGATGGCGGGCGCAGTCGACGCCATCGTCACCGCCCCGCTCAACAAGGCGGCGATGCACCTCGCGGGCTACGACTACGCCGGGCACACCGAACTGCTGACGGAGCGGACCGGGGCCGAGAAGGTGAGCATGCTCCTCATCGGGCCGAACCTGCGCATCGTCCACGTCAGTACGCACGTCGCCCTCTCCGAGGCGATCGAGCGGGTGACGCCGCGCCGGGTCGAGGAGGTGATCCAGATCGCCCATGACGCCTGCCGCGCGCTCGGCATCGAGCGGCCGCGCATCGCGGTCGCGGGGCTCAACCCGCACGCGAGCGAAGGAGGGCTCTTCGGCAACGAGGAGGCGCGAAGCATCGTCCCCGCGATCGACGCCGCCCGCGCCCGGGGCCTCGACGTCAGCGATCCGCAGCCGCCCGATACCGTCTTTCTCCGCGCCACGAAGGGGATCTACGATATCGTCGTCGCCCAGTACCACGACCAGGGGCACATCCCGATGAAGCTGCTCGCCTTCGATTCGGGGGTGAACGTCAGTTACGGGCTTCCCGTCATCCGCACCTCAGTCGACCATGGCACCGCCTTCGATATCGCCGGCCAGGGGATCGCCAGCGAATCGAGCATGTTGGCCGCGATCGACGTCGCCATCCAGATGGCCCATGCCCGCGCGGCGAAGACGGAGGCGCCGGTATGACGCAACTGGCCATCATCGCCGACGATCTCACCGGCGCCGCCGACACCAGTGCCTGCTTCGCCGACGCCGGCTACGCCACCGTCATCCCGCTCGGCGGTGCGGCTGCCCCCGCGGCCGATGTGGTGGCGTTGACGACCGAGAGCCGGGACATGGACGCCGCTGAGGCCGCCGAGACGGTCAGGGGAGCAGTCTCCGGCCTGCGACCACGCGACGGCGGACTGCCACACTGGATCTACAAGAAGATCGATTCCGCCCTGCGCGGCCACCCCCGCGACGAGCTCTTCGCCACGATGGATGCGGCCGGGATCACCCGCGCGCTCGTCGCGCCGGCCCTGCCGGCCGAGGGGCGCACGACGGTGCGCGGCCGGCAGCACATCGGCGGCGTGCCGCTGGAGCAGAGCAGCTTCGGCCGCCCCGGCGGGCTCTCCGATCTGCTCCAGATCTTCGCCAACGATCGTGGCTGGCCAGTGCAGCTCCTCGACCTGGAGACGATTCGGCAGCGGCCAGGGACGATTCCGGCTCTCCTCGATGGCGAGTCAGCCGGGATTCTTCTCGCCGACGCGGAGACCGAGGAGGATCTGGCGACGCTCGCCCGCGCCGCGGCCGGCGGCGCACCCCGCATCCTCTGTGGTTCGGCGGGATTCGCGCGGCAACTCGCGCCGGCGCTCCCCCTTACCGCGGCGGTTCCGCGCCCCGTCAAGCCCCGCGCCACGGACCGGCCGATCCTGATCGTCGCCGGCAGCCAGCATGGAGCGACGGCGCGCCAGATCGCCGTCCTGGCGAGCGCGGGAAGCCCGATCGTGCGCCTCGAACAGGTGCAGATCGACGATCTCACCGCGCCCATTGACGCCACGATCGCCGACGTCGCGGCGCGTCTCGCCGCGGGGAAGAGCACCGTGGTCACCACCTCCGGGCTGATGCCCTCGGTCAGCGGCGAGCGGTCGGTCGCCATGCGCTTGGCCGAGATTGCCACAGCTCCGATGGTGCGGGATGGCTATGGCGGCCTGGTGCTGACCGGCGGTGATGTCGCCGCGGCGGTCTGCCAGGCGCTCGGCGCCACGGCGCTCTGGCTCGGCGGCGAGATCTACGCGGGCCAGCCGTGGGCCTTGCTGGCGGGCGGCGCGCTGCCCGGCCTCCCCGTGGCGACGAAGGCCGGCAGCTTCGGCGGCGACGGGGCGCTGACCGCCTGCGTCGCGCACCTGCGGGAGATCGATGCCACCGCGGCGGCCACGCGCTGAGCCGGCAAGAGCGCGGCCCAGCTTTCCCGATGCCTGACGTTGAGGCCGCGCGGCGCCGTCAACGCACGAGTGGCCACGAGCCTCCCGGCATAGCACCCCAATCGCTGCGCGGCGCTCTGCTCGCCCGCGCCGGGGCGGCGGTGGCCGCCGCCCTCTGCTTCCTCTTTCTGCCGGCCTCGCTCGGCTGGGTCATCCGCGTCGTCTCCGCCTGGGATCTGGCGGTGCTGATCCTCATTGGGGAGGGGTGGTTCGCCATCGCGCGCTCCAGCCCGGCGCAAACTCGGCAGTATGCCGCGATCGAGGATCCGGGCCGCATCGCGCTGCTGGCGATCTCCCTCGGCGCGAGCGCGATCAGTCTGATCGCCGCGCTGCTGATGGTCACGCAGGATCAGGTGGAGCTTGCCCGCGCGCCGAACTGGCTGCGGCTGCTCCTGAGCGGGGCAGCCATCGTCGGCGCCTGGGCGCTGCTTCACACCTCCTACACGCTCCACTATGCGCGCCTCTACTACGCCGACCCGAGCACGATCGACAGCCTCGCCTTCTTCGGCGGCCCGCCGGACGGCTGGGATTTCGCCTACTTCGCCTTCGGCATCGGCATGACCTTCCAGGTGCCGGACGTCAACGTGCTGAACCGGGCGATGCGCCGCGTCGTGCTCCGCCACCAGCTCGCCTCGTTCGCCTACAACACCGCGATCCTGGCGCTGGTCATCAACCTCATCGCCGGGCAACTCTGACGGTCTCGAACATGGCATGGCGAACGCGGGCAGGGGACTGGTCTGGTTCATGCAACGCCGGGACGCTCGATGAATCGATGCACCATCGCGACTGGAACGTTGTCGACGCGTTCATGGCCAGGAGTGAGTCAGGATGACCGGCAACGACCCGCTTCCCTCATTCGATCCGGTCCTCTATACAGCGGCGTGCGCAAGACGTGTCAGGCTGAGGCACGAAGCATCTCGGCGCAGGGGAGACGGGGTTGCCGGGAGTCGAGATCCTGCGCTGCGCTCAGGATGACACTGTCGCCGTGTCGCGGCACGCACGATGACACGACTTCTCCGCACTGCTCCAAACGTCTCTACATGCTCGGCCCGCTCCACGCGCCGCGAGTGGCGTCGAGGCGGTCGAGGTAGCAGGCCATGCCGGCGTCGTAAAGGTGGGCGAGCGCGGGGCGAGGCTCGACGACCCCCTCGGGGGCCGTCCAGCGCGCGATGTCGACCTCGCGCCCGGAGGCGGCAAGGGCGGCAAGCGCCGCGCCGCGCGCCCCAGCCTCCGGCTGCCGCGCCATCACCAGCGGGCGCTGCAGCACGTCGGCCAGGATCTGCCGCCAGCCGGCCGAGCGGACGCCACCTCCACTCAGGGTAACGCGGGCATCGGGCGCGAGTTGGGCGCTCTCCAGGCAGTGGCGGACCGCGTAGGCGATCCCCTCGCAGACGGCGCGGACGAGGTCCGCCCGGGTGGACTCCAGGCTGACCCCGATCATCTGCCCGCGCGCGGCAGGGTCGACAAAGGGCGCGCGCTCCCCCGCCGGGGCGAAGAAGGGGAGGACCATCACGCCGCCCGCGCCGGCCGCCGACTCCGCCAGCAACAGATCGATCTCCTCGTGCCGCGTTCCGGTCATCGCCAGGATCCACTCCAGCGACGGCGTTCCGACCATCGCCGGCATCACCCGCAGCCATTGCGCCTCCTTTGGCATGCAGATGAGCATGCCGGCCGGCGGGCCCTCCGTCTCCACCCGTTCGACCAGCACCGCGCAGCCAAGGGTGGTGCCCAGGATGACGAGCCCGTCGCCCGGCCGATCCACCCCCGCGCCCATTACCGTCGCACAGATATCGAAGGGGCCAGCGTGGACCGGCGTTCCTTCCGGCAGCCCGGTCAACTCGGCGCCAGCCTTCGACAGCGGGCGCAGCGGGGCGGGGGAGGGGTCGACCGGGGCGAGGAGGTCGCGCCATTGCGAGACGCCATAGAGCGCGAGCAGATCGTCGTCGTAGCGGCGCGCCACTGGGTCGAAGAAGGGGAGTGAGGCGTCGGAGGAGTCGGTGACGCGGGCGCCGGTCAGCCGCTGCAGGATGGCGTCCTTGCAATAGCCGGCGGTGGCGGCGGCGCGGAGCGACCCCGGCTCCTCCTCCTGCAGAAAGGCGAGCAGCGGCGCCGCGGCGCCTGGGAAGAGCATGTTGCCGGAGCGGCGGAAGCCCGCTTCGGCAACGCCGGAGGCCATCCATTCCGTCACGATCCCTGCCGCGCGCGCATCCGACCAGAGGATCGGCGGCCGCACCTGATAGCCCTCACGGTCGAGGAGCCAGAGCCCGTCCCCCTGCGCGGTGATGCCGAGCAGATCGACCGGCTCGCCGGCGCTGATCTCGCGGATCACCTCGCCGACCGCCGCGATGACCGCCTCCAGATCCTGCTCGGTCCGGCCCGGCGACGGCACGATCGTCCGCGTCGGCCGCGCGGCAACGCGAATCAGCTCCCCCTCGTCGTCAAAGGCGACCGCCTTGACGACCGACGTTCCGGCATCGACCCCGATCAGCATGTTATCGACCCCGTATGGCGCAATCGCTTGCGTGTATCTGGCCGAATGCCGCGCCCCTCGAAGGTGTCACCCTGCAAGGGGCACATGCCACGATTCACCATGCGCGCCGGTTGCGCGAACCCTCACCCCAGCCTTCTCCCTGTGCGCAGGACGAGGGAGCGCTGAATTCGTCGGCTCGTGACGGCCACGACGAGGCTGTAGGCGACGAGGCGTTGCCGAGCGGCGCGTCCCCTTTCGTCACGGCTCGTCGACGTCAACACACCCTCTCCCTGCGCACAGGGAGAGGGCCGGGGTGAGGGTAGATGCGACCAGCACGCCCGGCCACCGGAACCAACGTGCTTCCTTCATCAGCATGACACGCCCAGCAAGCCGCTCTATCCGGTCGTCACGGCGGCCGGGTTGGCGACGAAGCGAAGCGGCTCGCCGCGCAGGTAGCGCCCGACCTCGGCGGCGGCGATCGTCGCCGCTCGCTCGGCGGTCTCGCGGCTGGCCCCGGCGAGGTGCGGCGAGATGACGAGATTCGGCGTCGTGAAGACGCGCGAGCCCGCCTCCGGCGGCTCCGGGTCGTAGACATCGAGGGCGGCCGCGCGCAGCTTGCCGGCGTCGAGCGCGTCGAAGAGCGCCTCCTGATCGAGAAGGCCGCCCCGCGCCGCGTTGACCAGCACCGCGCCGTCTGGCAGGCGGGCGATCGCCTCGCGGTCGATTAGGTGGCGCGTCTCGGGGGTGAGCCGGGCGTGCAGGCTCAGGATCTCGGCCCGGGGCAGCAGCTCGTCGAGCGTCACCAGCGTCGCCCCCTCGCGCGTGACCGCCTCCGGGTCGACGTAGGGATCGGCGACCAGCACCTCCGTGCCGAAGGCGCGCAGCACGCGCGCGACCCGGCTGCCGACCGCGCCGAAGCCGACCAGCCCGGCCGTCTTCCCCTCCAGCTCGATGCCGGCCACGTCGTAGGCGTAGAGATCGCCGCGCCAAACGCCAGCGAGGAGATCCTTGTGCCCCTCGGCGATGCGGCGCATGGCGGCCAGCAGTAGGCCGATCGTGTACTCGGCGGTCGCGGCCGCGTTGCGGGCGGGGGAGTAGCAGACCGGGATGCCCCGCACCGTCGCCGCCTCGAGATTGACGTTGACCGGCCCGCCCCGGCAGACGACGATCAGCCGCAGCGCCTCCGACGCGGCGATGACCCGCCGCGTCATAGGGGCCATCTCCGTCACGACGATCTCGATGCCGTCGAGGACGCCGAGCATCTTCTCCTCGGTCCCCGCCGCCTCCTTCACCTCGGCGACCGGCCCGAAGGGATCGACCGGCCAGCCGAGCACGATCTCGCGCAGCGCGACCCGGTCGCCGGCCTCGGCCGCGATCGCCTCGCGCAACAGGCTGTTCAGGACGAACTGATCGCCCGCCAGCAGCGTCGGGACGGCCTGCACGGCTACCTCGCGACCATTGACGGCACGCTCTCCCATTCCAGACGTTCTCCCGTTTCGCGATCGAAGAGATGCGTGCGCTCCGGATCGAGGTAGAGCCCGACGGCTTCGCCGGAACGCGCGCGGACATCGTGGTGCGTCTCGATGACGACGCGCTGCTCGACCCCTGGCAGTTGCGCGGTCAGGCGGCCGACCTCCTGCAGCGGCTCGAAGGCGAAGACCGTCGCCGCCAGCGCGCCGGGAGCATCGGGCGGCTCCAGCCGGAGATCCTGCGGCCGAATCCCCAGCATCACCTCGCGCTGATTGGCCTCGCCGGCGACGATCCCCGGCAGGGCCACCCGCGCCTGATCCGAGAGCCGGACTTCCAACTCGCCGTTGCCGCGATCGGAGAGCCGCCCGGGCAGGAGGTTCATGCGCGGCTCGCCGACGAAGTCGGCAACGAAGAGGTTTGCCGGCCGGTCGTAGACCTCGTCGGCGGTGCCGACCTGCTGCAACTTGCCGTCGTTCATGACCGCGATGCGGTCGGCGAGGGAGAGCGCCTCGTGCTGGTCGTGGGTGACAAGGACGGTCGTGAAACCCGTCTCCCGCTGCAGTCGCTTCAGCTCGCGGCGGGTGGCGTCGCGCTCGGCGGCGTCGAGGTGCGAGAGGGGCTCGTCGAGGAGCAGCACCGAGGGGGTGCGGACGATGGCGCGGGCGAGGCTGACGCGCTGCTTCTGGCCGCTGGAGAGCCCGCCCGGCTTGCGGTCGAGCAGGGGCGAGATGCCGAGCCGCTCCGCGACCTCGCGCGCCCGGGCCACGGCATCCCGCTCCTTGCGCGCGCGCATGCCGAAGGTGATGTTCTCCTCGACGGTGAGCGGCGGGAAGAGCGCGTAGTTCTCGAAGGCGACCGCCACGTTTCGCTCGTGCGGCGGCAGCCCGACGATCGAGCGCCCCCCGACCCCGATGTCGCCGCTGGTCGGCTCCTCCAGCCCGGCGATCATGCGCAGCGTCGTCGACTTCCCGCAACCCGAGGGGCCGAGGAGGCCGAGCATCTCTCCCTCGTCGACCGTCAGGTCGATCCCCGCCACCGCATGCACCGGCGCCCGGCCCCGCTGGCGGAAGGTCTTTGTCAGGCGGCTGAGCACCATGCCGCTCGACCCGCGGTGCATCGGAGCACTAGCCACGGCCGCTTACCTCGACTTCGCGCCATTGCGGTGTCTCTTCCACGCCGCCCGGCATCGCTAGCGGGATGCGCTGCCCCGCATCGCGGTCGAAGAGGAGGAGCCGCTCAGGCGGCGCCGAGACCGTCGCCAGCGCATCGGGCTGCAAATCCTCGAAGGGCGTGACGACCGCGATCTGCTGGCTGCCGATCTGGATCGTCGCCTCGCGCTGCCGCCCCAGCGGCTCGACGACGTAGATCCGCCCCCGCAACGGGTGCATCCCCGGCTCCTCGCCGAATACGAGATCGCGCGGGCGCACGCCGAGCTCGACCGCCGCGCCCGAGGGGAGGTCGACCGGGCCGAGCGGCACGCGGACGAGCCCGTCCGGGGTCACGAAGGCGGCTTCGCCATCGCGCTGCTCGATCTGGCCGCCGAGGAGGTTGATCTGCGGCTGCCCGAACGCCCTCGCCACGAAGACATCGACCGGACGGTGCCAGAGATCCTCCCGCGTGCCGACCTGCACCAGCTTCCCCGCGCGCAGCACCGCGATTCGGTCGCCGAGCGCCAGCGCCTCGAGGTAGTCGTGGGTGACGTAGAGGCTCGTCGTCTGTTGCAGCTCCCCGAGCGACTTCAGCTCGGCGCGCATCGCCGCGCGCAGCTTGGCATCGAGGTGCGACAGCGGCTCATCGAGGAGGAGGACATCGGCCGGGCGGACCAGCACCCGCGCCAGCGCCACGCGTTGCCGCTGCCCGCCGGAGAGCTCGCCCGGCATCCGCTCCAGCAGATGGCCGATGCCGAGCGTCGCCGTGACCCGCTCGATCAGCGACTTCGCCTCGGCCGGCGGCAGGTAGTAGCGCTTCGAGCGGAGGGGAAAGGCGATATTGTCGAAGACCGTCTCCTGCGGATAGAGCGCGTAGTTCTCGAAGGCCATCGCCACCCGCCGCGCGTTCGGCTCGACGTCGGTGACGTCACGGCCGCCGATGAAGACGCGCCCGGCGGTCGGCGTCTCCAGCCCCGCCACGCACTTCAGCGTCGTCGTCTTGCCGGCGCCAGAGGGGCCGAGGAGGACGAAGAACTCGCCATCGCCGACATCGAGGTCGAGCCCGTCGAGCGCGACGAGCTTGCCGAATTCCTTGCGCACCCCGCGCACTTCGAGCGTCGCCACCCACTACCCCTTCACGGCGCCGAACGTCAGTCCGCGCACGAGATAGCGCTGAATGGAGAGCGCGAGGAGGAGCGGCGGGATCAGCGCGATCAGCGCCGCCGCGGCGGTCAGGTTGTAGCGCGGCGTGGCGCCGCCCATGAAGGAGAGGGCGCCGACCGTCACCGTCTGCGCGTTGCTCCCGGTCAGGATGAAGGGGAAGATGAAGGAGTTCCAGGCGAAGATGAAGGCGAGGAGCGCGGCGGCGGCCATCCCCGGCTTCACCAGCGGCAGCGCCACTTTCACGAAGGCCTGCGGCCGGGAGTAGCCGTCGAGCAGGGCCGACTGCTCCAGCTCCGGCGTCAGGTCCTGGAAGTAGGAGCGGAGGATCCAGACGATCAGCGGCAGGGTGATCAACTGGTAGACCCAGATCAGCCCGAGGTGCGTATCGAAGAGGCCGATCCGCTGGTAAATAACATAAATCGGAATGATCACCATCAGCTCCGGGGCGAAGCGGAAGGAGAGGAGGGTGAAAAGGAGGCTCTCGCCCCCCTTGAACTGGTAGCGGGCGAAGGCGTAGGCCGCCGGCACCCCGACCAGCAGCGAGATGAGGACCGCCCCGAAGGAGACGATCAGGCTGTTGATGAAGAAGCGGACGAAGGGGACGCTGCCGGAGGCGTCGAGCCCGAGCACCGCGCGGTAGGAATCGAGCGTCGGCGTGAACCGGAAGTAGGTGGTGAAGAGTTGATCCGGCGTCTTCAACGAGAGGAGAAGCATCCAGACGAGCGGGAAGAGGGCGAAGATGAAGTAGACGATGGTGAGGAGATCGAGCGCGATGCCGCCGACGCTCCATCGCCGCGTGGCCGCCCGCTCCTCCTGCTCCGCCAGGACCGGGTTCGCCTCGATCGCTGCCATTAGCTGGCTCCCATGCTGGAAACGCCCGACCGGCCGTAAGGGCGACGCCTGCGTCGCGCGGGCTGATCCGCCGCGACTGTCAATCCTGGCGACGGGGTTGCCTGGAGGTGAACGCCCTGGTATGGGGCTCGGGCGACGCCTGCGTCGCCCCTACGCGTGGATACGCATGGAGAGACGAGTTCCATCACTATCACGCCCACTCAAACCCCCGCCGCGCGGGCCTGCGCCTTCGCCAGAACCTTGATCAGGCCGAAGGTCGCGAGGTAGACGACAAACCAGAGGATGAGCATGTAGGTCTGCCCGATCGAGAAGTTCGAGAAGGGGATGGCGTCCTGATAGGCCTGAATCTGCAGCGCCATCGTCGCGTTGCCGGGACCGCCCCCGGTCAGGGCGAAGATCACGTCGAAGACCTTCAGCGAGTCCATCAGCCGGAAGATGACCGCGACCAGAATATAGGGCCAGAGCATCGGCAGCGTCAGATTGCGGAAGGTGAACCAGAAGCTCGCCCCCTCAACCGCCGCCGCCTCGAACGGGGCGCGTGGCAAGGAGCGCAAGCCGGCAAGCACCAGCAGCGCGACAAACGGGGTGAAGATCCAGACGTCGATCAGGATGACGGAGAACATCGCCATCGCCGGCGTGTCGGTCCACGCCTGATTGCCGAGGCCGATCGGCGAGAGGACGTAGTTGAGGATGCCGACGCTCGGCTGCATCATCAGCCGCCACATGATGGTGGCGATGATCGGGGCGACCATCAGCGGCAGGATCAGGAAGCGCTCCAGCGTACGGCTGACGAGGCTGCTGCGCGCCAGGAGGAGGGCGATAGCCACCCCCAGCACCGTCTCGACGAGGGTCGCGCCGATGGCGAACTTCGCCGTCACGCCGACGCTGTGCCAGAACTTGTCGTCGGTCAGGATCCGCTCGAAGTTGCGGAAGCCGATGAACTCCGGGTTCGGCCGGGTCGCCTTGTAGTTCTGGAAGGCGTAGATCGCGCCCTGGACGAAGGGATAGAGGATGCCGATCGTCAGCGCGACCGCCGGGATGACCAGCAGATACGGGCGCGCCGAACGCCGCCACGCCGGCAGGAGCCCGTCGTTTGCCTGTTCCGTTGGGGCGAGCGCCGTGCCGCCACGCATTCCCGAATCCTAGCCGATCCCGTCATGAAACGGGGTCGCCGGCTCCGCTGGAGCCGGCGACCGATCGCACGATCCGCGCGGCTACTCCGTCGCCTGCTGGATCTCCTCGACGAGGGCGTCGAGCGTCTGCTTGGCATCGGCGCCACCGTAGATCTCCTGCAGCGCCCCGGCCCAGAGGGTGGTGGCGTCGAAGAACTGCGGCTGCGGCGTGAAGAGGATCTTGGTGTCGTCGATGATCGCGTTGAAGGTCTCGAGGAAGTTCTGATTCCCCTTCATCTTGTCGATGAACTCGGGATCGTCGACGATCGAGCGGCGGACCGGGTCGACCATGTTCCCCTCGAGCGCCGCGTAGCGGAGGTGGTCCTTGCCGGTCGCCCACTGCAGGAAGGTCCAGGTCGCCGGCTTGTTCTGCGACTTGGCGTTCATCCCCAGTGACCAGATCCACTGGTTGGTGAGAAGCGAGCCGTCCGGTCCCTTCGGCCCGGTGTGCCAGGCGATCTTGCCGGCGCTGGCGCTGCCGCCCGGCTGGTTCTGGAAATAGGCGAGGATGTCGGCGTCGTAGATCATCGCCGCCTTGCCCGCGCCGAGGTCGGTGCCGACCTCGTACCAGTAGTAGTTCGTCCAGTTCGCCGGGCCGGACTGCTTCATCATCTTGGCCCACTTGTCGGTGAAGTCGACCGCGATGTCGGAGTTCATGACCGGCACGAGGACATCGTTCTGCAGCTCGAAGTCCTTGGCCCCCTCGCGCGAGTACTGGGTCATGAAGCCGGGGTGGATCGTCGCCCACTGTCGCGCGCCGCGGGTGGCGATGCCGTACATCCCCTCGTACCCGGCGCCGGGCGCGTCCTTCGTCAGCTTGGCGGCCAGCTCGACCAGCTCATCCATCGTCTCGGCCGGCTTGACGCCGAGCTTGTCGAAGACCTCAGCGTTGTAGGAGACGGTGTTCGCCTCGAAGCCCCACGGCAGCGCGTACTGTCCGCCGCTGCCGAGCGGCTCGCCGACGACGAGGCTCCAGTTATCGGAGGTGCGCAGGTTCGGCAGGACGTCTTCCCAGTCGTACTCGGGATTGGTCGCCGAGGCGTTCTGGATCCAGGGGCTCATGTCCTCCAGCCAGCCCGGAGGCCCATACTGCCAGACCATGTAGGCGCCGAGCATGAAGGCGTCGTAGGTCGCCTGCCCCGACTGCAGATCGACGGTGAGCTTGTCGAAGTAGTTGGTCTCCGGGAAGGTGTCCTGCTGGACCGTGATCCCGGTCAGGTCCTGGAAGGTCTGCAGATTCGCCTTCAGCGCGTCGGAGTAGGGGTGCTCGTTGAGGAGGACCTTGATCGTCGCGCCGTCGTAGCGCTTCCAGTCGAAGTCGCCGGTGACGTCCGCGGCCGCGCTGTCCTGCGCCGCGGCCGGGAAGTGCAAGCCGGCCATCCCGGTCATCGCCAGCGCCGCGCCGGCGCCGAGTCCGGCCTGCAGTGCGCGGCGCCGGGAAAGGCGACGCCCCAGCGTGTCAGTCAACGACGACCGATATCCACGAGGCATGCGGAACTCCTCTCATCTCGACGCCCTGACCACGCGGTCAGCGGGCCGTACGCGGAACGGAGAACCTGGAGCGCGAGATCGCTCCCGAACGCGCCGCTATCACGGATATGTGTGATGATTTCACTCTAGCATGGGGGAAAGAGGAGGGCAAGACCTCCAGGTGGCAATCGCGAGCGGCCAGCGGTGGCTACGCGCGTTCAAGATCACAAGCCGCGTTGGTTTTCAGTGCCCAGGGCACGCCATGGCGTGCCCCTATAAAAGGCGTGCATCGGGTAGGGGCACGGCATGCCGTGCCCAGTTGCGGCATGCCGCGCCCAATCAGGGAAGAACGCCGCGCCTCCCGACGACAGATGCTATGATGAAATCACAGATGCTCATGTGATCTTTGCGATGGCCCCAACGCGCTGCCACGGGAGCTGACGAGTGGACGAACGCGAGGCAGGTCGATGACCGCATCCCTGGAGCGGCAGGCAGAGAGCGCCTCGCGGCCCGCCATGCCTGGGCTCAGCCCGAGCGCGCGCCGCGAGCAGATTGCCGCCATCGTCCTCGCTAACGAGGCGGTCTCTGCCCGCGAGCTGGCCGAGCGCTTCGCCGTCAGCGCGATGACGATCCACCGCGACCTGGACGAGCTGGAGCAGCAGGGAGTTCTGCGCAAGACGCGCGGCGGCGCCACGCCCCAGCCCTCCAGCCTCTTCGAGAGCAATGTCCGCTACCGGCTGGCGACGGCCCGGGAGGAGAAGGCGGCACTGGCCCGCTACACCCTCCCTCGGATCGAGCCGGGCCAGGCCGTCCTGCTCGACGACGCCACGACGACGCTCGCCCTCGCCCCGCTGCTGCCCGATATCGCGCCGCTGACCGTGATCACCAACTACTTGGCGACGATCCAGATCCTGCACGATGCCCCGGGGATCCGGCTGATCGCGCTCGGCGGCGAATACTCCCCGAGCCACAACTCGTTTATCGGCATTGTCTGCGAGGACGCGATCGCCTCGCTGCGGGCCGATGTCTTCATCATGTCGACCTCGGCCGTGGCCAACGGCATCGCCTATCACCAGGAGCAGGAGATCGTCGCCGTCAAGCGGGCGATGTTGCGCGCGGCGAACCGGAGCATCCTCCTGATCGATCACGGCAAGCTGGGCAAGACCGCGCTGCACCGGCTCGCGCCCCTCACCGATTTCGATCTCGTCGTCGTCGACGACGGTGTGGACGCCGCGGGATTGCGCATTCTGGAAGAAGCGAAAGTGCCCTTCGCGGTCGCCCCGCGCTGATGCCGGGGCGCGTTGCCGCGTGAGCGGGGCTCGATCCAGGGGGAAGAGATGGTGAATTCCGACGTCGCGCGCTTCGATGGCGTCGTCTTCGACCTCGATGGGGTGCTGGTCGAATCGGAGCATCTCTGGGAGGAGAACTGGACCCGGCATTCGGCCGAGAACGACTACGCGTGGCAGCCGTCCGACACCGCCACCGTGCAGGGTATGAGCGTCCCCGAGTGGTCAGGCTACATGGCCGAGCGGATCGGGCGGGGCACGCCCGAGGAGATCGCCACCTCGGTCATCGACGGCATGATCGGCGCGTTGCACGGGGGCCGGGTCGACCTTCTGCCGGGCGCGCGCGAGATGGTCATCACGGTCGCCGGGCGCGTCCCGGTCGCGGTCGCCTCCTCCGCGCCGCGACGGCTGATCGAGGCGGTGCTGGAGGCGGTCGATCTGATGCCGCATTTCAGCGCCTACGTCTCCAGCGAAGAAGTGTCGCGCGGCAAGCCGTCGCCCGACGTCTATGAGGAGGCCGCCCGCCGCATCGGCATCGACCCCGAACGCTGCGCGGGGGTCGAAGATTCGAGCAACGGCATTCGGGCCGCGGCCGCCGCCGGCATGACCGTGATCGCCATCCCGAATCCGGTCTACCCGCCCAAACCCGACGCCCTTGCGCTTTGTGCGAAGATCGCCGCATCGCCGGACGACGTGCGCCGCTACCTGCTCGAGCGCCTGCCGAGCGAGTCGAGGAGTCGAGGAGTTGAGAAGAAGTCGGAAGTCGTGAGTCGGAAGCCAAAGGCCAAGAGCCAGAAGCTAACAGCCGACAGCTGATAGCTGATAGCCGCGGGGGAAGCGATGAAGCGGTTGCTCAACGAGGCGTCCACCTTTCGGGAGGAGATGATCTCCGGCTTCGCGGCGGCCTACGTGCGCTACCTGCGGCGGGCGCCGGGCGCGTCGGGCGTCATCGCCAATGGCATCCCGGCGCGCGGGCGCGTCTCGGTCGTGGTCGGCGGCGGTTCGGGGCACTACCCGGCCTTCTACGGTCTTGTCGGGCAGGGACTCGCCTCGGGCGCGGCGATCGGCGACATCTTCACCTCCCCCTCCGGCGAGCAGTGCTACCGGGTCGGCAAGGCGGTCGACGGCGGCGCCGGCATCCTCTTCACCTTCGGCAACTACAGCGGCGACGTCATGAACTTCGGCATGGCCGAGACCCGCCTGCGCGCCGAGGGGATCGACGCGCGCACGGTCCTCGTCACCGACGATGTCCTCTCGGCCAGACCGGAGGAGGCGGACCGGCGGCGAGGCATTGCCGGCGGCTTCTACGTCTTCAAGAGCGCCGGGGCAGCCGCGGCGCGCGGTGACAGCATCGCCGACGTCGAGGCGCTGACCCGGCACGCCAACGCGCGCGTTCGCACCGCCGGGGTCGGCTTCGCCGGCTGCACGGTGCCGGGGCAGGCGGAGCCCCTCTTCACCGTGGAAGCCGGCAAGATGGAGGTCGGGCTCGGCATCCACGGCGAGCAGGGCGTCCGCGTCGAAGAGCATCCCCCGGCGAGCGAGCTGGCCGCGATGCTGGTCGACATCCTCCTCGCCGAGACGCCCCCGGGCGCGGGGAGCGAGGCCGCCGTGCTAGTCAACGGCCTCGGGGGCACCAAGTACGAGGAGATGTTCGTCTTCTACAACGATGTCGCCAAATTGCTCGACCGGGCCGGCGTGCAGCCCTACACGCCGATGATCGGCGAGTTCGTCACCTCGCTCGACATGCCGGGCATGTCCCTCTCCCTCTTCTGGCTCGACGACGACCTGAAGCCGCTCCTCGACGCCACCGCCGCCTCACCCGCCTTCACCAGCATCGGCCCCGACGTCGCCGCACTGCGAACTTCGAATGGGGACGAGGTGGCGGCCGCGGCAGCGGCGGAATCGAGCGCGGCGGCTGCCGAGGAGGAGGAAGCGCCCGGCGGCGAGATGGGGGAGCGCGCGCGCGCCGCGCTGCGGCGCGCGCTGGCGGCGATGCAGGAGAAGGAGGGGGAGCTGGGCCGCCTCGATGCGGCCGCCGGCGACGGCGACCATGGCGCGGGGATGGTGCGCGGGATGCGCGCCGCCGTCGACGCCATCGCGGGGAGCGCGGGCAGCGCCCGCAGCAGCTTCACCCGCGGCGGCATCGCCTTCCAGAATGCGGCCGGCGGTGCCTCCGGAGCACTGGTCGGCGCGTGGCTGATCGCCATCGGCAACGCGCTGCCGGCAGACGACGCCGCGGTCGACGCCGCGGCGCTGGCGACGGCGATGGCCGACGCGCAGGCGACGCTGCAGCGGCTCGGGCAGGCGCAGCCGGGCGACAAGACGATGATCGACACCCTGGCGCCCTTCTCCGACGCCCTCGCCACCGCCGCCGCGAGCGGGGCATCGCTCCTCGACGCCTGGGCGGCGGCGCTGCCGGCGGCCAAGGCGGGCATGGAAGCGACGACCGATATGGTCAGCAAGCGGGGGCGCGCCTCGCGCCTCGGCGAGCGCTCGCGCGGCACCCAGGATGCCGGCGCCACCTCGATGTACTACGTTCTGCAGGCGTTCGGCGAGGGATTCGCGGACCAGGGCGAATAGGGCGTCCCTGGCGCGACTGCCAGAACGCTGCACCCAGAGCGTGTCATGCTGAGGAACGAAGCATCTCGGCTGAAGGGAGGCGATGATCCGGGGAGCCGAGATCCTTCGCAAGCTCAGGATGACACGGTTTTCCGTGGGGCGCTGTTACCGAAAGGACCCGACCATGACCGAGGCCAGCGATCGCTACGTCGTGGCGATCGGCGCCGATAGCGCCGGCGCCGACCTGAAGAACTTGCTCAAGCAGCAGTTGGAAGCCGACCCCCGCGTCGATGTCGTCGACTTCGGCGTGCCCGACGCCAGCGACGACACCGCCTATCCCCACGTCGGGCTCGACGTCGCGCAGGCGGTGGCTCGCGGCGAGGCGCGGCGCGGGCTCCTGGTCTGCGGCACCGGGATCGGCATGGCCATCAGCGCCAACAAGGTGCCGGGAATCCGGGCGACGGTCGCCCACGACTCCTACTCGGTCGAGCGCTCGGTCCTCTCGAACAACTGCCAGGTCCTCACGCTCGGGGCGCGCGTCGTCGGGCCGGAACTGGCGAAGCGGCTGGTCAACGAGTGGCTCGGCTACGAGTTCGACCCCGGCTCGGCCTCGGCCGAGAAGGTGGCCGTCATCTCCGAGTACGAGGAGCGGGGCGGAGGCTGAGCGGCTGCCGTCGGCGCCCATCACCGTCCATGGCCGCGAGCGCAATTGCCATGGCCACGAGTCCGCCGCAAGCGCCTCGTCACATCAGCCACGAGCCGCATGCACTCTGCCGAATTGTCGCGCATGCTGCCCGATGGGGTATTGCCAAATCTGCATACCAGCATTAGGATCGATGGCAGAAAGGCGCGGCGTCACGTTGGTTTTCGCCGCTTTCCGCGGGCGAGCCGGCCGCGACCACGCTCGCCATACCCCAAGGAACGTGGAGGGAGTGCATGGGAGCCCCGACCCCATTAGACGATCACGCCACCCCAGTCAGCCGGGTCATTGCCGAGGCGCTTGTGCTGCGCCAGGGGCCCCGGCGCATCGTCACCCGCGCGGTCAACCTCGGTCTCTCGCCCATGCTGACATGGGCGCTCGTCGTCGCCTGCGGCGCCGCGGCGCTCGACTTCGATGCCGCCGGCGCGGCGCGCCAGCAGGACGAATAAACCGGCGCTCCACGGCGCAAACTCGTTGACGCTCCGGCGAATCTGGTGCTATAGTCGGGCGTTCCCTCGCTACGGTGCGGGAATGTTTGTGTGTGTCTCCGGGATCCGGCCTCATCGTTCCGCCGGGACCCGACGTCGGGGCATATCGCCGATCGTCACGAAACTGGCATGATGCGCGCCACCGGGCGCGCGGCGAAAGTAGAGGAGCAATTCCGCGTGGTCAAACTTCGGTTGCGGCGCATGGGCGCGAAGAAACGGCCAAGCTACCGCATTGTCGCCGCTGACAGTCGCTCGCCGCGGGACGGCGCGTTCATCGAGTCGTTCGGGTTCTACGACCCGATCACCGACCCCGCCACCATCAACGTCGATCTCGACCGCGCCCGCCATTGGCTGAGCGTCGGCGCGCAGCCAACCGAGACGGTCCGCTCCCTCCTCAAGAAGGCCGGCGCCTACCGGACCGAGGTCGCCGCGGAGTAACGCCGCCGGGCGCACGCGACTTCCGCGGGCGACGAACCGATCCCGACGACGCAGATGGCGAGAGGCGACCGGCCGCGGTCGCCTCTCGGCGCATCGGCGGGAGACAAGGAGCGACGAGCATGGATCTACACGGTGGTACGGAGGAGCGCCTCCACGACCCGGACCTCGAGGGCGGGTACGACGAGGACGGCGCACCATTTGACGACGAAGCCGGCGAGTCCTACGCGGCGTATGACAACGGCCATGAGGACGACGGCGCCGGACCGTCGCTCGATGCCGCCGAGCGGCTGCGCTCCCTCGTCGCCTATCTCGCCACCAACCTCGTCGACGATCCCGACGCCGTCGAGGTCGAGACCCGGCAACGGGGTGGCAGCGTCTTCGTCAGCTTGCGCGTTCCCGAAGAGGAGCTCGGCAAGGTCATTGGTCGGGGGGGCAGGATCGCGCGCGCCATACGCACGGCCCTGACGATCACCGGCTCGCGGTACAACGTTCGTGCCTCGCTCGACATCGAAGACTGAAGGGCAGGGGCCGCGCCGCACCCAGCCCCAGCCGCCCCTGCCCGAGCCGGGCGGCCCGATCATCCCCATTCCCGAGATCGCCGCTAGCGGCCCCCAGGATGCGGATGGGGAGGGTTCGCCTGCCTCGCGGCTCGCGCGGACCACTCGCGCCCGGCGACGGCCGCCGCGGCGAGCCGCGCAAACGCCACCGCGACTGGCGGATACCGCTGGCCCCGAGCCCAGCGTGCCGCCCTCCCGCGTCCGCCTCACCGTTGGCACCATCCTCGGCCCGCACGGAGTGCGCGGCGAATTCAAGGTTCGCCTGCAGACCGATGATCCCGAGCACCTGCTGACGCTCAAGCGGGTCTTCCTCGGTGACGAGCCGACCCGCCGCACGGTCCTCGGCGTCCGGATGCATGCTGGTAACGCGTTGATGCGGCTGCAGGGGATCTCCTCGCCGGAGACGGTCGAGCGCTTCCGGGGCGCGCCCTTGCGTATCCGCGGCTCCGATGCGCGCCCGCTCGCGCCGAACGAGTACTTTCTCTACCAGATCATCGGGCTGGAGGCGTTCGACGAGGCGGGGAACCGCCTCGGCCGCATCACCGACCTGATGGAGACGGGCGCGAACGATGTCCTCGTCATCACGCCGGAGGAGGGTGCGGACATCCTCCTGCCCAGCCACCCCGACGTCGTCCTCTCGATGGACCCGGCCGCGGGGAAGATCGTCGTCCGCCCGCTCACCTACTACGGCGAGTAGCGCGAGGGAGGTCGCCATGCTGCTCGATGCGTCCGCCGTCTTCGACAACGGCACACCCGAGACCGAGCGCGGCTGCCCCTTCTGTGCCATCATCCGTGGCGACGCCCCGGCCGACATCGTGCTCGACGAGCCGGCCGGGATCGCGTTCCTCGACCGGCGCCCGCTGCTGCCAGGGCATCTCCTCGTCACGCCGCGCGCGCACGTCGCCACGCTCGCCGGCCTCCCTGCCGAGGCGATCGGGCCATTCTTCGGGCTCGTGCAGCGCATCGCCGCCGTCATCCCGGAGGCGCTGGGCGTTCACGGCAGCTTCGTCGCCATCAACAACCGCGTCAGCCAGAGCGTGCCGCACCTGCATGCCCACATCGTGCCGCGCCGCCACGACGACCGCCTCTTCAGCCGCAATCTCGCCTGGACGCGCCACCCCTACCACGACGACGCGGAGCGGCAGGCAGTCGCCGAGGCGATCCGGGAGGCGCTTGCTGGAGAGGAACGCCCGGTCAAGTAGTGTCGGCAGGGAAGGGGCGGCAAGCTACCAGCGGACACGATCGCGAGCATACCTTCACCCCCAGCCGCCACCCGGAGGGTCCCCGGCCTGTGCGCGGGGCGAGGGGAGGGGTTTCGCAAGCTGGCGTGACAGGAGTGACGGTCGTGCCGGCGGCGCTCTCCCTCACCCCCTAACCCCTCTCCCACGCCGGTGGGCTATCCGTTACCCAGAAGTTCGCCGGGGGCGGTGGCAGAGGGGAGTGCTGCCGTCGAAATGTCAGGACAGCAGCGGCGAGTCGTCTGACTATGCCGTCGAGCAGCGTCGTCTCGCTGCCACAATGTTGCAGGCGTGTCACGCCATTTCGCTACACACTCCCCTCTCCCACCGGAGCGGGAGAGGGGCTGGGGGTGAGGGAGAAGCGCCGCCGTTAGCAACTATCCTGGCAAACCCCGTCGCTCGGGTCGCCGCCGTAGATCGGGCAGCAGGTGAGGCCCGGAGCGCAGGCGGTCGGATCGGCGAGGCTGCAGGCGCCGCCGGCCTGGCTGTAGTAGAGGGTCGTGCAGGCGCCGTAGGCGGCGCAGAAGCCGCCGCAGCAGTCCGCGCACGGCTCACCCTGCGAACAGGAGGCCGGGCAGGCATCGCCGGTCCCCGTGCAGTTCAGCCCGCAGTTGCCCGAGGTGTTGCAGCTATTCCCGCAGCAGACAAGGCCCTCGACGCAGGTCGAGTCGTCACTGCAGGGGCAGCCGAAGCCGGCGCAGGCCCCGGCCGCGGCCGGCTTCGAGCCAGGCAGGTTCCCGCCAGCGAAGACCGCCGCGCCGAGCGCGAGCAACGCGCGCGACACCGACCGCCGGGATCGAGTCCCGGCCAGGCCACGGGTCCATCGATCGAAGCGCGATGCGTCCATGCCACCTCCCCATGTGATGCGCGAAAGAGCCGAAGCACCCCCGGTCAGACCGGACGCGCCACTCGAGGACGTGCCACGTGGCACGTCCGCCTCTCGTGACGGCTCACGCTGGAGTCCGCGGGGCGCTCTTGCAGGATACGGGCGATTGCCGATGTGTCAAGATCACCCGCGAATCGCTACATCGTCGGCACCCGCTCAATCAGCCGGGCGATCAGCTCGGCCGAGCGCCGCCCGACCTCCGCCGCCGGCAGGACGTCGATCTCGCCGACCAGCTCCGTCAGGACGTGGTACTCATTGTTGGAGACATCTTTCACCGTCATGAAGGGGACCTCATGCCGAGCGCAGACCTGGGCGATGGCCGCCGCCTCCATATCCTCGCAGAGGGTGCCGTGGCGGCCGTGCAGCCGGTCGATCCGCTCGTGCTGCTGGTTCCACATGTCGGCCGAGCCGACGCGCCCGACCAGGACCTCCGGCGGCCGCTGCTCGATGCCGGGCGGCAGGTTGAGGCCCCGCGGCCACGGCTCGGGCGACCACCCCTCGGCCGCCGCGATCGTCAGATCGCGCAGCACCGAGTCCGTCTCCAACTCGGTCAGGGCGACGACCTCGCCAGCGAACTGGTACTCCGCCCCAGGGAAATACTCCTCGCCGGTGGCGAGGATGTGGACGGCGCCGTGGTTGACCACGCCATCGCCGATGATCACATCGCCGGGCAGAATGTCGCGCCGGTGCGCGCCGACGCAGCCGTAGTTGAGGATGGCGCGCGGGGCGAAGCGGCCGATCAGGTGCTCGGTCCCGGCCGCCGCGTTCACCATGCCGATGCCGGAGCAGAGGGCGACGACCGTGGCATCACCCAGGCGGACGATGCGATCGCGCCAGGGGCCGTGCTGCTCCTCCCGCACCGGCGTAGCCAGCGCCAGGAAGTGCTGCAGCTCCGACTCCATCGCCACCACCAGCCCGATCGGCGGCCCGCCAGGCATCTCATTTGCCATTGTCTCTTCTCCCGTGCCGCACGCTCGTGCGGCAATCGTGTCATCCCGCGTGACGTGGCACTACGAGGGTGTCATCCTGAGTGGTCATGCCGCGACGCGGCGCCGCCACGGCATGAAACCCGGCGTGTTTCACGGCAGCGCAGCGAAGGATCTCGACTGCCCGAAACGGCGCCTCCCGAGCCGAGATGCTTCGTGCCTCAGCATGACACGTTCTTCGCGTCCATGTGCGGGATTTTCGCGCGGAGGGCGCGACGCACTAGCGATTGAGCGCGAGGGCGATGCTCACGCCGAGGATGATCAGGACGACCAGGGTGAGGAGCGCGTAGCGCCGGTCGCCGAGCCGCCAGAAGTCGACGGCGGCGACGATCACCGTCACCACCGGGACCCCCATGAACCAGAGGATGGCCAGGTCGATGATGCCGGCGGAATCGCCGGCCAGGACCCGCGCCGGCACGTTGGTGATCCGGTCTGCCTGATGCGCGAGCGGCTCCCCCTTGACCACCGCGACCAGGATGCCGATGGCGAGGATCGCCGCGCCGATGCGAAAGCCCCAGGCGAAGACGCGCCCCGCCGCCTCGTAGAGGGGTGTCAGCCGCTCGGTGCGCGCGGCGAGCTCCGCGATCTCCTGCTGCTGTGCGTCCGCCACGCCGGGCGCTGCCTGCCTGGCGCTCATGACTGCCCCGGCAGGGTGATCCCGAAGGCGCGCAACAGGAGCGACCCGCCCAGATAGAGGAGGATCAGCGAGAAGAGGAGGGCGAGGCGCTGCGCCCGGATGCGCCGCGTCAGGCGCGAGCCGATCTGCCCGCCGGCGAAGACGCCGATGACCGCCGGCACGACGAGCGAGGGGTCGATCTTGCCGCCCGCGTAGTAGACGAAGACGGTCGCCACCGAGGTGATGCCGATCATGAAAGAGGACGTACCGACGGCCGCCTTGAGGGGCACGCCCATCAGCACGTTCATTGTTGGCACCATCACCACGCCGCCACCAACCCCCAGCATCCCCGAGATGATCCCCGAGCCCGCGCCAACCCCGATGCCCCAGCCCGTTCTGATCGGGATGTAGCCGACCTCGCGGCCGATCGCCGGGTCGCGGAAAGCGGCGCCGAGCTCGAGGCGGTCGGGGACGTCGAGCGAGGGAGGCATCGCCGAGCGGTCGGGGCGCACAATCATCGAGATGGCGGCATAGACGAGCACCGCGCCGAAGACACCGTAGATGACGCGCGGATCGGCAACGACCCCGTAGAGCGCGCCGACGATGGCGCCGGTGGCCGCGGCGATCTGCAGCAGCATCGCCAGGCGCGGGTTCGTGAAGCGGCTGCGCAGGTGGTTGGTGGTGCCGACGATCGAGTTGGTGACAACGGCGACCGCGCTGGCTCCGACCGCGAGCTTCGGGTCTACGCCGAAGAAGAGGGTCAGGATCGGGACGAGAAAGACGCCGCCGCCCAGGCCGAGCATGGAGCCGAGGATGGCGGCCGTCGCCGCCACGATGCCGATTTCGAGCGAAAAGGCGAGATCCAAGTTTCCCTCCCCGCACGCCTTATAGCACCGCTCGGCAGCGCGCGCTAGAGGGGGCGCAAGCGGACTGCTGATTGACGCGGCATTTCTGCCGGTGCCACACTCGTTCCACGCGTGGGGATCTGCCCGCGCCGACCATCTCAAGAGCGTTCATGCGGCGGGCGCACCCGCGAGAGACTCTCGTGGGCGCTCCGGGGAAGCCGGTGCAAGTCCGGCACTGTCCCGCAACTGTGACGCCAGGCGACGAGCCGCCGGGCGGAGTCAGACACCCGACCCGCCGCGTCCAACGCCCTTCGCGCGAAAGGGAAAGGACACGATATGCCGCGCCCATCGCCGGCCCGGTTGCGCCCGGCCATCCACGCTGGCGCCGCCCGGCTCGCCGCCGCCCTCCTCCTGGTCGTCCTCACGGCGCTCTCGCCGCACGCCACGCTCGGGCAGACAGCCACGCCCGTCGTCCATGGCGCGGACGCGCATCTCGTCGCCGCGACCGACTGGCTCCTCGCGCTTCAGGACGACTCCGGCGCCTTCCCCGGCTTCACCGGCGAGCCCGACCCGGGCACCACGACCGACGCGGTCATCGCGCTCTACGCGGCGCGGGAGAGCGATCCGCGGGCCAGCGCCGCGCTCGAGCGGGCGGTCTCCTCCCTCGAGGGAGAAGCGAAGGGCTACGCCGGGATCGGCGCAGGGCAGGCCGCGAAGCTCGCCATGGCGGCCGTCGCCGGCGGCCATGACCCGCGCGTCTTCGGCGGCGTCGATCTGCTGGTGGCGATGCAGGCGGTGCCGACGGAGACGATCGAGCACCCGATCCCCGGTATCTACGGCGCGGACCTCTACAGCCATGCGCTAGTCATCCTCGCCATCGCCGCCGCCGGGGAGCCGATCGCCGACGCGGCGATCGCGCCCTTCCACGCGACCCAGAACGACGCCGGCGGCTGGGCCTTCGATGGCTCGACCGACGCCGGCGCGGCCGACTCGAACACCACGGCGCTGATCCTCCAGGCGCTCGCGGCGTCCGGCCACGGCGACGACCCGATGGTTGCGCGCGGCCTCGCTTTCCTGAAATCCCTCCTGGCGCCCGATGGCGGCTTCGCCTCGGGGACGACCGACCCGCTCGTCGCCGACGCCAACTCGACGGCGCTCGTCATCCAGGCGCTCATCGCCACGGGTCAGAACCCGGCGGCGGCGGAGTGGGGGAACGCGCCGGCCGCGCTGGCCCGCTTCCAGACCCCCTCCGGCGGACTGCGCTATCTGGCGGACGACGAAGAGCCGAACCTGCTGGCGACGCTGCAGGCGATCCCGGCGCTCGCCGGCGCTCCCCTGCCGGTCGCCATCGGCTGCGCCGCGGGTGAATCCCCGGGGACGGGCGGATGCCTTCCGCTGGCGGCATGATCTGGCATACCGTCCGCCTCTGGCTGCTGCTCTCGCTGGCGACGCTCCTCATGGCGATCCTGCTGTCGCCAGCGCCGACACGGGCGGGCAGCACGCTGCATCATGCCGGGCTGATCGTCCGCGACGGCGAGGGTCGCGTCACCTACGCCTGGGTTCCGTTTTCAGAGGAGACGATCGACGGCATCGCCCTCCTGAAGCGGAGTGGCATCCCCGTCGTCACCGTCGGTTTCGGTGCGCTCGGCGAGGGGGTCTGCTCTATCGCCGGCCAGGGGTGCGGCGCGGCAGAGTGCCGCCGCAACGTCTGCCAGGGGTCGGCGATCGATGCTCCGTATTGGCAGTACTTCAAGCAGGACGCGAGCGACCCGGCGGACTGGAAGTGGCAGCCGCTCGGCGCCAGCGCGACGAAGGTCCGCGACGGCGACGTCTTCGGCTGGAGCTGGACGGCTCGCGAGCCGCATCTGCCCGGCCTGCCCGCGCGCGAAATCGCCAGTCTCGCCGGGGCGGGCGACGCAGCGGGGAATGCGCCTGCCACGCAGACGTATCTGCCAGAGGGGGTCTCCGCCGCGATCCCGGCGGCTCCCCCGGACGCGCGCACGACGGCGATCGCCTCCGGCATCCTGATCGTCATCGCCGCCTCGTCGCTCGCGCTCGTCAGGCGGCGACGCATGGAGGCGGCGGCGTGATGCGGGAGCCCTCCCGCCCGCTCGACCCGCGCGCCTGGCTCGTCTGGGCGACGGCGGCGAGCGTGCCGCCCCTCGTCGGGCGCAACCCCTGGCCCCTGCTGGCGACCCTCTGCGCCGTCCTCGGCGTCTGGGGAGTCTGGAGCGCGGGCGCGGCCGGGGCGCGCTGGCGCCCTCTGCTGCGGCTGGCGCTCCTCTTCGGCGCGGTGAGCGTCCTCTTCAACCTGCTCACGGCGCACGTCGGCGATCTCGTCATCGCCGAGCTGCCGGAGGGGTGGCCGATCGTCGGCGGCCCGCTGACGCTCAACGCCCTGATCTACGGCCTGCTGAGCGCGATCGCGATCCTCTCGCTGGTCGCGGTCAGCGCGACGCTCGGCGCGACGCTCGACTGGAGTGTCGCGATCCGCCTGCTGCCGGAGCGGATGGCCCCGCTGGCGGTGGCCGGATCGGTCGCCTGGTCCTACCTCCCGCGAACGACGGTCGCCCTCACCGAGATCCGCGAGGCGCAGATGGCGCGCGGCTATCGGCCGCGCGGCCTGCGCGACGCCGGCCCCCTGGTCATGCCGCTGCTGGCGGGGGGGCTGGAGCGGGCGATGATCACCGCCGAGGCGCTGGAGGCGCGCGCCTTCGGCGTCCCGCTCTCGGCCGAGGCGCGCCCCCGGTCGTGGCAAGCCGCGCTCCTCCTCGCCGGCATCGTCGCCGCGCTCACCGGCATCTTCTGCGTCGCGCTCGGGCAGATGCTCGCCGGGGCGGCGCTACTGGCGCTGGCGCTCGCCACGCTGGCGGCCGGCCTGCTCAGCGGGCGGCCCGCGAAGGGCGCGCTTCGGCGCACGCGCTATCGCGACCCGGTCTGGGAGCGACCGGAGTGGATCGTGAGCGGCGTCTCGGCGGCGGTGCTCGCCGTGCAGATCACCCTCCTCGTCCTCGACCCGGCGGCGTTTCGCTACGAGCCCTACCCCTCCCTGACCGCGCCGGCGATCGACCTCCCCCTCCTGGCCGCGCTCGGCTTCCTCCTCGCGCCAGCGGCGGTGCGGCCATGACCGATCGCGCTCCGGGGGTCGCGGGCGATCCGCCCATCATCGCGTTTGAGAGCGTCACCTACGCCTATCCCGAGAGCGCGGCGCCGGCGCTGCGCGAGATCGACTGGCGCGTGGCCCCGGGGGAGTTCGTGACGATCACCGGGCCGTCCGGCAGCGGCAAGTCGACGCTCCTTCGCTGTCTCAACGGGCTGACGCCCCACTTCAGCGGCGGCACGTTCGATGGCGCCGTCACCGTCGCGGGGCACGACACCCGGCGCTACACCCCGCGCGCGCTCGCCCGCGTCACCGGCTTCGTCTTTCAGGACCCGGAGGCGCAGTTCGTTACCTCACGCGTCGACGACGAGCTGGCCTTCGGCATGGAGCAGCTCGGGGTACCGCCGCTGACAATGCGCAAGCGGGTCGAGGAGGTCCTCGATCTCCTCGGCATCGCCGCGCTGCGCGACCGGGAGATCGCCACCCTCTCCGGTGGCGAGCGGCAGCGGGTGGCAGTGGCGGCCGCCCTCGCGTTGCAGCCGGAGATCCTCGCCCTCGACGAGCCGACCAGTCAGCTCGACCCATGGGGCGCGGAGGAGGTGCTGGCGGCCCTGACGCGGCTGAACGACGACCTCGGCCTGACGATCGTCCTCGCCGAGCACCGGCTGGAGCGGGTCGTCAGCCACGCCGACCGCCTGACCCTCCTCGACCGCGCGGGCCATATCGCGTCCGAAGGCCGCCCGCGAGATGTCCTTGCCGGGGCCGACCCGGCAATCCTGCCGGCGCTCCTCGCGCTCGGGCGGCAACTCGATTGGCAGCCGCTGCCGCTGACGGTCAAGGAGGGGCGCGCCGCCCAGCGCCGGGACGCGGCCGTCGGGCGCCTGCCGGCTCCCGCCCCGCCCGATCCTCCCGCGGCGACCGGCCCGGCCATCGTCGCCCTGCAGCGGGTGAGCGCAGGCTGGGGTCAGCGGAAGGTGCTGCGGGAGATCGACCTGGAGGTGCGGCCCGGCGAGCTGGTCGCGCTGATGGGGCGCAACGGCTCGGGCAAGACGACGCTGCTGCGGCTCGTCGCCGGCCTGCACCGTCCGGCATCCGGGCGCGTGCTGCTTGAAGGCGCGGACACGGCACGCCTGCACCCGGCCGACATCGCCCAGACGACCGGTTACCTGCCGCAGAACCCCTCGGCTCTCTTCTTCGCCGAGACGCTGCGGGACGAGCTCGCCTTCACCCTGAAGCACAAGCGGGGCGCGGTGGCCGATCCCGAAGTGACGCTCGCCGCCCTCGGCCTCGCGCATGCGCTGGAGCGCAATCCGCGCGACCTGAGCGGCGGCGAGCGGGAGCGGGCGGCGCTGGCGGCGGTCCTCGTCGGCGCGCCGCGCGTCCTCCTCCTCGACGAGCCGACGCGCGGCATGGATGCCGCCCGCAAGCGCGCCCTGGCCACGACCCTGGCCCAACTCCGCGAGGAGGGGGTGGCGATCCTCCTAGCGACGCATGATGTCGAACTTGTGGCGGAGGTGGCGACGCGCGTCGTCCTCATCGGCGACGGGCGGGTCGTCGCCGATGGCGGCCCACGTGCCGTCCTCTCCGGCTCGCTCACCTTCGCCACGGCGATCAACAAGCTCTACGGTGGCGGCTTCCTCACGCCGGATGACATCCTGGCGGGGTTCGGCCGCGACCGCTGGGCCGGATCAGATTCGATACGGGCTGACCTGGCACGAGACGACCGGATCACGCCGCATCGAATGCGGTGATCGCCGGGACACGATGCCGACCCCGCTCGCTGGACCGAGACCGTCACCGTCGCCATCGCGTCACACAACAGCCGATATCATCCGGGGCGGCGCGCGGGATCCCACCATTCTCGCGCCGCTCATGGGCAAGACCGCCCTACGCGGCCGCCGTCGCTTCCATCGTGGGGCAAGACGGCGGCATCATCTCCGCCGTTGCGGTCGCCCCGGAGGCCCCCATCTCGATCCGGCCGATGATTCCCTGCCCCTGGTCGGCGCCAATCCCGGGGATCGACACGTAGAGCGCGCCGTCGGGGCCGAAGGCGAGCGAAACGGGGAACATCAGCCCGCTCGCGACCTCCTCCTGGCTGTCACGCTCGGTCTGGCGCACGATGCGGCCGCTGCCCGGCGCCATGAAGGGGGGTTCCTGCAGATTCCCGGTCGAGATCTCCGTGGCGTACAGCGTGCCATCCGGGCCGACCGCGACATCGGTCACGGCCGTCAGCCCGGACCACACATCGGTCACCGTGCCATCCGGCGCGACGTGGATGACCTTGCTGGCGCCATCCGGGTAGGGCACCGGCGTCAGGAACCCGACGTAGACGCCGCCCTGCGGCGCGGCCACCAGGCCGGTCGGCACGCGATGCTCCGCGGAGAGGTCAACGATGCGGGTGACCGTCCCATCCAGCGCGACATTCAGAAGCTGGCCACTGTTGGGATCGCCGACCCAGAATGAGCCGGTCGCGGGGTCGGCGACCAGGCTGAACCCGGCGGCGTCCGGATCATGGTCGGGGGGAAGGACCGCGACCGGGTTCGCCCGCACCCACGCGGAGAGGTCGGCGACCAGCTCGGCGGTGCCGTCGGCGAGGATGCGGTAGACCCCGGCGGGATGGGCGGCGTTGCCATGCGCCTCGCCGCCGCCATCGATCGAGGCGTAAAGCTGCCCGTCGAGAATCGCCAGATCCTCGACCCCGAGCACCTCGCCGACCGCCGTCACCACCGACGGCAGATTGCCGGCCACCGGGACGGGGCACCCCGCCTCGATGCGGACGACGCTGGCGGTCAGACCACCGTGAAATGGACCCACGGGGGGGGCCGCGACCGGCGTCCCGGGCATCGTGCCGCCCGTGCCGGCCTGCGCCACGTAGAGCGTGCCATCGGGCGCCCAGACGACCCCGCGCGGATTGACGAGCCCCGCCGCGATGGGCGTGACCGCTGCTCCGCTCACTCCGGTGCCCGGTGTCGATTCCTGAGCGAGGGCGCGAGGAGCCAATAGTGTCACGAGGAGGACGAAAAGCAGAAGGGAGCGGAGCGAACGCGACATCGATGCCTCCGTTCTGAACTTCACGCCGATGCGACGCGTCACAACGTACGACGATCTCTGGTCACATCGGTGCGTCGCAGACTACACCGGAATCGGGGAATGTCAAGACTCGAACGGATACATCTGGCCGGTGTGAAACCAGGCTTTCAACACGATAAGGACTCGCGCATGCGCAGGGCGAAGACCCGCGCCAGGTACGAGGCGAGCGCGCCCGACTGGTGCGGGAGACCGCGATAGCCAAGGTAGCCGTCCGGCCGGATCAGGGCGACGAGGCCGTCCCGCGCCTTGAAGATCCGCCCGATATCGCCCCTCCGGTCGATCAGCGCCGGGGTTGCGAGGGCGTGCTCGGGCGTGGCATCGAGTAGAAGGAATGGCCGCACGGCGCCGCCGACGATCTCGCGCGCCTCGCCCGCGCGGGATTCCAGCTCCGCCAGGCGGGATGCATCGGGCGCATCACCGGCAACGAGCAGCATGACCCAACCACCGGCGGTCAGATCGAAGAGGGCGACCCGCGCCCCATCCGGGACGGTCTGGAGGGAGGCGTCTGGCACGCGATCCCCAGCGCGCAATCCCGCTCGCCTCGGGTCGGCGTCGACGGAGAGGAAGGCGCCGCGATAGTTGACCTGGAGCTGCGCCATGGCCCCGGTGAGCCGGCGGCGCACGGGCGGGAGCCCGACGAGCAGCGGGAGCAGATGCTCTCTGGCCACCCGCGCGAGCGGAGCTCGGGCGAGCATCAGTCGCGTCCCGAGGTCGGTGCCGCGCAGCACGCCGCGCGCGATCGGATACCGCTCGGCCTCGTAGGTGTCGAGGAGGCCGGGCGCGGCTTCGTCCCTGACGGCCAGGGCGAGCTTCCAGCCGAGATTGACGGCGTCCTGGATGCCCGTGTTCATCCCCTGTGCGCCGACGGGGCTGTGCACGTGGGCGGCGTCCCCGGCCAGGAAGACCGTCCCCTGTCGGTACCTGTCCGCCTGCCGCCGACTGATGCGAAAGGCCGACGCCCAGATCGGCTCGCCAATCCGGCGGAAATGCATCCCGGATCGCTGCCGCAGCACCGCCTCGGCGCGATCGGCGATAGCGGCCTCCGAGGGGAGATCCGCCGCCGACTCGGCCGGGGAAAGCGGCACGATCAGCCGGTATCGCCGCGCCTCCGGCAGAGGGATGACGGCGGCCTCGCCGCCGTCGCCGATCCAGATCTGCCCCTCATCGTGCGGAAGATTCCAGTCGATGACGACATCGGCGAGGAGAAAGCGCTCGGGATAGGCCGCTCCCGTGAAGGCGATCCCGGCTTCATGCCGGACCGTACTGTGCGCGCCATCGGCCCCGACGAGGTACCGCGAGAGGATTTCGACGACGCCCGATGGTCCCCGCACACTCGAGAGCACCCGGCCGTCATCGAGGCGATAGCCGAGGAGCTCGACGCCGCGCGCGACGTGGCCGCCAAGCCGAGAGAGGCGCTCCTCCAGCACGCGCTCGGTCTCGGCCTCGTTCATGACGAGGAGCGGCAGCGCGTCAGCCGCACTCCCATTCATCGGGATTCGCGCCAGCGTCCGCTCGCCCTCGGCCAGCCGGAAGGCACGCGGGCGGACCGCTGGCGTCAACGCCTCCTCGGGGATCCCCATCAGTTGAAAGGCTTCGATCGTGCGCGTCTGGGTGCCGAGCGCCCGCGAGGAGGGCGAGCGCTCCTGCTGGCGGTCGATCAGGAGAAACGAAACGCCGCGCCGCGCCAACTCGATCGCCAGCGTCAACCCGGTCGGCCCGGCGCCGACGATCAGGACATCCTCCGCGCGATCGGTCATCGTCGCCTCGCCAGCCTCTGCCTTTATCATGGCTTTATCCTACACTCGCCTCGTGGACGGCGATGCGGGGCATCCGGCGCTGACAAGACGTTCCAGGCCAGGCCGCGCGGGATCGTCGTGTTCATCGCGAGCTCGGCAAGAGGGGGACTTCGTGGGGCGGACCGAATCAACGAGTCGTCGCGGCGATTGGCGCTCCGCGTTGGCAAAGGCGATCACCCTGGTCATCACGCTCCTGCTCCTGTTCGGGGCCTTCCCCATGCCGGCTCGCGGCGAAGGCTGGACAGCGCCGCCCGCCAACGCCAGGTTCGACTACCAGATCGGCGGCGATTATCCGCTGCCCAGGGGCGTCAAGGTCGTCTCGCGCGACTGGTTCGAGGGCGAGCTTCACGATACCCCCGCCTACGGCATCTGCTACGTCAACGCCTTCCAGACGCAGCCGGACGATATGACCGTCGACCGCCCTGACGAAGCATCGAATTGGCCGCCCAATCTCGTCCTGAAGAACCTCGGCGATCCGGATTGGCCCGGCGAATACCTCATCGACATCAGCGATGACGCCAAGCGGCAGCAGGCCGCCGACTACGTTGATGAAACGATGCTTGGCGTGTGCGAGGCGAAGGGGTTCAAGGGGGTGGAGTTCGACAACCTCGACTCGTGGACTCGCTTCCAGGGCACCGGGAAGGCCACGGATGTTCCCTTTGGGCGCTCCGACGCGGTTATCTACGCGGCGCTTCTCGTCGAACGAGCCCATGGCCGCGGCCTGGCCGCCGCCCAGAAGAACACGGCCGAGCTGACGAAGCAGGAGGCGCGCGACATCATCGGCTTCGACTTCGCGATCGCCGAGGAGTGCGGGCGTTACAGGGAGTGCGGCCGCTATCGCGCCACCTACGGCAACCAGGTCTTCGTCATCGAGTACCGGAAGCAGGATTTCCAGCGTGATTGCAAGAAGAAGACGCTGCGGAAAAAACTCTCGATCGTCCTGCGCGACCGCGACGTCACGGCACCGAACTCGAAGTCCTACGTCTACCGCGCCTGCTGACCGGCGGTCGGCAAGCAGTTCAACCGCCACGGTCTTCCAGCAGGCCCTCCACCCCTTGAGGCGATGCCGGCGTCGCCCGGGCTGATCCGCCGCGACTGGAGCGGGAGGAGACGGCGTTGCCAGGACACAACAGTCCCGAGGGGAGGAACGCGGGTGACGCAGGCGCCGCCCCTACGGGCATGACGGCGAGTTTGCCTCCATCCAATGGCCAGGATGATCCTGATCCTCGTCCCAATTGGCCGGGTTGTTGGCAATGTACTCGCGCGTCGCTTCGAGCTCCCGATCGTTTCTGACGATCCGCTCGACGTAATTGCGCTGCCAGATCGGGGCATTGCCCACGAGGTTGCGGCGTCTGGCCTCGCGGCTGACCGCGCTCTTGAACCCGCCGATCATGGCGCCGAGCGACCTCGACCGTGGACCGCTTTGACTCGACGTTAGCGATCTCCCGTCCGCGCCCGGCAGTATGACAATGCCGTGCACATGGTTCGGCATCACCACCCAGCTATCGATCATCAGGCCTGGCGTGTGTCGCGGAATCTCCTGCCAGGCGCTTGCGACGATTTAACCGATCGCGGAGAGGACGACCTCGCCCTCGCTGCCATGGCCGAACAGACAGCGGCGTTCCGCCGAGCAGAGTGTCACGAAGTAGGCATGGTTCCGCGTGTAATCGAAATCTCGCAATCGAATCGAGCGCCGTTGCGGAAGCCCGTTTCGATCCATGCGGTGCTCCGTCCTTCCTCCATGACTGGCCGAATCCAACG
>JADYYO010000062.1 GCA_020853615.1 Thermomicrobiales bacterium
GCGGTCATCCGCGTGCTCGGCTGGGACCGCGGCCACGGGCCGTTCTACCACGGGGCCGGGCCTGGCCGCGGATCGCGCTTCCTCCTGGGCACCGGATGGCTGCCGCCGAGCTGGAACCAGCTCCATGCGGCACAAGGCGAGGATCGGGCGGGCGTCCACGCCGTGCCGCGGGTCGCCGCGCCCTACGCCCTCCATTTCGCGGGGCTCTCCACCGCGCAGCGCGAGCCGCTGATGCGGGAGCTGGCGGAGCAGCTGTCGCAGGAGGCGGGCGAGGGCACGGCCGTTCGCTGGATGGCGGAAGCGATCGGCGAGGGAAGGGAGGCGGAGGCTGTTCCGCGAACGCGGCGCGACCATAGCGCGAGCCGCGAGGTCCTATAGCCGCCTGGCCGCTCGTCCCCGCTCCAGCTTGCGACCCAACGGGCGCGGCGGGCGTTGCGATTCAGGGCGAAATTGCTGCGGTGCGGTAGGAAAACTGCGACGTTAGCGCGGCAGGGGGGCACATTGACCGCACTTCGCAATCCCGATGTTATGGCCGGACGCCTTGCGTTCGGCGATGCCGCGCGGGCGGGGGGATGAGGTCTGGATGAACGAGCTTCTCGGCGACTACCTGCCGCTGGTCATCTTCATGGGCGTGGCTGCCGCGATCGTGCTCGCGCTGCTCGTCGCCCCGTTCATCGTCGCCTTCAAGAACCCCGACCCGGAGAAGCTGTCGGCCTATGAATGCGGTTTCAAGGCGTTCGATGACGCCCGTATGAAGTTCGACGTCCGCTTCTACCTCATCGCCATCCTTTTCATCATCTTCGACATCGAGGTCGCCTTCCTGTTCCCGTGGGCGGTGGCTTTCGGCGACATCGGCTGGTTCGGCTTCTGGTCGATGATGGTGTTCCTCGGCGTGCTGACCATCGGCTTCGTCTACGAGTGGAAGAAGGGGGCGCTGGACTGGGACTGATTCGCCCCACCGATCTCCGCGCCGGCTCGGTGCCGGCGGCGCAGCTGCCCGGCGTGACGCCGGCCCCGGTCGACCCGTTCCTCAGCGACGTCAACCAGGAGCTCTCCGACAAGGGCTTCCTGGTGACCTCGGCGGAGAGCCTCATCACCTGGGCGCGCACCGGCTCGCTGATGTGGATGACCTTCGGCCTGGCGTGCTGCGCGGTCGAGATGATGCAGATGTCGATGCCGCGCTACGACGCCGAGCGGTTCGGCTTCGCCCCGCGCGCCTCGCCCCGCCAGTCCGACGTGATGATCGTCGCCGGCACGCTGACCAACAAGATGGCCCCCGCCCTCCGCAAGGTCTACGACCAGATGCCGGAGCCGCGCTACGTCATCTCGATGGGCTCGTGCGCCAATGGCGGCGGCTACTACCACTATTCGTACTCAGTGGTGCGCGGCTGCGACCGCATCGTGCCGATCGACATCTACGTGCCGGGCTGTCCGCCGACCGCGGAGGCGCTGCTCTACGGCGTGCTCCTGCTGCAGCGGAAGATCCGCCGCACTGGCACGATCGAACGCTGACCGTTCCTCGAAGCGACTGTTAGGACCATGGACGAGACGCTCCGCGAGATCGCCGAGTACCTGTCTGCCCGCCGCGCCAGCGCGGTGGCGGAGTGGGCGGTCGCCTATGGCGAGCTCACCGTCGCGGTGCCGGCCTCGGAGATCGTGGTGCTGACGCGCCTCCTGCGTGACGACCCGCGCCTCGGCTTCGTCTGCATCGTCGACATCTGCGGGGTCGATTACCCCGCGCGCGAGAAGCGCTTCGACGTCGTCTATCATTTCCTCAGCCCGCGCCAGAACGCCCGGATCCGCCTGAAAGTCGCCACCGACGAAGCAACGCCCGTGCCATCGATCACCGGCGTCTTTTCCGGCGCCGGCTGGTTCGAGCGCGAGGCCTACGACCTCTACGGCATCCTCTTCTCGGGCCATCCCGATCTTCGCCGCCTCCTCACCGATTACGGCTTCGACGGCCATCCGCTGCGCAAGGACTTCCCGCTCACCGGGTTCGTGGAGGTCCGCTACGACGACGAGGCAAAGCGCGTCGTCTACGAGCCGGTGAAGCTGATGCAGCAGTTCCGGGATTTCGACTTCCTCTCGCCGTGGGAGGGCTATCAGCTCCCGGGGGACGAAAAGGGTAAGGGGCAATAGGCAGTGGGCAATCGGCATCCGGCATCCGGATGAGCGAAGAGGGTATTCGCTCGTATCGAGACTTGAGAGTTTGGAAGGAAGCGATGGATTTGGCGGTGCAATGTTACGAGCTGACGCGCGGTTTTCCGCGCGAGGAAGCTTATGGCATGACCTCGCAGATCCGGCGGGCCGCCGCGTCAGTTCCTGCCAATATTGCGGAAGGTTATGGGCGCAGCAGCACCGGCCAATATGTGCAGTTCCTTCGCAACGCGCATGGGTCGCTCAGGGAAGTCGAAACCCACATTCTGCTGGCCGTTCGAGTGAGATTGGCTTCGGACGAAGACGCACGCCCGGTCCTTGAGAAATGCGATTCTGTTGGTCGCATGTTGTGGGCCCTTGCCAAGTCAGTCGATGGATCGGGGATGTCTGCATGATGTCCACCGGATGCCTGATGCCGAATGCCGGATGCCCGTTCGATGGCTGAAACCGACGTTCGCAATTTCACGATCAACTTTGGCCCGCAGCATCCGGCGGCGCACGGTGTGTTGCGTCTCGTCTTGGAACTCGACGGTGAGATCGTCGAGCGGGTGGACCCGCATATAGGGCTCCTGCATCGCGGCACCGAGAAGCTGATCGAGTACAAGACCTACCTGCAGGCGATCCCGTATTTCGACCGGCTCGACTATGTCGCGCCGATGAACCAGGAGCACGCCTTCTGCCTGGCGATCGAGAAGCTCCTCGGACTCGAGGTGCCGTACCGGGCGCAACTGATCCGGGTGCTCTATTGCGAGATCGGGCGGCTTCTCTCGCATCTCCTCAACGTCACCACGCAGGCGCTCGACGTCGGCGCGCTCACGCCGCCGCTGTGGGGCTTCGAGGAGCGCGAGAAGCTGATGGGCTTCTACGAGCGCGCGTCCGGCTCGCGCATGCATGCCGCCTATTTCCGCACCGGCGGGGTGCACCAGGACCTCCCGCCCGACCTCATCGACGACATCGAGAAATTCTGCGCCCATTTCCCGAAAGTGGTCGACGACATCGACGCGCTCCTGACCGGCAACCGCATCTTCAAGCAGCGCAATGTCGACATCGGCGTGGTCGACCTCGACGACGCCTGGCGCTGGGGCTTCTCCGGCGTGATGGTGCGCGGCTCGGGGGCGGCCTGGGACCTTCGCCGCGCGCAGCCCTATGAGTGCTACTCGGACCTCGCGTTCGAGATCCCGATCGGCAAGAACGGGGACTGCTACGACCGCTATCTCATCCGCATGGAGGAGATGCGCCAGTCGAACAGGATCATGCAGCAATGCATCGCGCTCCTCCGCTCGCCCAAGGGGCAGGGGCAGGTGACCGCGCAGGACGGCAAGGTCGTCCCGCCCAAGCGCGCCGAGATGAAGCGCTCGATGGAGGCGCTCATCCATCACTTCAAGCTCTACACCGAGGGCTACAAGGTGCCCGCCGGCGAGGTGTACGCCGCGGTCGAAGCGCCGAAGGGCGAGTTCGGCGTCTATCTCATCGCCGACGGCAGCAATCGACCCTATCGCTGCAAGATCCGGGCGCCCGGCTTCCCGCATCTCGCCGCCATGCACGACATGACCAAGGGCCACATGCTCGCCGACGTCTCCGCCATCCTCGGCTCGCTCGACATCGTCTTCGGGGAGATCGACCGATGACGCGCGATCTTTCCTCCCCCTGGAAGGGGGAGGTCGGCGCGAAGCGCCGGGTGGGGGTAAGTCAACCTTCGCGCTACTCGCGGACGCCGGAGAAGACCGAGCGCGCGAGAGAGCTAAGACGTGCGGCTACGCCGCAGGAGAAGAAGCTCTGGGTCGTTCTCAGGAACGGTCAGCGAAGAGGAGCGTCATTCCGCAAGCAGCACCCGGTGGGCGCCTTCTTTCTCGACTTCTACTGTGCCTCCCTGCTGCTCGCGATCGAGGTGGACGGAGGCCAGCATTCCGAGGACGCTGAGCTCCGCCGTGATGCAAGGCGCACCGGCTTCCCGGCGAGCAAGGGAATTTCCGTCCTTCGCTTCTGGAACAACGAAGTCGACTCAAATCTCGACGGCGTGGTTCGCGCGATCGATGAGGCCGTTGCGGCACGTCGGGCACTTACCCCCACCGGCGCTTCGCGCCACCTCCCCCTTTCAGGGGGAGGAAAGAAGGGGGGTGACCGGTAATGGCGGTGCGGCGGCTCTATCACATCCAGCCGGCGAGCTTCGCCTTCACGCCCGAGAACGAGGCGTGGGTGAAGCGCGAGCTGACCAAGTATCCGCCCGGGCGCGAGCGCTCGGCGGTGATCCCGGTGCTGTGGCGCGCGCAGGAGCAGGAGGGCTGGGTGACCGAGCCGGCGATCCGCGTGGTCGGCCGGATGCTCGACATGCCGGCGATCCAGGTGCTCGAGATCGCGACCTTCTACACGATGTTCCACCTCGCGCCGGTCGGGCGGAAGGCGCACATCAAGGTGTGCGGCACGACGCCCTGCATGCTGCGCGGGTCGGACGACCTCATCGCGCATTGCCAGGACCGCATCGCCGGCCACCAGCACGAGGTCTCGGCCGACGGCGACTTCTCGTGGGAGGAGGTCGAGTGCCTCGGGGCCTGCGTGAACGCGCCGATGATCCAGATCGACGCCGACACCTACGAGGACCTCACCGTCGCGACCTTCGCGCAGCTCATCGACGATATCGCGGCCGGCCGGGCGATCAGGCCGGGGCCGCAGATCGACCGCATGCTCTCGGCGCCCGAGGGTGGGCTTACTACGCTCAAGGATATTCAGGACCGCCCGTCCGCCGCGGCGAAGACGGCATCGCTGGCCGACGTCGCCGGCAAGGAGCCGGCGCCGGCCGCCAATGTCCGCGAGGCGCCCGCGCCGACCGATATCGTCGCCAAGGCCGGCGCGCGCGACCAGGTGCCGGAGTCGCGGACCGAGAAGGCGACGACGTCCGACCCGCGCGTCCCGCCGCCGCAGAAGGTGCCGGACGAGTTCAAGCCGGAGCTGCTCACCGGCGCGCGCGACGGACGGCCGGACGACCTCACCCGTATCGTCGGTATCGGGCCGAAGCTGGCGCAGATGCTGAACGGGATGGGCGTCTATCATTTCGACCAGATCGCCAACTGGACCGACAGCAACCTCGCCTGGGTCGACGCCAATCTCTCGGCCTTCAAGGGCCGCGCGATCCGCGACAGATGGGTCCAGCAGGCGCGCGACATCGTGGGCGTGACGGAGCCGGACACCGCGGGCGGGATGCCGGGGGGAGGCCAGTAATGCTCGCCGACCGCGACCGCATCTTCACCAACCGCGAGCGTAGCGAAGCGTCCTCGGGCTTGACCCGAGGACCCAGCAGCACGCAGGAGCGTCGGCATGCTCGCTGATGGCGATCGGATTTTCACCAACCTCTACGGCCAGGCCGACTGGGGCCTCGCCGGCGCGCGGCGGCGCGGCGCGTGGGACGGCACCAAGGCGATCGTCGAGAAGGGGCGCGAGGGGATCATCAACGAGGTCAAGGCCTCGGGGCTTCGCGGGCGCGGCGGGGCCGGCTTCCCGACCGGGCTCAAATGGTCGTTCATGCCGAAGGAGTCGGACGGGCGGCCGAGCTATCTCGTGGTCAACGCCGACGAGTCCGAGCCGGGCACCTGCAAGGACCGCGAGATCATGCGGCACGAGCCGCATCTCCTCGTCGAGGGCAGCTTCATCGCCGCCTTCGCGATGGGCGCGCATGTCGCCTATGTCTACGTGCGCGGCGAGTTCATCCGGGAGCGCGAGCGGCTGCAGGCGGCGATCGACGAGGCCTACGCCGCGCGCCTCATCGGCAAGGACAATGCCCACGGCTGGGATTTCGACATTTACGTCCATCACGGTGCGGGGGCGTATATCTGCGGCGAGGAGACGGGGCTCCTCGAGAGCCTCGAGGGCAAGAAAGGGCTGCCGCGGCTGAAGCCGCCGTTCCCGGCGGCGGTGGGCCTCTATGGCTGCCCGACCACGGTCAACAACGTGGAGTCGATCGCCGTCGTGCCGACGATCCTCCGCCGCGGCAGCGCCTGGTTTGCCGGCCTTGGCAAGCCCAACAACACCGGCACCAAGCTCTTCTGCATCTCGGGGCACGTGAACAAGCCGTGCACCGTCGAGGAGGAGATGGGGATCACGCTCCGCGAGCTCGTCGAGAAGCACGC
>JADYYO010000063.1 GCA_020853615.1 Thermomicrobiales bacterium
ACTGCACCGGCGAGATCCGGGGCTTGCAGCGGGACGAGGCCGGCGTCTGGCAGTTCCAGAACCTGCTCGACACGGCGCTGCAGATCACCGGCTCCGGCCAGGACGCCAACGGCGACCTCTACGTGACCGCCGTGACGAGCCGCCGCGACCGGGGACCGGAGGGGGCTGGCAACGGCTCGATCTGGAAGCTGGTGGCCGCCGACAAGGTGCCGGAGGGGGCGATCACGGTGCCGCTCGGCAGCCCGACCCGGGGCGACGTCGCCGTCGACGAGAATGGCGTGCCGCTCGAGGCGGGCGAGGCGCCGCGGGGCGAGGAGTCGCCGGCCGCCGCCGAGGCCGCGACGCCCGGCGCCGAGCCGGCGCAGACCGCGGAGGCGACACCGGAGACGGCAGCCGCCGGAGGCATGCCCGAGGTCGTCATCGAGATGTACGACATCTACTTCTCGCCGACGAAGGTGAAGATCCCCGCTGACACCGACGTGAAGCTGATCTTCCGGAACGAGGGGGAGGCGCTGCACAACTTCCAGCTCAAGTTCAAGAACAGCGACATCGACGTCGATGTCGAGCCGGGTGCGACCGGGGAGGCGGTCGTCAACCTGCCGAAGGGGAGCTACAAGTTCCTCTGCAATGTGCCGGGGCACAAGCAGGCCGGCATGACCGGCGTCCTGGTCGCCGGGGGATGACTCAGCCGGCAACCACCACCATCCAGGCGTTGATCTTCGACATGGATGGCCTCCTCGTCGACACCGAGCCCTATGCTCGGGCAGCGATGGTCTCGCTGATGCGCGACCACGGGCGGGAGTGGCGTCCCGAGCCCGACGGCAGCGTGCAGGGGCGACGGCTACGCGACGTGATGGACATCATCGCCAGATCGCACGACCTCGACGCACCGATCGACGAGTTGTGCGCGGGGTTCGAGTCGCGCGTGATCGCGTCGCTGCGGGGGGAGCTGCGTCCCCTTCCCGGCGCCGCCGAGGTGATGGCGTTCGGGCGCGCTGCCGGGTTGCGCCTGGCGCTCGCCTCGTCGGGGTGGCGGCATTATGTCGATGCCATCCTCGCCGAGGCGGGGCTGGCGGGCGCCTTCGACGCCGAGGTGACCGGCGGCGACGTGCAGCGCGGCAAGCCGGCGCCGGACCCCTTTCTTCTGGCGGCATCGCGCGTCGGCGTGGCGCCTGCCGCCTGCGTCGTCTTCGAGGATGCCCCGGCCGGCGTTGCCGGCGCCTCCGCCGCCGGGATGCGCTCGGTCGCCGTGCCACGCCGCTCGACACGCAACGCGCCCTTCCCCATCGCGCCGGATCTCACGATCAACAGCCTGCACGAGGCGATCCCCTGGCTGCAGGCGCTGGGCGTACGTCATGCGAGCTTCCGCCCAGAGCGTGTCGCGCCGCGCGCGTAGCGGCAATAGACGATGAACCGGCGGCTCGGCATCGCCACGATCGCCGTTCTTGTCGGGCTGGCGATCCTCGGCCTTGCCGCGCAGTTGCCGCGAATTCCGGTGACTCCTGCCCCGGAAACACCGCCCGTTTCCACGGCAGATCCGGAGGCTCTGCGCGCGGAGTTCCTGCCGCTCCTGCAACAGGCACTGGCGACGGCCGACATGCTGGTGGCGATGGGCGATGCCCGCGAGCGCAACCTGCTCGTCATTCACGCGCGCCAGAGCGCGATGCTCGAGGCACTGGCCGCCGTCGACACGTGGCTGGACGCCAATCCAGATGCCGCCGGCATGCCAGCCGCCATCGTCTATCGCGACGGGGCGCGCGAGATCCGGGCGGCGATGGACGAGGCCCGAGACGGCTTGCTCCACCTCGATTTCGGCGAGGTCGCCCACGCCACGACGACGATGCGGCAGGGCGCGGCGGCGCTGCGACAGGCGCTCATGATGCTCAGTGAGGCGCCTGCCAGCGTTGCCACCCCCTCGTCCTCGGGGCCGCCCCACCCGTCCACCGCGCGTGCCGCACCGGCGTGAGACGAGAATTGGCCGCGCGGGCGTGGACGCGCTCGGCCCCCTGATATGTACTGGCTAACGTTATTGACATCGCACGGGCAATTGATTAGACTCGTGGCAGATGAGAGGGCCGGGCAAATAGCCTCGCCTGCCCGGCTCGAGTTCACGACGAACGCGCGTGAACCGCGCCATGGAGGTAGGTGGAGATGGTCAATACATTTCCGTTCGGGTCCGATTTCGTCGTCCTTCGCGACGCCATGAATCAACTTCTCGAGGACAGCTTCGTCCTCACGCGAGGTCCGCGGGCCGGTGGCAGCGCGAGCCAGACCGCCCGGCCGCTGCCGCTCGATGTCTACGCGACAAACGACGAAGCGGTGATCATCGCCGCTGTCCCGGGCATGAACCCCAGCGATGTCGACGTGACTATCGATCAGAACGTGGTCACCCTGGCGGGCACGATCCCGACGGCCACCGAGAGCGAGCAGGGCAAAGGGGCCAACTGGTATCTGCACGAGCTGTGGCACGGACCATTCCGCCGCAGCGTGACCCTCCCCTTTGAAGTCGATGCCAGCCGGACTGAAGCGACATTCGAGAACGGCATTGTGCGCGTCGTGTTGCCGAAGGCCGAGCGAGCCAGGCCACAGAAGATTTCGATCACGACCGGCAAGGGACAGCAGGCGATCGACGTCGCGGCGGGTGAGCAAGCTGAGCAGCCGGTTCAGACCGCGTAGTCATCCATCGTCCCCAATCCACGAGAGAGCAGCCAGGCACTCGCCTGGCTGCTTTTGTTTCGCACCCGCTCGTGGTTCGGCGTCCGGCCTCCCGGCCGCGAGTAGCTCCATCCCCCGATTGCGGCTCACCCGACCCTCTGGTACGGTGCAGCACCGGGCGGAGGGGTGGGAAGCGAGGGGGAGACGTGGCAGTTCGGCAATGGCAGCAGGCTGTGCGGGTGTGGCGCGTGGCGGCGGTGCTGGCGCTGGCAATTCTCCTGCTCGCGGGAATCGCGGCGAGCCAGGGCGGGGCATCGCTGGCGCAAGAGGGGGAGGCCACGCCCGGCACCCCGGCCCCAATCGACTTCACCCAACTCGTCACCCTGCGCCCGGCGGAGATTCGCGCCGGGGCCTGCACGAACCCCGGCGAGACGATCGCGGAGCTGGAGCCGCTGGAGAAGCCCGAGGGCGAGGCCGAGGGCCAGGGGGGCGCGATCGAGGCCGAGCGCTCCTACACGAGCGTGCCGATCACCATCCAGTCGCTCCTCGAAAGCGAGACGAACATCTCCATTCTCCTCTCGGACAGCTCCGATGTCGTCGTTGCCTGCGGCGAGATCGGCGGGGTCGTCACCGAGGGGGGCTCACTGGTGCTGAAGCTCTCGGAGCAGAACGATTCCGGCTTCTCTGGTATCGCCTTCCTGGGGACCGGCGACGGGGGGACGACCGGCATCTCCCTCTTCCTGGCGGGCGAGCGGACGGTGGCGGAGACGCGCGAACTGGCGGCCGTGGCCACCCCGACGGAGGCGCTGACGCCGATCCCGGAGCCGACGCCGACGGCGGAGCCGGTGCAGGTCGCCGATATCGCCCTGCTCGAGTGGCTGATCGACATGCCGCAGGAGATCCACGCCGGCCAGGTCAACCTCGTCGTCACGAACGAGGGGGCGGAGCCACACAGCCTGGTCATCGAGAGCGGCGGCGCGGCCGTCGCGCAGCTCCCCCGCCCGCTCGATCCGGGCCAATCGACGATCCTGTCCGTCGATCTGGCCCCGGGCGAATACACCCTCTACTGCCCCGAGGAGGATGGGGAGCACCGGGAGAAGGGGATGGAGGGGACGCTGGAGGTGGAGCCGTAGCCACCGATGCCTTCAGTGAAAATCATTGCGACGAGGGGCGGACAACTAAAACCCCAGGATCTGCACCGGCAGAAATGCCGGGGGAAGATACCTGGGGAATTGCACTTAACAGTATAGGGGTTAGGCCAGGTGGGTTCAAGCCTTATTCGCCGGTTGCAGCTTCCCATCTCGGCGGACCGTCTCGAATCCTATCGGCCCACGGGTGGAAGCGATAGGGAGATGCTGACCAACTACCTCTGGAACGTCGAATTGAGTCAAGCGCTCTACCCCATCCTCCAAGCGGTAGAAGTCAGTCTGCGGAACAGCATCCATGCAGCGGCAACTGCTCGCTATAACTCGGAGTTCTGGTTCGATCTTCCCCACGTTCTGCTTTCAGCACAGCGAAGGAGAATCGAAGAAGCACGTGTTGATCTGCGGAAAATGGGAAAGCCGCTAACGCCGGGCCGAATGATCGCCGGATTGACACTGGGATTCTGGGTTCATCTTTTTGACCGCCCGTATGAGCGCGCACCGGCGACTGCCCGGGATCGGCTCTCATGGCACGACACCAATCTGGCGATGCTGCACGCAGTCTTCCCAAACGCCCCTCGCCGGGCGCGGAATCGGGCCGCCATCCGGCGGCAGTGCGACGCGATTCGTGACTTGCGGAATCGTGTTTTCCATTACGAGGCGATTTGGCAGCGCCCGACGCTTGACCGTGAACACGCGGCGATTCTTGCACTCATTGCCTGGATCAGCCCTGAAATGCGCGACGCGATCGCGCTATGCGACCGGTTCACCCTCGCCTACCATGAAGGCAAACAGAACGTTGCCGAACACCTTAACCTCCTTCTTGCGACAGAATGAGAGCTGGGTGACAGCACGTCCCCGGCGCCCTTGGTGAAAGACACCCTCTGCCTATCCCGAAGGGGATGGCGAGCACCGGGAGAAGGGAATGGAGGGGACGCTGACGGTCGTGCTGTAGCGCGGCGCTCCACCCCTACGAGGCGACGCCGGCCGTGAACTCGGCGAGCAGGAACTCGACGCTCTCGCGGGAGTACGACTGCCAGTATGCCCCGTCCGACTGCAGCAAGCGGTCGCCGAGCCTGAGAATCGCCTCCCGGTTGTAGAGCGGGTTGGTATTGAAGTTCTCCAGCGGCTCGTGCAGCGCCGCTGCCGACGGCCGCATGACCGCCAAGGCCGCGCCGCCCTGCTCCACAACCGCCTCGTAGTGAATGATCGACTGCTGGGGCAGATGCCGGTGAGCCTGCTCGAAAAACCAGCCCAGCAGGGCGAGCTGGCGATCGGGGGTGTTCTTGATGGCGGTGAGTCGCGCCGTCAATTGCGCATCGAGTCGCTCGGCACCGCGTGCGTGGCCGCGCCGGAAATCACGGTCGATGCTGTTCCAGGACGCCAGGATCGCGAGCGGATTGCGGACGAGCGCGTAAACGGGAAAGTGATTGACCGCCTCCTCGATGATCGCCGTGAAGCCCGCGATGTGTTTGATGACGAGCGCGAAATCGGGCGAAAGCTCCCGATCGACGACGATCTCTCCGTGCGAAACAATCCCGCTGCGCAACCCCCCGCGCACCGGCTCATCCCCAAAGTAGTTTTCGGGGACGACCCCGTTGACCTGCTTCGACTTTGCCTTGCCCTCTTCGAGGATGGATGTTCGCTGCTCCCCGCAAAAGCGGGCGATCGCGCGGCAGATCTCGGCATGATCGCGCAACTCGGCGAGCTCGCGGACTTTCATCGGCTCATGCAGAGCGACGGTATCGGGGAGCTTGTTGAGCAGATGGCAGCTCAACGTCGTCCCGGAGCGCGGCGGACCGGTCAGGAGGATATCGTTACTCATGCACTTGCCTCGGATCGCGTTCTCAGGCAGAGCAGTGTGCCCGGCCGCGCTCACCCCTCCTCCGTCAGCTCCAGCGCCAGCATGGCGGCATTGACGATCTGGTCGGGGTCGATTCCAGCGTATTCGTAGAGGGCGGCGCGGGAGCCGGATTGCCCCCAGACATCAACGCCGAGCGGCACCGTCGGCGCGCCGTAGACGCTGCCGAGGAAGGCGAGCCCGTGCGAGGCGCCATCCTGGACGGTGACGATCGGCGCTCGCCGCTCGTCGGCCGGGAAGAGAGTCGCCAGATGCTCGAGGTCGAGCGCGCGGCGGGCGTCGGCGAGTTGGTAATCGCGCGCGTTCCGCAGCGTCTGGTAGAGCCGCTGCGCGCTGGTGACGTTGATAACGTTGGCCGCGACTCCCTCCTCATGCAACCGCCGCGCGGCGGCGATCGCCTCCGGCACCATGATGCCGCCGGCCGCGATCTGTACCGTGTCGCGGGCCGGGAGATCGGGGGCGGCAGTGCGGCGATCGACGATGCGATAGCCGCCGAGCAACGCCTGCCGCCGCACCTCCTCCTCGCCGAGCCGGGTCAGCGCCTCATCCATCAGCCTCTGGTCGATCGGCTTGGTCGAGAGGCGGAGATAGGTCGAGTGACCATGCTCGCGGTCGCAGCATTGTCGCAGCGCCTCCAGCACCGCCCACTCCACCTCCCGGGCGAAGGCCGGCTCATAGAAGTCGAGCCCGGGCAACTCGATGCCGAGGGAGGGCGTCACGATGCTCTGGTGCGCGCCCCCCTCCGGCGAAAGCGAGACCCCGGATGGCGTCCCGGCGAAGATCATCTTCGACGCCGAGTAGATGCCGTAGATCAGCGCGTCGAGGCCGCGGCAGACGAAAGGGTCGTAGACGGTGCCGATCGGCAGGAGGTGCTGGCCAGTCAGCTCGTAGGAAAGGCCAAACTGCCCCAGCGCCATGAAGAGGTTCATCTCGGAGATGCCGAGCTCGATGTGCCGCCCCTCCGGCCCCGGCAGCCACCGGAGCATGCGCGGCGTCCCCTCTTCGTAGTCTTCGGACGACTCGGGCGCGAAGACGCCGACCTTGTTGATCCAGCCGGCGAGGTGGGTCGAGGTCGCCACGTCGGGCGAGAGGGTGACGACGCGTTCGCCGACCTCCGGCGCCTCGGCAAGGCGGACGAGAACGCGGCCCATCGCCTCCTGCGTCGAGGTCGTCGCCGGATGGGTCGCCCCCAAGCTCCTGGGGATCGCCTCGACGGGGATGAGCGGCGCGCTGACAGTCGGGGCCTCGGCCAGGAGCGCGGCCCGCTCGGCGCAGAGGCGCCCCTCTCGCGAATCGGGCGGGAAGGCGGCCCAGATGTCGTCGTCCGGCACGCCGAGGGCCGGGCGCAACTCGTCCATCTGTGCCTGCGTCAGCAGGGCCGAGTGATTGAGCGGATCGCCGGCGAGCGGCAGGCCGAAGCCCTTGATGGTGTAGGCGAAGACGACGGCGGGGCGGTCGGTGACGGCGTCCGCCTCGGCCAGGACCTCGAGCAGGCGCGGCAGGTCGTGGCCGGCGAGATTCGAGACGACACGATTGAGCTCCTCGTCCGGCACGTCCGCGACGGCGCGGCGAATATCCTCCCGCTCGGTTGCATCGGGAACGTCGCCCAGACGGCGGCGCAGCTCCCCACCGTCGTGGAGCCGGATGAGCGCCTGGTACTCCTGGTTGCTCATCTCGTCGATGCGCCGGCGCAGGGCCTCCCCGCCGGGGTCCGCCATCGCCGCTTCCAGCCGCGAGCCGTACTTCGCCTCGAAGACGCGCCAGCCGGCGGCGGCGAAGAGCGCCTTGAGCTGCGCGGCGCGCACGCCGGGGATCACCCGGTCGAGGCTCTGCCGGTTGAGATCGATGATCCAGATGACGTTGCCCAGCCCCTTGATCGACTCCTCGGCGACCGTCTCCCAGACATTCCCCTCGTCCAGCTCCGCATCGCCGATAAGCGAGATGAAGCGATCGGAGGAGACGCCGCCGAAATGCGCGCCGGCGTAGCGGGCCGCCTGCGCGGCGAAGACCGGGGCGACCGCGCCGAGCCCGACCGAGCCGGTCGAGAAGTCGACCGGGTCCGGGTCCTTGGTGCGCGAGGGGTAGGCCTGCAGGCCGCCGAACTCGCGCAGCGTCGGCAGGTAGTCGCGGTCGAGCCGGCCGAGCAAGTATTGCGTGGCGTGGAACACGGGGGAGGCGTGCGGCTTGATCGAGACGCGGTCGCCAGCGCGCAGGAAGGCGAAGTAGAGGGCGGTGAGGATCGTGACGACCGAGGCGGAGGAGGCCTGGTGACCGCCAACCTTGCTCTTCTCCGGGTTCGGGCGGACCACGTTGGCGTGGTGGACAATGGCGGTCGAGAGCCAGAGGAGGCGGCGCTCGATCGACTCGAGCGTGGCCAACAACTCCGGGGAGATCCCCCCGCCATCGGGTGGCTCAGCCAGCGTCCTCTCGTCGACCGGACGCTCGATTGTTGCGCTCATGGCTGCACCCCCTCAACCGCGGAACAGCGATATGTACGGGGTTATGGTACGCGAGAGCGAGAGGGTGGCGCTGCGCTCAGGGGGCGACAGCCCGCGGGCCTCAGGGGGTGAAGGGGGTAAGGACACGTGCTCCTCTCTCCCCCTGAGCGAAGCGGCTCCCCCTGAAGCGAAGCCGTCACCCCCTATCCCCCCATCCCCCTCGCCTCGTCGATCAGCCAGCGGCCGGTGGCGGAGTCGTGGGCGAAGACGAGGCGGTCGCGGAAGAGGCGGCGGGGGGTGGCGGTGGTGACGATGGCCGCGACGCGGCCATCTGGCATGATGGTTGCCTGCTCCAGCGAGACGAGGCCGATCCGCTGCCCGCGCGGCAGGTGATGTGGCTTCTCACTCATGGCGGCCTGGATCTCGGGATCGATCGTTGCCGGCCCACCAAAGAGCTGGATGAGCATCTGCTGGGTGAAGAGGGCATAAGCGCGCGGGAAGTCGCCGGCATTGCGGCAGGCGAGCGCCTCGCGCACCGTCGCGGTCACGGCCGCGGCCGTCTCGGCATCGGCCGGAGCGCCGACAGCCACGACGGCCGGTCCCGCGGCGGGTGAGGCGAGCGGGCGCGGCGTCGCCGCAGTCCGCTGGCCGACTCCCGGCGGGAAGAGCGGGAGCGCGCGCGGGGCGATCTGGCAATCGTCGGGCGCGGGGACGTCGAGGGCGGCAGGGGTCGGCGTTGCCTGGGCGAGGACGCTCGCGCCGCTCGAGGCGACGCACTCGACGCTGAGCAGCATCACGATGACCGTACGCGGTCCGATCCGCGACCGCCAACCAGCCATGGGACCTCCTTCAGTCAGTCGACACGCAGAACGGTGGCCATCCCGCGGCGCGCGGAGGGTACCACGGGACGGAGCGCCCCCGGCGCGCGACGATCGCCACCGTGCGAGATATCGGCTCAGGCGCGGGGATCCGGGATCGGCTCGTCGATCTCCGGCGCCAGCTCCGGCGTGATGGCGATCGACTCCCCGGCCCACTCCTGCTGCGGCGTGCGCCGCCCGAAGAGAGCCAGCCCCAGCTCGCGCTCGCCGAAGAGCCCCTGCGGCCGGAAGATCATGATCAGGATGAAGCCGACGGCCAGGATGATGTTGGAGAGGCCATAGAGCCCGCTGTACTGGATGGGACCGATGGCCCCGCCCGCCTCGATCGGCCGCAGCAGCTCCGGGGTGAGCGTCATGATGACCGCGCCGACCACCGCCCCGGAGATGCTCCCCATCCCGCCCAGCACGACCATGATGACGACGGTGAAGGTCGTGCCGAAGTAGAAGGTGGTAGGGGCGATGGCGCCGATCTGGTGGGCGAGCAGCGCGCCGGCGACACCGGTCAGGAAGGCGCTGACGACGAAGGCGAGCAGGCGGGTGCGCAGCACGTTGACCCCGATGCCGCGCGAGGCGATCAGGTTCTCGCGGGAGGCGATCATCGAGCGGCCGTAGGGGGAGTTGCGCAGCCGCAGCGCGACGTAGACCGCGATGACGAGCCAGATGTACGCCACCCAGGGGTTGGTCGAGGTCGGGATCTGGCTCAGCCCGCGCGCCCCGCGCGTGACCGCGCCCCAATTGTTGAGAACCGAGTGGACGATGATGAGGAAGCCCATCGTCGCCACGGCCACATAGTTGCCGGAGAGGCGCATCAGGGGTGCGCCAACCAGCAGGCCAATGATGGCGGCAACCGCACCCCCGACGAGGCAGGCGAAGAGGAGCGCCGCTTGCGGCGGCCAGCCGGTCGTATCGAAGGTGGCGAGCCACTCCGGCAGGCCCGGCAGCATGATCGGCTGCTTGACCAGCGGCGGCATGGTGAGGAGCGCCGAGACGTAGGCGCCGATCGCCAGAAAGCCGATCTGCCCGAGCGAAAAGACGCCGGTGAAGCCGGAGGTGAGCGCCAGAGACACGGCGACGATCGCGTAGATCGCGCAGAGGATGAAGAGTTGCTGGCGGTAGCCGTTCAGGTTCGCGTGCGCGAACCAGGTCAGGAGCGCGCCGATCAGGAGCACGGCAAGCGCCAGCATCGCCTGCTGGCGGGCAAAGGGTTGCCGGCGCACGGGTCGTTGCACGGGAGCTGCCGCGGCCATGTCAGATCTTCTCCGGTTCGGTCGACCCCAGGATCCCCTGCGGCCGGATGAGGAGGATCAGGATCAGCGCCACGAAGATGAACGCGTCCCGATACGAGGTCAGATAATCCGGGAGGAGCGCGACCAGGAAGATCTCGCCGAAGCCGAGGATGTACGCGCCGAGCACCGCCCCCGGGATCGAGCCGAAGCCGCCGATGACCGTCGCCACGAACGCCTTCAGCACCGGGATGAAGCCCATGTCGTACTCGACGCGGCCAACGCGCGACCCCCAGAGGAACCCTGCGACGCCGGCGAGCGCCGCGCCGATCAGGAACGCGGCGATGATGACCGTGTTGGTGTTGATTCCCATCAGACGCGCCGCCATCGCGTTCTCGGCAGTGGCGCGCATGGCGATGCCGGTCTGCGTCCGCGTCACGAACCAGGTCAGCGCGATCATGAGGACGATAGCGATGGCGATGGTGACGAGGTTGACGCGACTGATCTGCACGCCGCCGGCAAGCGGGATCTGCCCACCAAGGACCGCCGGCGTCGGGAACGGGCGCGGTTGCGAGCCGAGCGTGAGGAGCGCGCCATTCTGCAGCGCGATCGAGACGCCGAGCGAGGTGAGGAGCAGCGTGACGTCCGGCGCGCCGCGCATCGGCCGGTAGGCGACGCGCTCCATGAGCCACCCTGCGCCGACCGTGATCAGCACGGCGAGCGGCAGCCAGATCAGCCAGGGGAGGCCGCGATCGGCGAGGACGACGCCTGCCACGGCGCCGATCATCAGCGTCTCGCCGTGGGCGAAGTTGATCAGGCGGAGGATGGAGAAGACCATCGCCAGTCCGATCGCCACCAGCGCGTAGATGCTGCCGAGGCTGAGCGCATTGATGAACTGCTGGCCGAATTCAGCGGCACTCATTGGTCACGTCCTTACGGAGTCGGCAAGACGGCAAGCCGGCGAGTCGGCAAGAAGAGAGCCGGAAGTCATGAGCCAACGGCCAACAGCCAACAGCCAGAAGCCAATAGCCCTATCACCCATCACCCAACACCCATCACCCCCCGAGATACGCCTTCTTGATCTCGGGGTTGGTCGCCAGCGAGCGCGCGTCGCCCTCGAGGATAATGTGGCCGGTCTCCATCACGTAGGCGCGGTCGGCCACCTCCAGCGCCTTGCGCGCGTTCTGCTCGACCAGGAGGATGGTGACCCCCGTCTCCTTCAGCCGCGAGATCACGGCGAAGATGCGGTTGACCAGCATCGGCGCCAGCCCGAGCGACGGCTCGTCGAGGAGGAGGAGGCGCGGCCGGGCCATCAGGGCGCGGCCGATGGCCAGCATCTGCTGCTCGCCGCCGGAGAGGGTGCCGCCCGACTGGTTGATCCGCTCGCCGAGAACCGGGAAGAGGCTGAAGATGTAGTCGAGGTCTTCCGGGATCGTGGCGCGGTCGGCACGCCGGGTCGCTCCGAGCATCAGGTTGTCGCGCACGGAGAGGGAGCCGAAGATGAGCCGCCCCTCCGGCGACTGCGAGATGCCGAGCGCGACGATCTCATGGGAGGGGAGCGCGGTCAGGTCCTGCCCCTCGAAGGTGATGCTGCCGGTGGCAGGCCGGTAAATGCCGGAGATGGTGCGCAGCGTCGTCGTCTTGCCGGCGCCGTTCGCGCCGACGATCGTCACCAGCTCCCCCTGTCGCACCTCGAACGAGATTCCCTTGACTGCCTCGATCGCGCCGTAGAAGACGCGCACATCATGGAGCGCCAGCATGATCAGGCTCCTACCGCGTCGGCCGGCTCGTCGGCGCCGAGGTAGGCCTCGATCACCTCGGGGTTGCCCCGCACCTCGTCCGGCGTCCCCTCGGCGATCACCCGGCCGTAGTTGAGCACCTGGATGCGGTGCGAGAGGGGCATGATGAGCGTCATGTCGTGCTCGACGACGATGATCGTCAGCCCGAAGCGCTGATGGATGGCGCGGATGAAGCCGGTGATCTCAGCCGTCTCCTGCGCGTTCATCCCCGCCGCCGGCTCGTCGAGGAGGAGGACCGACGGCTCCGTGGCCAGCGCGCGGGCGATCTCCAGCTTGCGCTGGAAGCCGTAGGGGAGCGCCGAGGCGTAGACGTCGGAGAACTGCTCCAGCCCCAGCGACTGCAGGTGCGCGTAGGCCGCCTCGTCGAGCGCCCGCTCCTTCGCCAGAAAGCTCGGCGTCGAGAAGAGCGTCTCCCAGAAGCCCGCCTTGCCGCGAAGCTGCTGGGCGGTCTTGACGTTGTCGAGGACAGTCATGCGGGAGAAGAGGCGGATGTTCTGGAAGGTGCGGGCGATGCCGAGCGCCGCGACGCTGTTCGGCTCCTTGCCGGTGATCTCCTGGCCGCGCAGGCGGATCGTGCCGGAGGTCGGCGGGAGAAAACCGGTGATGACGTTGAACAGGGTCGTCTTGCCGGCGCCGTTCGGGCCGATGACGCCGAGAATCTCGCCGGTGGCGAGACGGAGGTTGTAGTCCGCGAGGGCCTGCAACCCCCGGAAGCTGCGGCTGAGCCCACTCGCCTCGAGGATGATGTCGTCTGGGGCGCTGGTCACGGGTTCTCCGGATCTCCTGATTCGTGCGCTGCATTAAGAACGCGATCGCCCCGATCCTCCTTTGAGGAAGAGCGAAGGGGATTTCGCCGCCCGAAACCGCGCTGCTAACGGACCGAGCGAGTGTAACGCACGCGCTCGCGGAAACGCAGGGAGGATTATGCACTGTCACGTCACCAGCCGGGCACGGCATGGCATGTTTCGCCCGGCTCTTGACAGGGAAAAGAGCCTCCCGTACAACACCCGCATCCAACGGCGGACAGTGTTCGACGGAATTCACATCGATGCATGGGAGAATGCGGCATGCCCCGACGGCTCAGGTTGCTTGCGCTTTCGGCGCTCCTCGCCCTTGGCGCGGCGGCGCCCACGATGGGCGGGCTGGCGCAGGATGAGGGGCCGATCCTCATCGGCGCGCCCGTCAACATCACCGGCTGGATGGCGGCGTACGACGGCCCGCCGATGGACGGCGCCAAGCTCGCGGTCAAGGAGATCAACGCCAACGGAGGCGTTCTCGGCCGGCAGCTCGAGATCATCGAGCGCGACGGCAAGACCGACCCGGCCACCATCGGCAACGCGGGGCGCGAGGTCATCCAGGAGGGTGCGCAGGTCATCCTCGCGCCGTGCGACTTCGACTATGGCGCGCCTGCTGGCCAGGCCGCGCAGGAGGCCGGCATCGTCGGCATCTCCATGTGCGCTTCCTCGCCGCTCTACGGCTCGGCCACACTGGGTGACCTGCAGTTCACCCTCTCGATGTGGAACCAGACGATGAGCGCGGCGGCGGCCGAGTACGCCTTCAACGTCCAGGGCTGGAAGACGGCCGCGACGATCGTCGACCAGGGGACCGAGTACGGCACCTCGCTCGGCGAGTACTTCGTCGAGTCGTTCGAGCACCTCGGCGGCACGGTCGTCAGCGAGGACACCTACCAGATCAACGACATGCAGGCCACCGCGCAGGCGCAGCGGATCAAGGCGCTCGATCCACAGCCCGATGTCGTCTTCGTCGCCTCGCAGATGCCCGACTACTCGGCGCTCATCCGTGACCTCCGCTCGGCCGGCGTCGAGGCGCCGATCATGGCCGGCGACTCGATGGACACCGACGATTTCTACAAGGCGGTCGGCACTGACCTGGGGAACAACCTCTTCATCTCGACCCACAGCTTCGTCGGGCCGGAGGCCGGGCCGGAGATGGAGAAGTTCATCAAGGACTTCAACGCCGAATATGGCCGCAATCCCGAGGTCGCCTTCAACGTGATGGGCTACGACACCGTCCAGGTCTTCGCCCAGGGGATCGAGAAGGCCGGCACGACCGACGGCGCGGAGCTGGCCAAGGCGCTCGAGGGGACCGAGTTCCACCTCCTGTCGGGCGACCTGACCTGGAGCGATGCGGCGAGCGGCCACTTCCCGGACAAGGAGGCATTCATCGTCGAGGTCAAGAACGGCAAGCCGACCTTCGTCCAGCGCCTGAAGCCATCCTGGACGCCGGCGGTCGATTAACGAGCGGAACGCGGCCGGGGACGCGTAGGAGCGACGCCTGTGTCGCCCGCGTTCCCGGCGCGCAAGTCTCCCTCCTGGCGACGCCGTTGCCGCCAGGGTCGTGCGCGGCGGATCAGCACGGGCGATGCAGGCATCGCCCCTACGTCTGGCGCGATGGACTTTGCATGGTAGCGGCGGACTGTTGAGCTCATGATCGAGGCAGTAGCCCAGGCGCCAGATCTGGTCGCGCGCGACGTCGTCAAGGATTTTGCCGGCCTGCGCGCGCTCGATGGCGTCAGCTTTACGCTGCGGCGCGGCGAGGTGCTCGGGCTGATCGGGCCGAACGGCTCCGGCAAGACGACGCTGATCAACGTCGTCACCGGGCTCCTGCGCATCACCAGCGGCGAGGTGAAGGTCGGCGCGACCGACATCACCGGCTGGCAGCCGTACCGGATAGCACGGACCGGCGTGGCCCGCACCTTTCAGGTCGTCAAGCTCTTCAAGGACTTCACGGTGCGGGAGAACGTCGAGGTCGCCGCCATCAGCGCGACCGGCGCCTCCCGCGCGGAGGCGCGAGAGCGCGCCGCGGCGGCGCTGGCGCAGATCGGGATCGAGCACCTCGCCGATCTCACCGCCGGCGTCCTCCCGCAGGGGGAGGAGCGGCGGGTCGAGATCGCCCGCGCGCTCGCCACGAACCCCGCCTTCATCCTGCTCGACGAGCCGGGCGCCGGCCTCAACGACGCCGAGATCGAGGTGCTGCTGCCGACGCTCGATCGGGTGCGGCGCGAGGTCGGCTGCGGCATTCTCATCGTCGACCACGACATGCGGTTGATCATGGGGCTCTGCGACCGCATCCACGTCCTGAGTTACGGAGAAACGATCGCCGAGGGGACGCCGGACGAGGTCCGCGTCTCGCCAGCGGTCATCGAAGCCTATCTGGGCGCCGAGGTAGCCGGGTGACACTCCTCGCGGTCGATGATCTGGTTGTCCGCTACGGCGCGATCGAGGCGCTGCGCGGCGTGTCGCTCCACGTCGACGAGGGGGAGATCGTCGGGCTGATCGGCGCCAACGGCGCCGGCAAGAGCACGACGATGAACAGCATCCTCGGTGTCGTACGGCCGGTGCGCGGCACGATTACCTATCGCGGCGAGCCGCTGCTCGGCAAACCGCCGGAGGCGATCATCCGCAAGGGGATCGCGCCGACGATGGAGGGGCGGCGCATCTTCCCCTCGCTGACGGTCGAGGAGAATCTGCGCCTCGGCGCGGCGATCCGCTCCGACCGCCAGCAGATCCAAGCCGACATCGACCGCTGGTGCGCGTTCTTCCCGATCCTCGGTCAGCGGCTGCAGCAGCCGGCGGGGAACCTCTCCGGCGGCCAGCAGCAGATGCTCGCCGTGGCGCGCGCGCTGATGTCGAACCCGAAGCTGCTGCTGATGGACGAGCCGTCGCTCGGCCTGGCGCCGCTGCTGGTGGCCGAGGTCTTCCGGCTCATCACGCAGTTGCGCGATCTCGGCGTTACCATCCTGCTCGTCGAGCAGAACGTGCGCATGACGCTGGAGATCGCCGACCGCGCCTACCTCCTCAATACCGGGCGGGTCGAGTTCTCCGGCACCCCGGCCGAGATTCTGCAGCACGCGGATATCGAGCAGGCCTACCTCGGCGGCGGCAAGAGCAGTCGCCCGGCGAGCGCGCCAATGGGAGCCCCACTGACGTGAACCCGATAAGCGAGCTGATCCAGTACCTCGTCTCGTCCCTCTCCCTCGGCGGGCTCTACGCGCTGATGGCGCTCGGGCTGGTCATCGTCTACGGCATCCTGCGCCTCGTCAACTTCGCCTATGGCGAGCTGGTGATGGTCGCCGGCTACGGCCTCCTCCTCTTCGGTGAGAGCCCGCTCCCCTTCATCATCGTGGCCATCCTCAGCGTCATCGCGGCGATCATCGCCGGGGTGGCGATGGAGCGGGTCGCCTTCCGCCCGGTGCGCAACAGCAATGCCATGACGATGCTGATCACCTCGTTCGCGGTCAGCACCCTCCTGCAGAGCATCGCGCTGCTGGCGATCTCGCCGCGGCCGCGCGCACCAAATCTGCCGAGCATCTTCGTCGAGAGCCTTACCCTCGGCTCGCTGCAGGTGAAGATCGTCGACCTGATCGGCATCGTGGCCGGGGTGCTGGCGCTCGTCTCGCTGACGGTCTTCCTGCGGCGAACGGTCATCGGCCTCGCCCTGCGCGCCGCCGCCGACGACTTCACCATGACGCGCCTCCTCGGCGTACCCGCCAACCGGGTCATCTCGGCGGCCTTCGCCATCAGCGGCATGATGGCCGGCATCGTCGCCATCTTCTGGATCGGGCGCACCGGCCAGACCTACCCGACGGTCGGCCTGCAGCCGGTCCTGATCGCCTTCATCGCCTCGGTCCTCGGCGGGATGGAGTCGCTCAAGGGCGCGGTGCTCGGCGGCTACGTCCTCGGCTTCCTGACGATCGGCCTGCAGACCTGGCTGCCGCAAGGGGTCAACAACTACCGCGACGCGGTGATGTTCGGCATCGTCATCCTGGTCCTGCTGATCCAGCCGCAGGGGCTCATCCGCCCCAGCTACTCGCGAGAAGTCCGATGAGCGCCGTTGCCACGCGCCGCGAGGCGCCGCGCCGCTCCCTGGTCAATACGCTCTCGACGCCGGTCATCCTCATCGTCGGGCTGGTGATCATCGCGCTCATCAGCCAGTGGCGCGCCGATGTCGTCTTCGACCGGGTCGTCACGGTGCTCTTCATCAACCTGCTGCTGGCCGTCGGGCTGCAGATCTTCATGGGAAACTCCGGCCTCGGCAGCTTCGGCCAGTACGCCTTCGTCACGATCGGCGCCTACTCCTCGATCTGGTTCTCGCTCACCCCGGCGCAGAAGCGGATGGCGCTGCCCGACATGCCGAAAACCTGGTGGCTCTACGAGCAGCACCAGCCCTTCCTGATCGCCCTCCTCATCGCGGTAGCGATCGGCGGTCTCTTCGGCGCGCTGATCGGGGTGCCGCTCGTCCGGCTGCGCGGCGCATCGTTCACCATCGCCACCTTCGCCCTGTTGATTGTCGTCAACCGGGTCGCCCTACAGTGGGCCGAGTTGACGCGGGGCGCGCGGACGGTGCTCGGCATCCCGAAGTACACCGACCTGAACGTGGCGCTAATCGGGGCCGCGATCGTCATCGTCATCGCCTTCGCCTTCAAGGAATCGACCATCGGGCTCAAGCTGCGCGCCTCCCGCGAGGACGAGGATGCCGCCGCCAGCATCGGCATCAACGCGGCGTGGGGGCGCTGGGTGGCATGGACGCTGAGCGCCGCCATCTCCGCACTCGGTGGCGCCCTCTGGGCCCACTTCATCCAGCAGTTCTCCCCGCACAACTTTTACCTGCGCGAGACCTTCCTCATCGTCGCCATGCTCGTCATCGGCGGCGCCGGCAGCGTCAGCGGGGCGGCGATTGGGGCGGTGCTGGTGGCCCTCGGTCAGGAGGAGCTGCGCCAGGTCGAGAACTGGATCAACGTCGAGCGGACGGCCAACTCGGTCGTCGGCAACCTCATCCCCTTCGAGGTCCGCGGCTTCGCCGACATCGTGCTCGCCATCGCCATCATCCTCGTCCTCGTCTGGCGGCCCTCGGGGATCACGCAAGGCCGGGAGATCACCATCAACACCTTCCGCCGGCTCCTGCCGGGTGGTCGCCGCATCCCGCAAGGCGAGGCCGATCCGGTGCTGGGGAAGACATCGTGAGGACGGGCCGTAAGGGCGGCCCCTGGGTCGCCCACGACCATCCGCCGCGCATGCCGCTTGTTGGATACGTCGTTGCCGGGCTCGTTTCGCCGCGAATTTGAACGCGGGCGACCCAGGGGTCGCCCCTACGAAGGGATGGTTCCTGATGACTGCCACGCCCACAACGCAGACAATGGTCGAGCGCGACGCGCGCTACGTCGCCGACGCACTCAAGATCCGCTACACCCCGATGGTCGTCGCCGCTGGCGATGGCCCCTACCTGATCGACGAGGCGGGACGGCGCTACCTCGATTTCGGCGCCGGCTGGGCGCTGGCCGGCCTCGGCTACAGCGACC
>JADYYO010000064.1 GCA_020853615.1 Thermomicrobiales bacterium
CCATCGACGACCGAGTAGGCCTCGTAGCTGTGGCCGCCGGAGCGGGCGCGGATCGGCAGCGCCTGCTGCCGCGCGTAGCGGACGACGTTCTGCACGTCGCGCACCTTGGTGCAGACGACGATCGCCGCCGGGTAGCGCGAGAATCGGGCGTTGAAATCGAGCCGCGTCGCCTCGTACTCGGCAGCACCCGGCCAGATGACCTGGCCGGTGAGGGCAGTTGCCTGCCGAGCGCGGGAGTGGGCCGGGCGCATGAATGCCGAGGCGAGAAGTCCGGCGCCAGCGTCGAGAATCACTCTCCGGGTCGCCCGATGCATCATCTCCGGCCTCCATCAGCATTCTTTTACGCCCTGTATGCCATATCACATGTGAACCCGCCTGCCACCTCGGCGGTAGAGGCGACGCCTGCGTCGCCCGCCTCCCCGGTCGGGTCGTTACCTCCTGGCAACGCCGTTGCCATCATCAGCGGTCGCGGCGGATCAGTCCGGGCGACGCAGGCGTCGTCCCTACGACTGCGCAATCGCACAAATACCTTCTCTTCTGAGGAAGCGCCGTGTCTAGATCTTCACGAACACCTCGCGCGGGACGTGGGAGAAGACCTCTGGCGCGCCTTCATTGGTGACGCGTAAGGTCTCGCTGATCTCGAAGCCCCAGTCAGCCATCCAGATGCCGAGGATCATGTGGAAGGTCATGTTCGGCTCGAGGATGGTGGTGTTCCCCGGCTGGAAGCTGGCCGTTCGCTCGTTCCAGCTCGGGCCGGGGTAGCCGATGCCAATCGAGTAGCCGATGCGGGAAGCCTTTTCGACGCCGTGGGCGGCGGCAATCGTGCGCCAGGCCGCCTCGACCTCCTCGCAGGTGACGCCGGCGCGGGCCCGCTCCAGCGCCGCGTTCATCCCCTCGACGACGACCGGGATCATGCGCGCCATCTCGACCGGCGGCTCGCCGAGCACCACGGTCCGCGCCAGCGCCGCTGTGTAGCGGTGGCGGCTGGCGTTCAACTCCAGGTTCGTTGCCTCGCCGGCGCGGTACGGCTCGTCAGTCCAGGTCAGGTGCGGCGCGGCTGTCCGCGCGCCGGAGGGCATCCACGGCCCCTCCGGCATGTCGCCACCGAACGCCGGGGTGCCGCTGACCGCTGCCTGATAGAAGGCCGCGGCCGCGTCGCATTGGCGCACTCCCGGCTCGATCATCGCCACCGCCGCGTTCATCGCGTTCGCGACGATCTGCCCCGCCTCGCGCAGGTAGGCGATCTCTTGCGGCGACTTGACGATGCGCACCCAGTTGACCAGCAGCGTGGCGTCGCTGAATTGCGCGTTCGGCAGCCCTTGCATCAGCTCCTGCTGGCAGCGGGCGGTGAAGAAGTGGGCGTCCATCTCGACCCCGACCCGGCCGCGGTTCCACCCCCGCTCGGCGAGGAGCCCCGCCATGTAGGCCATCGGGTGGCGCTCCGGCACGCCGATGTAGCTCTCGGGGTAGCCGAGCATGTTCTCTGGCTTGAGAAAGGTGGTGAAGCGGGCACAGGCGACGTCCATCGCCCGCCCCATCCAGAGTGGCTCCTCGGCGTCGAGCGCCAGCGCGACCATCTGGTGCACGTAGTAGGAGGTGGCGTCGTAGCCGGTGAGGTAGTTCATGTTGCAGGGGTCGCTGACGAGGAGGAGGTCGATCCCGGCTGCCTCCATCCGCCGCTTCGTGGCGGCGATGCGGTCGAGATACTCCGAGCGGTCAAACGGGGGCAAGGCGATCTCCTTTGCGTGGCGCCGCATGGCGACATCGTGCAGCGTAGGGAGGGCATCTTCGCATGCGATCCTGCCGGAGAGGGGGAGCGAATGGCAGGAAGCTGACGGAAGGCGTATTTCGGGCGGAACTGGCATGGAACAATCTTCCCCTTCGCCTCCTGGCCGTAGGGGCGACGCCGGCGTCGCCCCTACAGATTGCTCGGGCTCGTTGCCGAGATTGCTCGCCAAGAGCCATTCTCCCGCTCCCGATTTTGACTGTGTACATCGCTCGTCGTACAGTCTTCCCGAGAACTGTCGACAATCTTCAGGATCTCTCGCCATGGACACTCTCTCCCCGGTTCGCGCTAGCTCCCTTCGCGACGCGGTGCTGCCCGCGCTGCGCACGGCGATCCTCGATGGGCGGCTGGCAGCGGGGACACGGTTGAGCGAGAGCGAGATCGGGCGCGTCATGCGCGTCAGCCGCTCGCCGGTGCGCGAGGCGATTGCCCAACTGGAGCAGGAGGGGCTGGCCGAGCGCTTCCCGAATCGCGGCGCGTTCGTCGCCGACGTCTTCAGCCGGCGGGCGATTGCCGAGTTGGCGGAGGTGCGCAACGTCCTCGAGTGCTTCGCGGTCGAGTTGGCCGTGCCCCGGCTCGATCCCGAGGAGCTGGCGCCGCTGCGCGCGGCGACGGAGGCGATGGACTGTGCAGCCGCGAGGCGTGACCTCGTTGCCATCGGCGAGGCCGATTTCCGCTTTCATGAGGGGCTCGTCGGACTGGCGCGGCAGCGGAAGCTCTGCCACCTCTGGTCGGGGGTCGCCGCGCAGTACTGGGCGCTCTACCTGCCGCGAATCCAGGCGCTGGAGACCGATATCGATAACTGGGGGCACAATCATCGCCTCATCCTCGGCGCGCTCGTGGAGCGGCGCATCGACCTGGCGAGCATGTACCTGCAGTTCAACATCCTCAACAGCGCCGAGCAGTTGCGCGACCTGCTGCCCGATAAGGAAGGGGGGAGCGGAGCTCCCGGCGAACCCTCCGCTCGGGGACGCATCTCGCGCCTCTTTTCGCCGCTTCGTGAAGCAGACACGTTGCGCGAGGGCGAGGGGAGGTGTGACGGCGAGGATTGACGAGGCGCTACACTTCTTCCTGTCGATTGTCGACAGATCTTGAGCGGAGTCCCGGGTTTTCGGACGAACAGTGGAGGTGCGAGATGACTCGGCAGGCGCGTGCTCTTTCCCGTCGCCGGCTGCTGCAGGGCTCCGGCGTGGTCGCCGCGGCCGCCCTGGCCGGTATTGATCCGGCCGGGCTGCGCGCCGCGCCCCGGGCGCAGGATGCCGGGAAGCTGACCTTCTGGGTGATCAGCCCCTTCACCCCCGACGAGAACGCCGAGATCTTCAAGGCGGCGAAGCAGTATCAGGACGAGAAGGGAGTCGAGGTCACGGTCGAGTCGACCGCGCCGCCCGACATGCTGAACAAGCTGATCACGGCGGTACGCGGCGGCGGGGGGCCGGATGTCGTCTCCGTCGACAGCGCCTGGAACGCCACCCTCGGTGCGGCGCAGATTCTGACCGATATCACCGACCGCTTCTCCCCGATCAGCGACCAGTTCTTCCCCGGCCCGGTCGAAACCGGGCGCTACCTCGGCAAGCAGTACGCCGCGCCCTGGTACACGAACAACGTCGCCCTCTTCTACAACACGAAGATGTTCGCCGATGCCGGCATCGACAGCCCGCCCGCGACCTGGGACGAGCTGGTCGAGAAGGGGAAGAAACTCACCGCCGGCGACAAGTACGGCATCATGCTCGGCGGCGGCGGCTTCGGCGCGTTCGAGTTCTGGCCCTTCGCCTGGCAGAATGGCGCGACCCTCATCAGCGAGGATGGCACGCAGGCCGAGTTCGGCAGCGAGGCGGGGCTGGAGGCCTGGACGTACTACAGCGGCCTCTACCTGACCGACAAGATCGTGCCGGACGACATCAAGAGCGCCAACCAGTCGTGGGATCAGGTCTTCGCCCCCTTCATCCAGGAGCGGGCCGCGATGGTGATGTCGGGCGACTGGGCGATCTTCGCCTTCAAGGAGGGGAACCCCGGTCTCGAGTTCAGCGTCGCCCCGCTGCCGAAGGGGAAGGAGGCGGCGACGGTCATCGGCGGCTACAACCTCGGCATCCCGGCGTCGTCGAAGAATACCGACGCGGCCTGGGATTTCATCGCGTGGCTGACGGCGAAGGAGCAGGAGAACATCCTGCAGGCGTACAACCGGATTCAGGCCCGCGCCGACATCGTCGATTCCGAGTACGCGAAGAAGGACCCGCTGCTGCAGGTCTTCATCGAGCAGTCGCCGGTCGGGCGCGCCCGCGCCTCGGTGCCCACCTGGGACGAGATCGAGAACACGATCATGGCCGACGCTTGGGATTCGGTCATCCTCGGGCAGGCGACGCCGGAGGAAGCGCTCTCGTCGGCGGTCAAGCAGACGAACGATCTGCTGCAGGGGTAGGCGGGAGGTTGGAGCGTGGCGTCCGCGTTCTCGCGCCGGGTAGGGGTGACGCCTGCGTCGCCCACCCCCCCGTCGGGCACGTCGATGGTTGGTAACGGCGTCGCCGGTCATTCAGCCCGGTGGTCGGGAACGCGGGCGACGCAGGCGTCGCCCCTACAGGCCGCGCGGCGGCTCGATCATGCAATCGTCGTCACCTGATCTTCGGGAGGCGGGTATCCCGGCGTCTCTTCAGACGCGATCGAGCCGAGGCGCCGGGGTGGCGCCTCGGTTCGGGGCGGGGGCGCGGGAGCGGCTCTTCGGCTATGCGCTCCTGCTGCCGACGCTGGCGGTGCTCGGGCTGGTGATCCTCTACCCGCTCCTCGATGGGGTGCGGATCAGCCTGATGCGGATGAAGCTGACCAGCGTCGCCGAGCCGCGCTTCGTCGGGCTGCAGAACTACGTCTCGCTCTTCCAGGACGAGAAGTTCTGGTTCACGCTGCGCACCACGGCGGTCTGGACCGTCGCCAACGTCGTGGCGCAAATCATCCTCGGGCTGGCGCTGGCGGTCCTCCTCAACGAGCGGCTCAAGGCGCGCGGGCTCTACCGCTCGATCGCGCTCATCCCCTACATCGTCCCCTCGGTAGCGGCGGCGCTGATCTGGCGCTGGATGTACGATGGCAGCTCCGGCATCATCAACGCGATCCTCTTCCGGCTCGGCCTGATCGACAGCTACCGCCCCTGGCTGGGGGAGGTGAGCACGGCGCTGCCGGCGGTCATCATCGAGAGCATCTGGAAGGGGACTCCCTTCGTCATGATCCTCCTTCTGGCCGGCTTGCAGACGATCTCGCCGGAGTATTACGAGGCGGGGGCGATCGACGGCGCCAGCGCCTGGCAGCGCTTCCGCGATATCACCCTCCCCCTGCTGCGGCCGTCGCTGGCGGTGGCGACGGTCCTGACCACGGTCTACACGGTCAACAACTTCAACGCCATCTGGCTGATGACGCAGGGCGGCCCGCTGGGGACGACGGAGATCCTCTTCACCTGGGCCTACAAGATGGCCTTCCAGCGCTTCGACTTCGGCATGGCGGCGGCGATCTCGGTCGTTCTCTTCGGCATTCTGGCCATCTTCGCCGCCATCTACATCTTCCTGGTCGAGCGGGAGGAGGCGGGCTGATGCGGCCGACCACCCGCCTGCAGCTTGCCCGGCACCTGCTGGCCGCCGGGGCCTGCTGCCTCATCATCGCCCCCTTCCTCTGGATGATCTCGACCTCGCTCAAGGAGCCGGCCGAGGTCGTCCTGCGCGAGCCGACGATCATCCCCCGCACCTTCGCGGTGCAGAACTACGTCGACGCCTTCAACCGGGGGAACTTCGGACGCTATTTCGTCAACAGCGTCGTCGTCTCACTGGCGGTCACCCTCATCTCGCTCGCCATCGCCACCCTCTCCGGCTACGCCTTCGCCCGCTACCAGTTGCGCGGCGGCAAGGCGATCCTGCTCGGCATCCTGGCCACGCAGATGTTCCCGGCCATCCTCCTCGCCATCCCCCTCTACATCCTGATCCGCAACCTCGGCCTCCTCAACTCGCTGCTGGGGCTGATCCTCGTCTACACCAGCTTCGCCCTCCCCTTCTGCGTCTGGATGCTGCGCAACTACTTCCTGACCATTCCGAAGGAGCTGGAGGAGTCGGCGATGGTCGACGGCGCCACCCGCCTGCGGGCGCTCCGCTCGGTCGTGCTGCCGGTGGCGATGCCGGGCATCGCGGCGACCGGCATCTTCAGCTTCATCCTGAGCTGGAACGAGTTCCTCTACGCCAACACGTTCATCTCCAGCGCCGACCGGCGCACCCTCCCCGTCGGGCTGCAATCGCTGATCGGCGAGTTCACGACCGACTGGGGGCTGCTGATGGCGGGGGCGGTCATCACCACGATGCCGATCGTGGTGATCTTCTTTTTCGTGCAGCGGCGCCTGACGCAGGGTCTGGCCGCCGGAGCGGTGAAGGGATAGCGATTCGTGAGCTGGAGCAGCGCGGGGGAGACGATCATCTACGAGGCGAGCGATGCGGGCTGGAGCGCCGCGCTCGACGGCGAGGCGCTGGCAGCCGCCCTGCGGGACGCCGAGGGGAGCACGCTCGTCCGCTTGGCGGATGGGCAGAGCTACCCCGTCGCGCCGCTGGCGGCACGCATCGACGGCATCTGGCATGCCCTCGACCAGCCGGATGGCGCGACGCGGGGGGAGGACCGGCTGGAGCTGGCCTGGAACGCGCCGCGCGCCACGGTCATCATCGACGCCGATCCGGCGGTCGGCCTGCGCATCAGCCTCGCGGCCCCGGGCGCGGATGCGGTCGCCATCGCCTTCGCGGCGGCGCCGGAGGAGCGCTTCTACGGGCTGGGCGAGCGCTTCAACAAGCTCGACCAGCGGGGAGAGATGGTCGAGCTCTGGGTCAAGAACGGCGCGAGCGGCCTCAACACCTACAAGCCGGTCCCGTTTGTCGCCTCCAGCCGCGGCTATGGCCTCGCCGTCGATACCAGCCGCCGTGTCTTCGCCGCGCTCGCTCACCCGACCACTCCCGACGTCACGACGCTGACGGTCGAGGGGGACGCGCTCGCGGTCTGGCTGATCCCGGGGCCGACACCGGCCGACGTCGTTAGTCGCTACACGGCGTGGGTCGGCCGTCCGCCGATCCCGCCCGCCTGGTTCTTCCGCCCCTGGAAGTCGCGCGACTGGCGGGTCGAGGACCAGCAGACGGTGCTGGAGGATATCGCCCGGCAGCGGGAGCATGGCATCCCCTGCGGCGTAAAGCTGATCGACGCCACCTGGGAGAAGGAGGGGCACGATTTCGCCTTCGACCGGGCCAAGTACCCCGATCCGGAGGGGATGATCCGGGCGCTGCGCGAGGCCGGCGTTGAGCTGGTCCTCTGGTTCAGCCCCTCGATGACGGCCGGCAGCGCGGCGTACGACGAGGCGGCGCGGCGCGGCTTTCTCATCACGGATGCCGAAGGACAGCCCTATCTCCACCGCCTCGGCAACGAGCCGGGCTGGGAGGGGACGACGATCGACTTCTCCAACCCGGAGGCGGTCGCCTGGTGGCAGGCGGGGATCCGCCGCCTGATGGGAATGGGGGTGCGCGGCTTCAAGACCGACTTCGGCGAGCAGGTGCCGGAGGATGCCCGCTTCGCCAACGGCAAGACCGGGGCCGAGATGCACAACCTGCTGCCGGTCCTCTACAACGCGGCGACCTGGGAGGTGGCGAAGGAGTTCGACGGCGCGCTCCTGGCGCGCTCGGCCTGGGCCGGCTCGCAGCGCTACCCCGGCATCTGGGCGGGCGACCAGAGCGCCGACTTCAGCCCCTGGGGCGGGCTGCCGAGCGCCATCGTCGCCGGGCAGTCGGCCGGCTGGAGCGGCTTCCCCTACTGGGGGAGCGACGTCGGCGGCTACTTCAACCCGCCCGACGACGAGGTCTTCTCCCGCTGGGCCGAGTTCGGGGCCGTCTCGCCGGTGATGGAGGCGCACGGCCTCGGCCCGCGCGAACCGTGGGCCTTCTCGCCGCAAACGCTCGACATCTACCGGCGCTACGCGCGGCTGCACGACCAGCTCGTCCCCTACAGCCTGGCGGCGGCGCGCGCGGCGCGGGAGACGGGGCTGCCGATCATGCGGGCGATGCCGCTCCTCTACCCCGAGCACGATGCGGCGCACGAGGACTGGGTGCAGTACCAGTACCTCTACGGGCCGGCCCTGCTGGCGGCGCCGGTCTACTCCTGGGGGAAGCAGCGGCAGGTCTGGTTCCCGCCGGGGGAGTGGGTCGACGTCGACACCGGGGAGCGCTACACCGGGCCGCTCGTGACGCGGGTGCCGGCCCCGATCGAGAAGCTCCCCCTTTACGCGAAGAGCGGCGCGGCGGTGCCGCTCGCGATCGAGGGGGAGGCCGAGGCGCTGGAGATCCGCCTCTTTCTCGGGGAGACGCCCGAGGCCTCGTCGCTGCAGATGCCCGACGGGACGGCGATCGACTTCGCGCCGGGCGAGGGCGGGCAGTGGCGACTGCGCATCGCCGGGCCACCGCGCCCGTACCGGGTGCGCGTGCCGTTCCGTGGCGATGTCGAGTTGCACACCGGCGGCGAGGCGCTGCCAAATGAGGGCGGCGACGTGGTCGTCGATGGCCCGGCGACGATCGAGATGGGATGGAGCCGATGAAGATTCGCCGCGTGTCCGCCGAGTATCTGAACGTGCCCCTCGGGACCGAGTTCCGGCCGACCTGGAACACCGGCGTCGTGCAGCGCGCGATCGCCACCATCCTGGTCCGCGTCGAGACGGAGGATGGGCTGGTCGGGATCGGCGCGGGTCCCTGCTCCGGCCCGGCCGGGGCGATGCTGATCGAGGAGCAGTTCAACCGCCTGCTGCCGGGGCTCGACCCGCTGCGGATCGAGGAGATCTCGCGGCTGACGCGGCCGGTCGCCAACGAGTACGCCTGGCCCTGGTGCGTCGAGATGGCGATCTGGGATCTCATCGGCAAGGCGCTCGGGCAGCCGGTCTCCAAGCTGATCGGCGGCTACACCGACACCCTCCCCGCCTACGCCAGCCTCGGCGAGCGGCGCGACGCGGAGACGCGCATCGGCGACATCGCCGGGCTGATGGCGGAGGGCTACCGGGCCGTGAAGCTGCGCTTCCGCGGCGACCGGGTGCAGGAGGATATCGCCATCGCGCGCGCGGTGCGCGACGCCTTCCCCGAGCTGACGATCATGGTCGACGCCAACCAGGGGCACGCCATGCCTGGCTCGGTGCGGATCGCCGTCTGGGATATGAAGACCGCGCTCTACGTCGCCGACGCCCTGGCGGAGCTGGGGGTGGCGTGGCTGGAGGAGCCGCTGCCGCGTCGGCAGTTTCGCGAGCTGGCCGAGCTGACGCGCATGGCGCGGCTGCCGATCGCCGGCGGCGAGTTGAACCTGCGCATCGAGGAGTTCACGATCCTCATCGAGCGGCGCTGCTACGACATCATCCAGGCGGACGCGGCCTTCAGCGAGGGGATCTGGGGCTGCCGCAAGATCGCGGCGACGGCGGAGGCGTTCGGCCTCCCCTTCGTGCCGCACACCTGGTCGAACGGGATCGCGCTCCTGGCGAACCTGCACCTCGCCGCGTCGATCCCGAACGGGAGCTGGTTCGAGGTCCCCTACGACCCGCCCGCCTTCACGCACGAGGGGCGCGACCGGCTCCTGGCGCGGCCGTTGACGATCGAGCCGGATGGGATGGTGCGCGTCCCCGATACGCCGGGGCTGGGGATCGAGCTGAACGAGGCGGCGCTGGAGGAGATGCGGACGCGCTGAAAGACGGCCGTGGCGCTGCCAGGACCGTCCTCAGATTGCCGCCTCGTCTGGTGCAGCGAGGTCAGGAGTGACGGCCCCGGCCACGTCCCCGGCCACGGCCACGCCCTCGGCCGCGCCCGCGATGCCGGCCATGGTCGTCCGCGGGGCCGTCGTCGGCCCCGCCTCCGCCACTGCCATGATCGTCGCCAAACGGATCGTCCGCGCCGTGGCCGCCGCTGCCATGGTCGTCACCCGGCGGATCGTCGGCGCCATGCCCGCCGCTGCCATGGTCGTCGCCCGGCTCGAGCTCGCGCGCCGCCGCTCTGGTGAGCGTCGAGATCCCGAGGCCGCTGGCGAGCAGGCCGGCGAGCGCCAGCCGCGCGAAGCCTCGCCGCGTCAGCGCCTGCTGCTCCTCGCCGGTCAACGTCTTCTCGCTCTCCATCGTGTCCCTCTCCTGGAAGCATTCGAGGTGCGCCTGCTCCCATCTCGGCGAATCGATCCGGCCTCGCCGAATCTGCCCCGATTCTGCCCGGCGCGCGGGGTGTGGGGAACGGACCTGCGTCGGCAATCGCGATCCGGAATTGGTCCGGGCCGCGAGTGGGACCAAAGTCGGAGCGGAAGGACTTGGGACGAGATGCGCCTTCAGGGAACGGCCCGGTTGGCGGCGCGCTCCTCACCCCCTACCCCCTTTCCTACAGCGGCGTGCGCCAAACGTGTCATGCTGAGGAACGACGCCTCTCGACACCGGGGCCGCGCTGGTCCGGGAAGTCGAGATCCTTCGCTTCGCTCAGGATGACACCACGTCCGCACAACGCTTTATTGGAGAGGAACCTCCGTGGGGAAAACACCACCGGGGCGCCCAAGAGCGCCCCGGTGGCGGGAGAAAGGAGGGGAAATGAGGGGATCAAGAGGCCGGCGTTGCCTCCGCTTCGCTCTCGTGCGGCTCGTCGCCGAGATGCAGGCCCGGGGTCGCGACGTACCAGACGTCGCCGACCTCCTGGCCGTAGGTGTCGCCTGCCTCGTCGTCCTTGGCGTAGTAGTAGAGGGGGATGTCGTTGTAGGTGAGCTGCTTGCTGCCGTCGTCGCGCGTGATCGCGCCGAGCGTCCCCTGGATGCCGGCGGGGAGCGTCATCGTCTCGCCAGCGGGGACGGGCGGCCACATCGCCGCGCAGTCGCCGCTGCAGGCGCTCTTGCCCGCCTCCGTGTCCTTCTCGAAGAGGTAGACCGTCTTTCCCTTGTCATCGGTCAGGTAGGGGCCGAGCTTCGCCTTGAAGCCGATGCTTAGCGTCGAGGCGGGGACGGGCGTTCCCTCGCCCGGCGCGGCCGGATAGGGCCCGAGCGCGGCGCCCGGATGGACGACGAACCAGACGCTGCCGGCGCCCTCGCCATAGACGTCGCCCGCCTCGTCATCCTGGGCGAAGGTGTAGAGGGGGATATCGTTGTAGGTCGCCTGCTTGCTGCCGTCGGTGCGATCGATCGCGCCGAGCTTGCCGGGGACGCCTGCTGGCAGCGTCATGCCGTCGGTTGCCGCGAGCGGCGGCCAGTTTGTTGCGCACTGATCGGTGCAGGCGCTCTGGCCGGCCGTGGTGTCCTTCGTGAAGAGATAGAGGGTTTTCCCCTCGGCGTTGGTCAGGATCGCCCCGTATTTGGGATCCTGCTTGACGGCGAGAGCGCTGTTCGCTTGCGCCGCAACGTCGTGCCCCGCCAGCGGGAGCGCGAACGTCAGCGCGGTCATGATGAGCGTGAGCAGGAGTCGCATGGGTCTGGACCTCCTTCGTCCTGTCGCCGGGTGGCGCGTCGAGATCGACCACGGCGATCTCTGTCCTGCAAGACGCGGGTGAGGTGGGTGATATTCCCCGCGTGCGGGCTCGGCATCGATCGCCCCGAGCCAGTCTCGATCATAGGGCCGCGCGCCGGCGCCGAGAACCGGCCTTCGTCGCACGCTGTGGTGCGACGAAAGTCGCATTCGTAGCGCCGAGTTGCCGTCCCTCCCGGCCACCGGCATCATGACCGGGATGCTGCGGAGAATCGGAAGGGGAGGATGGCGATGACGGCCCTGGCGATCGACCTGGGCGCGAGCGGCGGGAAGGTGATCGCCGGCCGGCTCGACGGCGAGCGGCTGGTGACGCGCGAGGTGCACCGCTTCCCCAACGATCCGGTGCGCGTCGCCGGGCGGCTGCACTGGGACATCCTGCGGCTGCTGCACGAGACGATCGCGGGGATTCGGGCGGGGCGGCAAGCGGGGCTCGGCGCGCCGGAGAGCCTGGCCATCGATACCTGGGGGTGCGATTTCGGGCTGCTCGACCGCCACGGCGAGCTGGCCGGGAACCCGTATCACTATCGTGACGAGGGGAGCCTCGGCGCGATGGCCGAGGTGCTGCGCATCGTGCCGCGCGAGGAGATCTTCCGCCGGACCGGCTGCCAGTTCATGCCGGTCAACACCCTCTACCAGCTCTTCGCCATGCGTCGGGCCGGATCGACCGCGCTGGAGCGGGCGGAGACGCTCCTGATGATCCCGGACCTCCTGCGGTATCTCCTGACCGGCGAGCGGACGAGCGAATACACCAACGCGACGACGACGCAATTCCTGGCGATCGAGAGCGGCGACTGGGACCGGGAGTTGCTGCGCCGGCTCGACCTGCCGGACGCGCTGCTGACGCCGATCGTGCCGCCGGCCAGCGTGGGCGGAGATCTGCTGCCGGGAATCGCCGCCGAGACGGGCGGCGGACCGGTCCGGGTGATGGTCGTTGGCAGCCACGACACCGCCTCGGCGGTGGCGGCGACGCCGGCCGAGGGGGAGTTCGCCTACCTCAGCAGCGGGACCTGGTCGCTGCTGGGGACCGAGCTGCCGCGGCCGATCGTCGACGGGCAGGCGCTCGCCTGGAACTTCACGAACGAAGGCGGGCTCGCGGGCACCTATCGTCTTCTCCGCAACATCATGGGGCTCTGGTTGGTCGAGGGGTGCCGGCGCATCTGGGCGCGGGAGGGGCGCTGGCCCGGCTACGAGGCGATGGCCGAGGCCACGCTCGCCGCGCCCCCCTTCCTGGCCGTCATCGACCCGGACGCTCCCCGCTTTCTCAACCCGCCCGACATGCCGGCCGAGGTCGCCGCCTTCTGCCGGGAGACGGGGCAGCGCGTGCCGGAGACGCCAGGGGAGATCATGCGCGTCGTGCTGGAGGGACTCGCCTGCGCCTATCGCCTCGTGCTGGAGCGGACCGAGCGGCTCTCTGGCCGCCGCTTCGCGGGGCTGCACGTCGTCGGCGGAGGCACGAACAACACGGTCTTGCAGCAGTTCACGGCCAACGCCATCGGCCGGCCGGTCTGGGCGGGGCCGACCGAGGCGACGGCGATCGGCAACCTGCTGGCGCAGTTCATCGCGCGCGGGGAGATCGCCAATCTCGCCGAGGGGCGGGCGCTGGTGCGGGCGTCCTTCCCGATCCGGACCTACGAGCCAGCCGAGACCGCCGCGTGGGACGAGGCGTTCGCGCGGTATCTGGCGGTGCGCGCCGCTGGATAGCAGGGACGACAAAGGGAGTCGTCAGCAGGCGGCAGGTCCTCTCTATACTGGCGGCGTTGTGCAGATTCCGTCATCTCCGTTTGGCTGTCGTATCGGACGCTGCCGTGTCATCACCTGCCCCCTTCGCGAATCTGGCATGGGCGCAACTGCGGGCGATCCCGCGCGACCGGCCTACCCTGGATCTCCTCGAGCTGGGGATTGGCACGGGGCTGCCAACGCCGCTGACGTCGTTGATCGGTCGGGAAGCCGACATCGCCGCGGCGCGGGGCATCCTGCTCGATGACGGCGTCCGGCTCCTGACGCTGACGGGGCCGGGCGGCGTCGGCAAGACGCGGCTGGCCCTGCAGATCGCCGAAGAGGTGGCGCCGGCATTCCCCGACGGAGTCGCCTTTGTGCCCCTTGCTCCCATTGCCGATCCAGCGCTCGTCCTGCCGGCGATCGCGCGGGAGCTCGGCCTGCAGGATGCCGACGTGGTCGGCCCGCGCGACCGCCTCGTCGACGCGCTGAGCTGGCGGCGCTTCCTCCTCATCCTCGACAACTGCGAGCAGGTGCGCGCCGCCGCTCCCGACCTGGCCGCGCTCCTGGCCGCCTGCCCGCATCTGGTCATGCTGGTCACGAGCCGCGCCATGCTCCATGTCGGTGGCGAGCAGCGCTTTCCGGTCTCGCCGTTGGCGCTGCCGGAGGCCGAGCGGGCAGAGGGGCGTCCCGCAAACCGCCGGGATGGCGCGCCCGTGCCGCAGCAGGCCGTCGCGCGGACCGCGGCGGTGCGGCTCTTCGTCGCGCGCGCCCAAGCGAGCGACCCGCGGTTCGCCATCACCGCCGAGAATCAGGAGGCGATCGCGGAGATCTGCCGCCGGCTTGACGGATTGCCGCTGGCAATCGAGCTGGCCGCGGCCCGCACCCCCATGCTGTCGCCCGGCGAGCTGTGCGCGCGGTTCGAGCGGATGCTGCCGTATCTGAGCGACGGGCCGGTGGATGCGCCCCCTCGCCTGCGCACCATGCGGCAGGCGATCGCCTGGAGCTACGACTTCCTCTCCCCGGACGAACGGGCGCTCTTTCGCCGGCTGGCGATCTTCGTCGGCGGCTTTTCGCTCGAGGCGGCCGAGGCGATCGGCAATCGAGGCTCCGCGCGGAACGAGGCAGCGCTTTTTGCTGCCATGATTACCCTCCTCGACCAGAGCCTGCTGCGCCGGATCGCGGCATCCGACGGGGAGCCTCGGTTCGCGCTGCTGGAGACGGTGCGCGAATTTGGCCTGGAGGAGCTGGCGGCGAACGGGGAGGAGCGGGAGGCGCGCGAGGCGCACGCCGCGTACGTCCTGGCGCTGGCCGAGCGGGCGGAGCGGGAGCTGGAAGGGGCGGAGTGGGAAGCGTGGGCCGCGCGACTGGTGAGCGAGATGCCGAACGTGCGCGCGGCGCTCACCTACCTGCGGGAGCAGGGCGACGGCGAGCGCGCCGCCCGCCTTGCCGGCGCGCTCTGCCTCTTCTGGACGTTGCCGAGCTTCATCCGCGAAGGGCGCACCTGGCTGGAGATGGCCGTCGCCCTCCCCGGCGCGGAGCGGTCGCCGGCATCGCTGGCGACGGCATTGAACGCCATCGGGGTGGTCGCGCAGTGGCAGTACGACTTTCCCTGCATCGAGGCGGCGCTCACCCGGGCGTACGCGATTCGGGAGGCGTTGGGCGACGAGCTCGGCGCGGCGGAGGTGCTCGGCAACCTCGGCAACGCCGCGCTCGACTCCGGCAAGCTCGGCCGCGCCGAGGAGTTGCTGGCGGCCGCGCTGCCCGTTTACGAGCGCCATGGCCGGATCTTCTGGGCGGGAGAGACGCTGACGCTGCTGGGCCACACGCTGCGGGCGCGTGGGGAACTCGACCGGTCGGTCACCTATCACACGGCCGCCGTGGAGACGTTGCGCCAGCTCCCTGGCAAGAACAAGCTAGCCGACGCCCTGATCTCCCTCGGCTGGGCGGAATTGCAGCGCGGGCGCCTTGCGCCGTCGCGGGCCGCCTACCGCGAGGGGCTCGCCCTGGCCGAGGCGGGCAACGACCGCCTGCGGATGGGGCGCAGTGTGGGCGGGGCGGCCGGTCTCGCCGCCGCTGGCGGCGAGCCGCTGCTCGCCGCGCGGCTCTTCGGCGCCGCGGCTGCCCAGCGGGACGAGGAGGAGGTGCAGCTCAAGCCGGCCATCCAGGCGGAGCTCGATCGCCTCACGGCACGCGCGCGGGACGAGGTCGGCGAAGCGGCATTCGCCGCCGCCTGGGCCGGCGGCCGCGCGCTCCGGCTGGAGGATGCCGTCGCCGAGGCGAGAGCGGTGCTGACTGACGATTGGCGCCCCAGTCGCGCCACGCCCCGCGGCGCCTCACCCGCGATCGCTGCCAATCTCCGGCTGACGCCGCGCGAGTGGCAGGTCTTGCGCTTGCTGGTCGCCGGGCGGTCGGACAAGGAGATCGCCGACGAGCTGTACATCAGCGCCCGCACGGCCTCGAGTCATGTCTCGGCCATCATCGGCAAGCTCGGCGTCACCTCGCGCACCGCCGCCGCGGCCATCGCCGCCCGCGACCTCCTGCCCTGACCCCGGGGAGTTCATTTCGAGCCAGCAAAGCGCGACGATGCTGCCGACATTTCGCCAGTTCGTCCAGTTCTTGCGGCGGAGGGCATCTGATGCAGCAGATCTCGGTGGAGACGGCAGTTCGGCGCGTGCTGGTCCACGAGGTTCCGGAAGGCATCGTCGTCGCGTCGCCCCAGGAGATGGTCCATCTCGTGGACGAGCGCATCATCGCGCTTGGCACTCCGTTCCGTTCCCAGGAGACGCCAGGAGTAATACGGATTCCGGATGAGCACCGCTACTTCGCCGTGCTCACCCTCACCCCCCGCCGCCACCCAGAGGGTGGCGGCTGGGGGTGAGGGTGAGCCGTGGCAAGCCGACAGTCATGACCCGGATTTCGTATAACATTCGACGCAAGAGGCCTCTTCGGCAATCATTCCACGGTGCGGCCGGGCGGCTGCGCCGAGCGCGGCAATCCCCTGTGCCCAGGCTGCGTCGAGGTCCGCGTCCGCGGGAAATCGGTTATCCAGTTCGAGGATCGTCATACCATGTGCAAAGGCGAATGCCGCACGCGCCAGATCCGGATCGTGGGTCACCGCATGGAGCGGCGCGGCAGCGCGCTCCTCGATCCCGCCGTGCATCCGCTCTCGCGGCAGTTCGCCTTCGGTCATGAGCCGATAGAGATGTGGGTGCGCCCGGGCGATGCGCCGGTACGTGGTCATGAAGATCGAGAGCGATGCCCCTTGCACTGCAAATGCTTCCGTGAAGGCGGAGGCCGCTTCCGCGAAGCCGGTCTCGATGAGCGCGACCTCGACAGCAGTCTTGTCCGGGAAGTGCTTGTACAGCGAGGGAGCGCGGATCCCAACCGCCGCCGCGAGACGGCGCATGGTCAGCCCTTCTCGCCCGCCCTGGTCCAGAATCTGGCGTGCCGCGGCCAGGATGGCGCTCGCTCGGCTTCTCCGTGTCCGCGCCGTGCTGACGGCCGGTGCTTCACTCACGGATGAAGCCCGCGCGCGTGCGGAACCCGAAGCCGAGGCAACGGTCAACGGCGATATGGGCTCCCCAGGCGAGCGCACCCGCCAGCCAGGGGAGGCCCAGCCCGAGCAGGGCGGCGACAGCGAGCAGCAGCGGGCCCACGAAGGTATGGAGTACGTTGTAGATGGGTACCGCGCGGGGATGGAGTTGGCCCCGAGCCAGACCCGGCGCGATGCCGATGAGCAGCGCGATATCCGGCGCCAGCGCGAACGCCAGCACATATTTGCCATCGATCCCCTGCCAGACCATCAGGGAGGCGATCCCGCCGCCGAGGAGCACGGCCAGCGCGCCATAAAGGGGCCGAGTGGGGAATGGTCTGCCAAGAGCGGACGCGCGAAACAAAGGTGTATCCCTGACGATGATCGCGCGCTTGCGGATCGGGACGGTCTGGTCCGCGTCGCGCGCCATGAGGCGCGCGCAAGAGCTTGCACCATTCCCTTATCCGCCATCGCGATCAAGCTAACGACGTTAGCTCCACTATAGGCTAACGTCGTTAGCTTGTCGAAAGGAACGTGAGCAGCCGTACGCTGTGACCGGCTGGCGGTCACGCGACGTGCTGGCGGGACCGCGTGGCAGTCGGAGTGATCAGTGGGCGGTGATGATTGGGGCGGCCTCGGTTTCGACGGATTCCACCGCGCTGCCGTCGTTGACGAGGAGGATGGTGACGAGGGTGTTCTCGAAGTCGAGGTTCGGCGTGAAGTAGACGATGCCGGAGAGCCCGGAGCCATTGACGCTCCGCATACCGGAGGCGAGGGTGCCGTCCGGGTTGCGGGTGCCGCCGATCTCGCCGCAGGCAACCATCGTCTCCGCCGCCTCGGCCGACTCGAGGACGGTCACGATGTGATTGACGGCGAGGAGGTCGGCGATGGTGTAGGGGACGATGGTGCCTGACTCCTCGACCGGGGTCGCGGTCGTCTGCCCCTGCGGATCGCCATAGCTGACGACGAGGTTCGCCAGGGCCATCACCAGGTCGCCGGGCGCGGCACAGGTGCCGGTGCGCAGCTCGGCCGGGCGGGAGGTGGGCGACGATTGCGCCAGGACGGCAGGGGCGGGCGACGCCAGAGTCAGGGCTGCGAAAGCGGCGATCGCGACGAGTAGCCTCAGCTGCATGACGGAGTCTCCTTTCGCCTGTCGAACCGCGGGACGACAACGAGGAGTCATCGCCATCGTGACACAAGCCGAACGCCGACAAGTATCGCGCTTGCGCGCGGTCCCCGTCGGCGTTCGTCCGTTCGTCTCATTTTGACTGGACCGAAATCCAGCGAGATCGAACAGGGCCTCATCCTAGCAAGTTGTGCGCGGTTGTCAAGGGGGTGTGGCGATCAATTTCGCCAATTTGCCCCTGAAGGAGCCTGCGCCGGGTATTCACCCCGCGAGCGTCGGCGCCACGCCGCTGCAATGAAGACCGCCAGCACCGCCAGCGCCGCGATCCCACTGATGAGGAGCCCGATCCGCAGCGATGCCGGCGCATAGCGCAGTTCGACGACGTGTTCGCCGGCGGGGAGGGGGATCGCCTGCAGGGCGTGGTCGGCGGGCAGGATGGGGGTGGGCTGGCCGTCGACCGTCGCCTGCCAGCCGTTAGAGACGATCTCACTGACGACGAGCATTCCGGGCGCGCCGCTGTGCGTGGCGATGGTGAGCGCGCCGGGGTGATGCGCGACGATCTCGGCCGAGCCCTCGGCATTCGCCGCCGGCCGCCCCAACTCCGGCAGCGGCCCCTCGACCAGCGCCGTGCGGAAGGGATCGACCGCGCCGCTGGTGAGGAGGGGGAGAGCTTCCCCGCGCGTCACCTGGCGGGCATCGTGGACGATCCAGGCGCGGCGCGGCGGGATATCCCGCTCGTAGACGATCACCTCCGGTGTGCGGAAGACCTCGTGGCGGCCGGCGGCCAGCGCCCGTATATCCTCCCGGTCGGTCGGCAAGGTGGCGTCGACCAGCACATAGCGGAGATCGAGGAGATCGAGGAGGGGCGAGCCGGCGCCGGAGGGGAGGAGGTAGGCGGTGTGGTAGTCCTGGGTCGCGCCATTGAGCGCATCCATGAACTCGACATAGCGTGAGAGCTGCAGCGGGTCGTAGCCCTGAATCTCCTCCAGCCCGAGCAGCATCGGCCGCCCGTTGACGAGGAGGGCGGTGATGGCCGGATCGAAACGGCGCGCCATGTAGTTCTCCCGGCGCTGCTCATCGCCGGGATAGCCGACTCCCCCGTAGCCGACATAGCGAAACGGACCTTCGGAGGCGTAGGCCCGTTGCAGCAACTCGCCCGCGCCGCCTGGGTCGTCGCGCCGCATGTTCGCCTCGAGGGCGGCGGTCGTGGCCGGGTCCTTGCGCCAGCGCTCGTCCCAGAGCGCGCTGTGCGGCCAGCCGAGCCAGGAGCCGGTCAACTCCAGCCCGGTCGGCAGCACGAAGGCGACGACGAGGAGGAGGGGCGGGACGGCGCGGGCGACGGCATCGGCGAGGCTGCCGGGCCGGGGGATGCGCGGGATGACGAGGGTGAGGGCGATGAGCGCGGTGGCGATGGCCGCGGCAATCAGGGGCGACCAGCCGAGGAAGGTCTGGGCGTGGGAGATGGTGACCGTGACGATCGCCATCAGGACGAGCGGCACGGCGACGACCGGGAGGAGGCGCCAGCGACCGCGCCAGCGGGGGAGCGCCTCGATGGCGGCGCCGCTCAGGACCGCGGGGCCGATGGCGACGAAGGCGATGGTGCGCCAGGCGTCGTGGTCGTGGAACTCGCGGTAGCGGGGGATCAGGTAGAAGAGGAGGTGGAGGGGCGTCGTCTCCAGCGTCAGGATCATGGCGACGAGGGTGAGCGCCAGGAAGAAGGGGGCGGCGAATCGCCGCCCCGCGAGCGGAATCGCCAGGAGGGAGAGGACGGCCGCCACCCCGCCGAATGATGCCGCGCGGAAGTGGTAGCCGGAACCGGCGCCGAGCGTCTGCCGCAGGAGGTAATCGAGCTGCCAGGGCGGGTTGAGGACGCCGGCGTGACCGAGCTTGGCGTAGTCGCCTCCGGCGAGGTTCGTCTCCGGGTTGACGGCGAGCCGGGGGAGGAGCCCGGCCGCGCCGAGGGCGAGCCCCAGCCCGAGGATGGCGATCCCGGTGGCGGCGCCAACGAGGAGGGGGGTGGTGATTGGGTTTCCGGAGATGTAAAGGAGTTGTCGCCCGGCGTCGTCCCTCACCCCCAACCGCCACCCAAAGGGTACCCGGCCCACTCCGGTGGGAGAGGGGAGACGCTTCCACCATCGACTCTCGCGAACGCGCTCCCCTCTCCCAGAGCGCTGGGAGAGGGGTTGGGGGTGAGGGACAACGCCGGGAGCGGGGTCGCTCGAGAAAACCTCCGGCGGTGAAAGCAGCGCCCGGTAGCCGATGTAGGCGGCGGGGATGAGGATGGCGTAGAGCCACCCCTCGCCGATCCAGCCGCCGAGCATCTGGCTCACTCCGAGCCCGCCCAGGCCCCAGGGGACGAGGCGGTCGCGCCAGCGCGGGGCGCGCAGGGCCAGCTCGACGCCGAGCAGGGCGAGGGGGAGCCAGGTGGCGAACTGCACGAAGACGAGGCAGCAGTTCGTGTTCCAGGTGAGGAAGGGGCCAGTCAGGTAGACGACGGCGGCGACGAGGCTCGCAAAGGCGCCCATCCCGAGCGCCCGCGCTAGGGCGTAGGTCGAGAGGGCGGCGACCGTGAGTTGCGTCACGACCATCCCCTTGAACGCGGCGATCGCGGAGGGGATGACGGTGAAGAGGAGCATGGCCGGCAGGTACATCCAGCCCGACTCGGGGTCGCCCGCGAGGGGGGCGCCGCTGAAGAGGTGCGAGTTCCAGCCGGGAATGGCGAGGTCGCGCAGCCGCTCCCCCAGCAGCGCGTACCAGGGGAGGAAGAAGGTGAAGAGATCGAGGCGGGTCAGCCAGACATCGAAGGCGAGCCGGTTCCAGGCGACGATGCCGACGAGGAGCGCCAGCATGGTCAGCGCGGCCGCATCGGCGGACCGGGATGGCCGGGTTCGGGGCAATGGCGCGGCCGCGCCTTCGGGCCTGCCAGACGCGCCGGTCACGGCTTGCGAGCGACGACCACGTTGTGCGCGCAGAAGCGCCGCGCGCCCGGCGTCGTCTCCACCATCCGCTCGACCGCGCGCGCGAGCGGCATGAGGCGCTCCGGAACGAAATCGGGCATCAGGCTACGGTGCTCCGCCCGCAGAATCTCCGCGCCGGCGGCGGTCAGGCCGCCGAGCAGCTCGCCCATCGGGATCAGACGCTCGGTTCCGTTGTCCTGCGGCACGCGGCGCATGATGATCGGCCAGTAGGGGTTGAGTGGGTTGTGATCCCAGATGACGATGCGGCCTCCCGGGCGCGTCACCCGCACCATCTCCGCGATCGTCTGGCGGACGCGGGCGGAGTCGGCGATGTGGTGCATGACCGCCACGCTGTAGGTCAGGTCGAACGTGTCGTTGGGGAAGGGGATCTCCTGCCCGTGGGCGACGACGGTTTCGACGGCGGGCTGCCGCTGCTGCAACTGCTCGAGCATCTGCGGGTAGGGGTCGAGAGCGACGACGGAGAGCCCGCGGTGCGTCAGCCGCTCCGCGAGGATGCCGGTCCCCGCGCCGACGTCGAGCGCCCGCTGGCCGGGGGCATTGCGCAGGAGATGGTCGGCCCTGCGGTGGAGGTAGTGCTCGCGGATGTGCGGGGCGAAGACGCCATCGTAGACCTCGGCGATGGCGTCGAAATCGGTCTGATCGGCAGGGTTCTGCACGGAGGACATCAACTGAGGGCTCGCGGGATGGCGGTGCCGGGGCCATCCGGGCTGGAGAGCGCGCGCGGCTTTCTGGTGTGCCCGAGCGTGGCCACGCGGAAGCGGAGAATGAAGACGATCATCTGCAGGCCGAGGAGGACCGCCTTGCGCATATCCCCCGTTACGGCTGAGTGGCCGACGCGCGGGAGGTAGTTGACCGGTACCTCGACGAAGCGCGCCCCCGAGGTGATCACGCGCAGCATCAGCTCCGGCCCGAAGTGTGAATCGCCGACCGCGAACCGCGGGCTGAGCTGCTCGGCGAGCGGGCGGGTCAGGAGGCGGTAGGTGCAGCCGACGTCGCTCAGGTGGCTGGTGTTGAAGAGGACCTCGACCATCTTGGCGACCGCCCAGTTGCCCCACTTCAGGAAGGCGCCCATGTTGGCGCCGCTCCAGATCAGTTCGCGGGTGGTGCGGGTGCCGAAGACGGCGTCGCAGTCGGCGCTGTAAGCGAGGAGCTTGACGATGTCGGCGGGGAGGAAGGTGCCATCCGGCTCGGCGAGGACCAGCAGATCCCCCGCCGCCTCCTGCAAGCCGCGCCGGGAGGCCCACCCGTAGCCCTGCCGCGATTCGAAGATCTGCCGGGCGGGGGTCAGCGCGACCTCTTCGGCGGTGCCGGGCGCGGCGTTGTTGTTGACGACGAGCACCTCATCGACGACGCCGGTGGCGAAAAAGCCCTCGATAGTCGCCCGGATCGAGTCGCGCTCGTTGTACGTCATCAGGATGACCGAGACCGTCTTCCCGTTCCACATGGCGGAGTCCTTCGGCGAACGAGCGAGGCAGCCGCGATGCGAGTATAAAGGCGAATCTGGAGTGTCTGGAATGCCCGGTGCGTGGTGTACTGGCTGCCGAACGCCGCTCCGATCATCGCACATCACGCGCCGGCCAGAGGCCGGATGCTCAGGCGCCGCGCGCGTGCCGTTCCTGGCGGCGAGTTGCCGGCTCCTCCGGCGCTGCCACCGGACGAATGACGCGCGCCGGGCGGCTGGCCTCGACAAGCTGGGGAGCAGTGCTGTACCGATCGGCGACGATGATCAGATCGCCGCCGATCGTCTCGATGTCGTCCACGCCGATGCGCAGGCGCTCGTCCTGCCGCTCACCGGCGACGCGGCCGACGCGGGTTCCGGCCTCGGTCATCCCCGGGTGATGGATCAGCTCCTCCAGATCGAGCAGATCCTCGCGCTTCTCCCCAAGGGCAAGCTCGCTGCGAATGACGGAGAGATCGCCGATGGTGATCGCGTCCGGCCCGAAGGCGTGGACATCGCTGAGGTCGACGAGACCGGTCGTGCCACCCCCGAAGGACCCGCCCCCATGATGGAAGCTGAATCCGACCACCGCCATGCGCCGCGGGTCGAAGAAGACCTGATCGATGGCGCCGAGCGTGGAGCCGTCCGCGAGGCTGACCACGGTGGCGTCCTTGCCGAATGCTGGCGTCATTGCGTCCTCCGAACGTCGTCGATCGCCGGGGCGGGGCGCCTCCGAAAATGCAACATCGGTGCCAGAGAGGCATGATGCCGGGAGGCCCCCTTGTGCGGCCGGGCCGGACGCGTGGGGCGGGCGGCACGGACGGTGGATCGTGGAGGAGGGCGCCGGGCCTCGCGAGCCGGGATCCGAGTTTCGGCGCGCGAAGGCTCGCGGAGAGGGGCGCGCGTGGCGTCTGGCACGCCTTCCCCGGCGAAGACTTGGCGTGTTTCGTCGAGAAGGACTTGTCCCTGGGTGATCTGCGGTGATCCCATCGCTGCGCCGGTCCGCGGCATCGTCTCGCGTACCCAGTCGGCGGCGCGCCGGATCGACTCCGCGCCGCCGGCCTCGTTCTCGGTAATGGCCACCGTCGCCAGGCCGTCCTTCGTCTCGATGAAGCAGTAGGCGACGAAGCCGGGGATCTGGCGCATCGCTTGCCCGAGGTTTCGCAAGTTCGGTCGCGCTTCGTCGACCGCCTCGGAACCCGCGGAATAGCGCCGGATGGTGGCGTACATGCGGATGCTCCCTCGTTGTGCTGTCGTGTCGGAATGCGGAGCCACACCTCATTACGCCTGGATCTGTCCAGAGGATGCGCTTCCCACGGTCGTTGCGCTATCGGCCGGTCTCTTCGAGGGAGGGTCGGCCGGCGAAATCGGCGCCTGGCTCCGTTTTCCGCCTGTCGCTCGCGCTGCAGTCCGAACGAATCCGGATTCCCGCCCTGCGCGTATTGCTGTCGGATGCCGCGCGTGCATCGGACTCCCGCGCCGAGAATTGCCGGGTCGGGAGCTGCCGAGGGCTAGTTGCGCGGACGGCGAGAACGACCATGCAGCACGCATCCCCGGCGCTCGGCGCCCACCCCCTCCCGTCGATCCTCGGGCGCGCCTGCCTCCTCGTGGCGATGGCCGCCCTGCTTCTCGCGCCCGGTGCGAGCGCCGCGAAATCGACGCTCGACGCCAACGGCGACGGGCAGGTCAACTGCAACGACTTTCCGAATCAGGCGGCCGCGCAGGCCGCGCTCGACCAGGACCCGAGCGATCCCTATGGGCTGGATGGCGCGGCCGGGCCATCGAGCAGCGGCGACACCGGAGTCGCCTGTGAGACGTTCTTTGCCAGTGGCGGGAGCGGCTCGGGGGCGGCAACGGGCTCCGGGAAGCAGAAGGCAGCGAAGGGCTCGGGCAAGGGGCAGTCGGGGGATGCGGGAGGCGACAAGAGCACCCCGGCCGCGACCCCGGATGCCGCCACGACGCCCACGCCAACGCCGGCCGCGCCAGCCGCCGGATTGGCC
>JADYYO010000065.1 GCA_020853615.1 Thermomicrobiales bacterium
CCTCCCCTCTGCTGCCCGGCGCGGGGTGGAGCAGCGGCAGCTCGTTGGGCTCATAACCCAAAGGTCGGGGGTTCGAATCCCCCCCCCGCTACCAGAAAACACCGGTACCGAAAGGGGCCGGTGTTTTGCGGAAAAGCCCCTCTGGAGAGATCTCCAGAGGGGCTTTTTGTGTGCCCGGAATCTGCCGGCGCCGCGATCAGGTGGCGGCTACGCTTCTCGCCGGTGCGACGCGTCCAGCGCACTCGACGATGGCCGCGAACGCCTCCTCAATGTCCTCCTCGCTGGTATCCCACTGCCCGGCCTGGAAGCGGATGGCGATCGCGCCGTCGACGCGCGTCTGCGTCAGATAGGTCCGGCCGTCGTCGTTGATCGCGGCGAGCAGGGCGAGGTTGAGTGCATTGAGATCCGCCGCGCCCTGTGGTGCATAGCGAAACGTAAAGAGCGAGAGCATCGGCTCGGTGACGATCTCGAAGTCCTGTGCATCGTGGAGCCGCCGCGCCAGCGCCTCGGACCAAGCGACATGATTGCGGATCATCTGGCGCAGCCCTTCCAACCCATAGGCGCGCAGGAGGAACCAGAGCTTCAGGGCGCGGAAGCGGCGGCCGAGGGGGATCGACCACTCCGAGTAGTCGGTGATCCCCTCGCGCTCGTGCGTCTGCAGATACTCGGGATGAATCGCCAGCGTCCGCAGCAGATCGTCCGGGTGGCGCAGGAAGTGGGCCGAGCAATCGAACTGCGCCCCGAGCCACTTGTGCGGGTTGAAGACGACCGAGTCGGCCTTTTCGATCCCGGACCAGTAGTGCCGGAACTCGGGGCAGATCATCGCCGAGCCGGCCCACGCCGCGTCGACGTGCGTCATCAGCCCCTCGTCGGCGGCGATGTCGCAGATCGCGTGCAGATCATCGGTCGCGCCGACGCTCGTGCCGCCGACCGAGGCGACGATGCCGGCCGGCAGCAACTCCGCCGCGCGATCGCGCCGGATCGCCTCGCGTAGTGCATCCGGGTCCATCCCACGTAGCGGGCCAGTTGTCGGGATGCGGACGAGGTTCTCTTCGCCGATCCCCGCGATCCAGATGGCCCGGTCGATCGACGAGTGGGCCTGATCGGAGGCGTAGATGCGGACCGACGGTTGCCCGGTCAGCCCCTGGCGATTCCCCCGCCAGTCGAGCGCGCGCTCGCGCATCGTCAGGATTGCGGCCAGCGTGGCGCTCGATGCCGAATCCTGAATCACGCCGCTGAAGCCAGCCGGCAACGCGACCGCCTGCCGCAGCCAGTCGAGCATCCGCGTCTCGAGCTCCGTCGCGGCCGGTGAGGTCTGCCAGAGCATGCACTGCAGCGCCATGGCCGAGACGAGATACTCCGCTACCACCGAGGCCGGGGCGGCATTCGCCGGGAAGTAGGCGAAGAATCGTGGGTGCTGCCAGTGGGTCAGCCCCGGCAGAATCGTCTCCTCGAAGTCGGCGAAGATCGCTTCCATCGGCTCGGCCGTCTCCGGCGGGGAGGCCGGAATCTGCGCCGCGATCTCGCCCGGCGCTGTCTGCGCCCGCACCGGCCGGTCGCGCAACGAGGCGCGGTAGTCCGCCCCCCATTCCGCCGCCTTCACCGACCACGCCCGAAACGTCTCCTCGTCCACTGTCCTCTCCACCCCGGCTACAACGTCCGACTCGCGGCTCACGCCACGTCTGGCCGGCTTGCCGTCTCGCCGTCTCGCCGGCTCTCGACTTAGCCAAACAACCCGAGCTGCTCGACCGTCTCCTGCTGCCGCGCGACCGCCAGATCGGTCCGCGCCGAGATCGCGGGGAAGAAGGCGTCGAACTCCGAGGCGCTGGCGAAGAGCGCGCGGAAGCGCTCGGCGACCTCGCGCAAGCGACGGAGGAGGTAGGCCGAGTTCTCGTCGTGGTCCCACTCCTCGATCAGCCCCAGCTCGCCATCCTGCCGCTCGTAGAATTCGAGGCGGCTGCCGGCGCGGCGCATGGCCGGGTTCGGCAGCCGGGCGATGAGCCGCTGCAGGCGCGGAAACTTCGCCAACGTCTCGTCGTTGATCATCCCGCGCTGCACGATCTCGTCCGCGATCACCTCGCGCTGCCGGATCCGCTCTGCCAGCCGGAAGTAGTCCTCCCGCACCGCGTCCCGCTCGTCGCGCAGAAATTGCCGCGCCGCATCGGTCAGGAAGCGGCGGAAGCAGGGCTCCATCCGGCGGCTGCGGAGCGCGCTCCCCTTCAGCGTCATCGCCCCGTCGTGCGCGAGGAGCGCGTACGTCTTGAGCTTGAGCGAGAGCATGCCGGCATAGCGGCCGTCGTGGCCGAGGCGGATGCCCGATGGCAGCGCCTCGGCGACCTCGTCGATGAAGCGCTCCTCATCGTCCGGCGTCACGACGTCGGGGGGCGGCACGAAGTAGACGCCATCCGTGTCGACCTCGATCGGCGTCGCGCCATGCTGCTGCAGGCTCGCCACGATCTGCTTGACGATCGCCTGCCCGGCGAGGGTGACCCGCTCGGCGGCGTCGTAGTCGTTGAAGAGGCCGCCCCCGTAGCCGAGGTAGCCGTAGAAGGAGTTGATCAGCACTTTGAACGAACCCTGAAGCCCCTCCCACATCGCGCGCTCCGCCTCGTCGCCCGACGCTCCCGACGCCCGGCTCTTCGCCTTGGCGTCGAGCCGGCGCCGCGTCAACTCCCCGAGCATGGGGAGATAGGCGCCGAGCGTATCGCGGCTGGAGGTGATCCCCTCGGAGAGCATGATCGACGGGTAGAGGCTCTCGACGTCGCACTTGACGACCGGCCAGAACGGCCCCGTCTCCAGCAGCTCGGCATGGCCGCCCGCGTAGTCGCGGGCGGGCTGCGCCGTCGGCACGCTGTGCCCGCTCATCAAGTAGGCGCGCAGCATCAGGTCGTTCAGCTTCTCACCCGGCCCGCCCGTGGCGACCGCCTGAAATGCGCGGGGCAGAAGCTGCGACTGATAGAACTCGGTCGGCGTCGCCAGGTCGGAGAGGACGGCGACATCGCGCACGTCATCCAGCGCGTAGCGGAGGAGCCGATCCCGGTCGCCACGCCAGACGTGGCGAATCTCCTCGCCCGGCACGAACTCCCGCCCCGGGCGGGTCAGGCCCAGCTCCTCGACGGCCGGCTTGAGCCCGTACGAGGAGAGGCGGCCGCCGATGTCGTAGCGCTGGATCTGCTGGTAAGTGTCGATGATGTGCCGGCCGTAGACGTAGGCCGGTGTGTAGGGCATCGTCAGCGGCCCCGCCTTGAAGCGCGACGTCCCTGCACCGAGCCGGATCGCCGAGCCGTCGCGCCCCCACAGCAGCGGCGCCCCGAGCCGGCTGGCGCGGGCGACCAGAAAGGGGAGGTCGAAGTTGAAGAGATTGTGCCCTTCGATGACGTCAGGGTCGAGCTCGCGCAGGCGCTCGGTCAGGCGCGCGAGCAGATCCGCCTCGGTCGTCTCGAGATGGAGCACTTCTTCGACCGCATCCCCGCAACGAAGGGCGACGACGATTACCTGGCTCTCCGGATCACGCGGATTGAACCCGGTCGTCTCGATGTCGATCTGCAGCCGGCGCAGATCGCCGAAGACCATCCCCTTGAAGAGGGTGCGCCCGCTGCGCACGAGATACTGCTCGACCGGCGAGCGGAGGCGAAAGAAACGCTCGCCGCCCTCCTGCGCGCCGCGGACTGCGCCCTGAAAGCTCCACCAGTCGGGAAACTCGACGAGGAACCGCAGCGCGTGCTCGCCCGCCAACTCCTCCACCGACGGCCCGGAGCGCAGCGCACGCCACGGCTCGACGCGCTCCGCAAGGAGCCACGGCCGGAATGGCGCCTCCTCTACCATCACGCGCCCATCCTCGCGCCGGTAGATGCGTATCCCGTCGCCGCCATGCTGCTCGACGGCGACGATGCCGGGGAGGGTATCGTTGCCATAGAGGAGGGCTTCGGTGTCGCGTGCGAGGCCGGAGGAGGGGAGGATGCGCGGGTCAGTCATGATACGGAAAGTCTACCCGGTCGGGACCGCGGGTTTCCGTGCATACCCGCCCCGCCAGTCGAATGCGCTCCTGCCGATCCCTTCAGTTGCGTTTCGCGCGGTTGCACCAACACGGCTTCCGTGAGTCCGGCGAGCGATGCCCGGTTCCGAGAACACCCTGGTGTGGTGAAAACATCCACTCGCCGCTCTGGTGACAGCGGAAAGCCGAGGGCGCGCGGCGGTGACCGTCGTCAGATTCACGCTCGTGTTCTCCATCGCTTCGACGTCGAGCGGCACGTATACTCCTCGACTGAGTTTTCCAGAATTGCGCGCATCCTCCACCCCGCGGACTCCAGACCGGCGGGCGAGAGGCACACTGCCAGGGAGCATACCGTGACCACCAGCCGAACAGGCTCTTCGAGCTATCTCGACTATACCGGCCGCGATGACATCCTCGGCGGCGGCGCCCGGCTGATTCCCATCGACACGCCGAAGGGCACGTTCCGGGTCTGGACGAAGCGCGTCGGCAACGCCTCGACGATGCGGTTGCTGCTACTGCACGGCGGGCCGGGGGCGACCCACGAGTACTTCGAGGCCTTCGACAGCTACCTGCCCGCGGCGGGGATCGAGTACTACTACTATGATCAGCTTGGCTCCTTTTACAGCGACCAGCCCGACGAGCCGGAGCTGTGGGAGATCCCGCGCTTCGTCGATGAAGTGGAGCAGGTGCGCCAGGCGCTAGGACTCGACCGCGACAACTTCTTTCTGCTCGGTTCGTCATGGGGCGGCATTCTGGCGATGGAGTACGCGCTGGCGCATCAGCAGCATCTCAAGGGGCTGATCATCTCCAACATGATGGCCAGCGCCCCGGCCTACAACGCCTACGCCCACGACGTGCTGATGCCGGCCATGGACCAGGCAGCACTTGCGGAGATCAAGGGTTACGAGGCCGCCGGCGACTTCGAGAATCCGCGCTACATGGAGTTGCTGATGGAGCAACACTATGTTCATCACGTGCTGCGCATGCCCGCGGAGGAGTGGCCCGACCCGGTCAATCGGGCGTTCAAGCATATCAACCCGTCGATCTATGTCCCGCTGCAGGGGCCGAGCGAGTTAGGTCTGAGCGGCAAGCTGGCCGACTGGGACCGTACGGCCGATCTCGGCCAGATCGCGGTGCCGACGCTGGTCATCGGCGCGCAGCACGACACGATGGACCCATCCCACATGGCATGGATGGCACGCGCGGTGCAGCAGGGGCGCTACCTGCACTGTCCCGACGGCAGCCACCTGGCGATGTACGACGACCAGCAGGTGTACGTTCGCGGCCTGATCGACTTCATCCACGACGTGGATGCGGGCCGGTTCGCGCGGGACTCAGCCGGTCGGTGACTCGCGGAGCGTAGCGACGGTGACTGGTGGATGCGAACGCCCTGGCGTCCACGTTGCGTGGTTTGCCAACTGAGCGGCGACGCGTCACCCTAGGACCAGGGCGATCGTTGCCTGTGGGTTGTCTCACAAACTGCCGGATTCTGACGCAGGGCATGGCAGACTTCGTGCGGGTCGTGACGGCGCTGGGGGCGTCTTCGGGCATCAGGCGCAGGCACGGGCGGCAAGGTCCCATTCATCGTCGCTCACATCGGGCGGATAGGGATTGGGGGGAGAGACTGACCGGTCCATCCCGCGAGCGCACCACGTCCATCACAGGCTCTAACAGGTCGCCCGCGCCATGATTGCCTCGCTCGGCACGCGGACGACGGCGCCGTCGCGGAAGCGTTCCAGCGCGGCGATGACGTTCTGGTGGATCGCCTCCCGCTCCGATTCGGGCAGCGTCGCCAGCATCCGCGCCGGCGGATAGGCGAGGTCTTCGCTCCAGCGCCGCCATTCGTCCTCCGGCGACGCCACTTCGCGGGAGAATGTGACCGGCCTCACGACGATGTCGCGGAAGCCCGCCTCGCGGACCAGGCGCTCCAGCAATCCCGGCTCGGCCAGCGCCATGGGCGAGGTCGACGGCTTCTCCATCTGCGGCAGCGCCGCGGCGATGATGCCTGGCACAAGGAAGATCCCGACCTTCTCTGGCATGCTCCAGACGGTCACGCCGGCCGTACCGCCGGCGCGAAGCACGCGGCGCATCTCTCGCAGCGCCTGCACCGGGCTTGTTGCGAACATCAGGCCGAACTGGCAGAGAGCGATGTCGAACGAGGCATCCGCCAGAGCGAGCGACTCCGCTGGCATGACGGCGAAGGTGACATTCTCGACCCCCGCCTCGCGGGCGGTCTCCGCCACATACGGCTCCCATTCAGCGACGAAGTCGGTCGCCAGCACCGATCCCTCAGACCCAATCCGTTTGGCCGCGGCCACCGCCGCGATGCCGCTTCCCGTGGCGACGTCGAGCACCCGTGCGCCGCGCTCCGGCGCCACGAAATCGACCAGCGCTTCGGCATAGATCCGGGTGTGGGGGGCGGCGTCGCGGGCGAACCCTTCGACCCGTCGCGCCCATTCCGCCCGTTGCTCGTCATTTGGCCCGATTCCTTGCGTCTCCATGAGGAGGCACCTCCCATTTGCATTGCCGGGTCGATGGGCAAGACATCCGTTCGGGCGAAGTGTACGCCTGCCGCATCGCGGCCGGCCCCGGATCTGTCGCCGGGAATCGCGCGAGCGACTGGCCCCGGATGGGCAAAACCGGGTAAACTTCCGTGCTGATCGCCGCCCTGCGTCTCGTCCCTTCGCGCTACCGACCTGGCGCGGCGTCATGCCCTTGTCTCTTGTCCCATGAACTCATTGCAACCGGCCCGGGCACCCGGCGCTCGGTTGGAAGCTGGAAAGATTGCTCCATGCCACGTTCCGCGAAATCGACGCCATCACCAACGCCAGAGGAGACGATGACTCCCCCGGCGGCGCCGGCGGCGAAGCCGCGTGCCGGCCATGGCACGCGGACCAAGAAGACCGGCACGCGCAAGCCGGCGCAGCTCCTGCTGCCAGTCCTCGTCGTTGACGAGACGATCCTTCTGCCCCACATGTCGATTCCCTTCCCGGTCGAGGACGAAGAGGCGGCCCGCGTCGTCGAGCGGGCGACGCGCGGCGAGAATCGCCATGTGCTGGTGCTGACCGAGCGCCCGGTCCTGCCGGAGCCGGAGAGCGCCTCGCCCGACGGCATTGACGAGGATGGCGACCTGCGCGCCCTCCTGGCCGACGCCATCGTCGAGGCCGCCGCCCACACGGGGATCGGCGGCGAGCCGGAGTGGATTCCCGACCCCGAGCCCGAGCCGCAGGAGTACGAGTTGTGCGGCGTCGGCGTCATCGCCGAGATCGCGCAGTTCCGCCCCGGCGGCAGCCGCCACGTCGTCCTGCAGGGGCTGGCGCGCGGCATCGTCACCGAGCTGGTGCAGCAGGAGCCCTACCTGGTGGCGCGCGTCATCCGGCAGGACGACCCGGTCAACTCGACCGCCGAGGCCGAGGCGGCGATGACCGCCGTGATGGAGCAGGTCGAGAGCTACATCAGCATGCTGCCGAATGTGCCGGAGGAGGTGCTGACGATGGTGCGCGGGGTCGAGGAGCCGGGCTGGCTCTCCGACCTGATCGCCTTCTCGCCGGAGTTCACTTCGGAGCAGCGGCAGGAGCTGCTGGAGATCCTCGATCCGATCCAGCGCCTGCGCCGCCTCAGCGTCCTCATCCAGAAGCGCCTCGACGTCCTCAACCTGCGCCAGCAGATCCAGACCGAGGCCCAGGCGGGGATGGACAAGCAGCAGCGCGAGTACTACCTGCGCGAGCAGTTGCGCGCCATCCAGAAGGAGCTGGGCGAGAGCGGCACCGAGGCCGCCGTCGCCAGCGAGTTGCGCGAGAAGATCGACGCCGCCGGGATGCCGGAGGAGGTCCGCGCCAAGGCGCTGGTCCAGGTCGAGCGGCTCGAGCAGCAGCACCCCTTCTCGCCCGAGATCGGGGTCATTCGCGGCTACCTCGACTGGCTGATCGAGCTTCCCTGGTCGGTCGAAACGGACGATCACCTCGATCTGGCGGAGGCCGCGCGCATCCTTGGCGAGGATCACTACGGCCTCGACAAGGTGAAGGAGCGCATCCTCGAGTTCATCGCGGTGCGCAAGCTGGCGGGCGACCGCCTGCGCGCGCCGATCCTCTGCTTTGTCGGCCCCCCTGGCGTCGGCAAGACGAGCCTCGGCCGCTCGATCGCGCGCGCTATCGGCCGCAACTACGTCCGCATGTCGCTTGGCGGCGTGCGCGACGAGGCGGAGATCCGCGGCCACCGCCGCACCTACGTCGGCGCCATGCCGGGGCGGGTCATCAAGGCGCTGAAGGATGCCAAGAGCCGCAACCCGGTGCTGGTGCTCGACGAGATCGACAAGGTCGGCTCGGACGCCTTCCGCGGCGACCCCTCGTCGGCGCTGCTCGAGGTGCTCGACCCGGAGCAGAACACCACCTTCTCCGACCACTACCTCGAGGTGCCGTTCGATCTCTCCAAGGTGATCTTCATCACCACGGCCAACCTCCTCGAGCCGATCCCGCCGGCGCTGCGCGACCGGATGGAGATCATCGAGGTCTCGGGCTACACCGAGGTCGAGAAGATGGCAATCGCGCGGCAGTTCCTGCTGCCGAAGACGCTGACGACCCACGGCCTGGAGCCGGAGCAGCTCACCGTCACTGATGAGGCCCTGCGCCGCCTCATCCGCGAGTACACCGAGGAGTCGGGCGTCCGCAACCTCGAGCGCGAGATCGGCTCCCTCTGCCGCAAGGTCGCCAGAATTCTGGCGGGGGCGAACCCGCCGGAGTCGATCACGGTCGACGGGCCGCAAGTGAGCGACTACCTCGGCGTGCCGAAGTACGACTATGGCCTGGCCGAAGAGCAGGACGAGGTCGGCGTAGCGACCGGCGCCGCGGTGACGAGCGTCGGCGGCGACCTCCTCGGGATCGAGGTGCTGATCATGCCGGGCAAGGGGGATCTGATCCTCACCGGGCAGCTCGGCGACGTGATGCAGGAGTCGGCGCGGGCGGCGCTCTCGTACGCGCGGGCGCGCACGAGCAGCTACGGGCTGGCGCCCGACTTCTTCGACCGGCACAACATCCACGTCCACGTCCCGGCCGGCGCCATTCCGAAGGATGGTCCCTCGGCCGGCATCACCATGGCGACCGCGCTCATATCGGCCCTCACCGGCCGCCGCGTGCGCAAGGACGTGGCGATGACTGGCGAGATCACGCTGCGCGGCAAGGTCCTCCCCATCGGGGGCCTGCGTGAGAAGACGGTCGCCGCCCATCGCGGCGGGATCAAGACCTTTATTCTCCCTCGGCGCAACGCCAAGGATCTGGCCGAGCTGCCGGCGGTCGTCCGCGACGGCATGGAGCTGATCCAGGTCGACTCGCTGGACGAGGTCCTCACCGCCGCCCTCCTGCCCAAGGAGCAGAGCGGCCCGGTCTCGGTGCAGGTCGCGTGACGGAGTCGAGGAGTCGAGGAGTCGGGGAGTCGAGAAGAAGAGTCGGAAGTCGTGAGCTGATAGCCGATAGCACAACAGCGAGGCCGCCAAAGCGATCCGGCGGCCTCGCTGCTCGACTCCTCGACTCCGTCACGCCACGTCGAAGATCTGCTGCATCCCTTCGCGTGCGGGCCGCCTCGCGCGAC
>JADYYO010000066.1 GCA_020853615.1 Thermomicrobiales bacterium
ACCCACCACCCATCACCCACACAAGGACTCGCTGCCATGCCTGGTGATCTGCTGCTCGTCAATGGCCGTGTGCGGACGATGGACCCCGCCAACCCGGCGGCGTCCGCCGTCGCCATTCGGATGGGAAGGATTGTCTACGTCGGCGATGACGCTGAGGCGCAGGCAGCGGCCGCCCCTGGCTCGGCCGTCATCGATCTCGCGGGGCGGACCGCGACGCCCGGCCTCAACGACGCACACGCCCACCCGATGGGCGTCGGCTTCGCCCTGCGCGATCTCGACCTCTCGCCGGAGCGGAACGCCACGATCGCCGACCTGCAGGCGCTGGTGCGGACCGCGGCCGGGAATCGCCTGGCCGGGTCGTGGCTCCTCGGCCGGGGCTATGACGACGCGCGCCTCGCGGAGCGCCGCCACCCGACTCGCGCCGACCTCGACGCGGTCGCCCCGGAGCATCCGGTCCTCCTCCTGCGCATGTGCCACCACATCGGCGTCGCCAACTCGGCGGCGCTGCGGCTGGCCGGGATCACGCACGAGACGGCCGACCCGGAGGATGGCCTGTTCGACCGCGATGCGCATGGCGAGCCGACCGGCGTCTTGCGAGAGGGAGCCCTGTCCGCCGTACAGGCGTTGCTGCCGGAGCCGGACGAGGCGGAGATCATGGCCGCGCTCGAGGCAGCCGGCCGGGAATTCCTCCGCCATGGCGTGACGAGCGCGGTCGAGGCGATCGTCCGCGATCCCCGCCAATTGCGCGCCTACCAGCGGCTGCGTGAGCGGGAGGCCCTCCCGATCCGCACCTATCTGATGATGATCATCGACGAGACGCTCGACGACCTCGTCTCGCTCGGCATCCGGACCGGCTTCGGCGATGAGTGGGTCCGCATCGGCCCGGCCAAGCTCTTCAGCGACGGCTCGATCGGCGGGCGCACGGCGCGGATGCACGCGCCCTACGAAGGGGAGCCGGAGAATTTCGGCCTCTGGATGATGCCGCCGGAGGAGCTGAAGGCGAAGGTCCGCCGCGCGCACGATGCCGGCTTCCAGGTCGGCATCCACGCCATCGGCGACGCGGCGATCGACCTTGTCCTCGACGCCTACGCGGAGGCACAGGTGGCCAACCCGCGCCCGGACGCTCGCCACCGCATCGAGCACTGCTCGATCGTCGACGACCGCATTCTCGGCCGCATCCGGGATCTCGGCGTCGTGCCAATCCCCGGCACCTCGTTCCTGCGCCATTTCCGCGATGCCTATGTCACCAACCTCGGCGAGTGGCGGATCGGGCAGACGTACGGGATGCGCTCCTTCGCCCGCTTCGGCATCACCGCCGCCGCCTCGACCGACGCCCCGGTGGTGCCGGTCAACGCCCTGGCCGGGATACAGACGATGGTGACCCGGCGCGATATCCTCGGCCGCCCCTGCAATTTAGAGGAAGCCATCCCGCTCGATGACGCCCTGCGCGCCTACACGGTCAACGGCGCCTACGCCTCCTTCGAGGAGGGAATCAAGGGGATGCTGAAGTCCGGCCTCCTCGGCGACATCACCATCTTCGAAACCGACCTGGCCACGGTCGACCCGAACGACCTGGCGAGCGTCGGGGTCGACTATACGGTCGTCGCAGGGAAGGTCGTGTACGAGGGGTGATAGGAGTTGGATAATGGGGTGATCGGGTGATGAGGTGCTGGGGACGGGGTATGCGCTCGCCGTTCCTGACATCGGCCATCGGTCATCCGGCATCCACCCCAACGCCCTATCACCCCAACACCCAACACCCAAAATCCATCACCCGTCACCCATACCTTATCACCCACGGAGTCGCCATGCCTGCCGATCTCGTTTTCCTGAATGGAACGGTCATCACTATCGATCCGGCGCGGCCGGCGGCGGAGGCGGTCGCCGTCATTGGCAACCGCATCGCGCGCGTCGGGACGAGCGACGAGGTGCGGGAGGAGATCGGGCCGGGGACGCGGGTCGTCGATCTGGCAGGGAGAACGCTCCTCCCCGGCTTCAACGACAACCACACGCACCCAATCGCGTTCGGCATCGGGCTCGGGCTGATCGACGCCCGGCCAGCGGCACGGCCGACCCTCGCCGGGCTGCAGGAGACCTTCCGCGCCGCGGCAGCGAATGGGCGCGACGACCGCGACGGCTGGCTGCTCGCCCGCGGCTACGACGACACCCGGCTCGATATCCGCCGCCACCCGACGCGGCAGGAGCTGGACGCGGCGACCGGCGCCCGGCCCGCCTTCCTCACCCGCACCTGCGGCCACCTCGGGGTCGCCAATTCGGCGGCGCTTGCGCTGGCCGGGATCACGCGCGAGACGCCCGACCCGGAGGGCGGACAGATCGACCGCGACGAGCGGGGCGAGCCGACCGGCCTGCTGCGCGAGACCGCGATGCGGCTGGTGCAGGAGCAGATCCCACGCACCACCCGCGTCGGCATGAAAGAGGCGCTGCGCGCGGCCGGGGAGCGCTTCCTCGCCAACGGCATCACCAGCGTCGGCGAGGCGGCCATCCGCACCTCGGGCGAGATGGCCGCCTATCAGGAGCTGGCCTGCGCCGGGGAGCTGCCGATGCGCGTCTTCACCATGATGCTGATCGACGAGACGCTCGAGGCGCTGGCCGGGCTGGGGCTGCGCACCGGCTGGGGCGACGCCTGGCTGCGCATCGGCCCGGCCAAGCTCTTTCAGGACGGCTCAGGCGGCGGGCGGACCGCGGCGATGAGCGTCGATTACGTCAACGACCCCGGCAACCGCGGCATCACCATCTACGACCAGGCGGGGCTGGACGAGCGCTTCGCCCGCGCCCACGCCGCCGGGTTCCAGCTCGCCGCGCACGCCATCGGCGATCGCGCCATCACCATGATCCTCGATGCGTACGAAAAGGCGCTCGCTGCCGCGCCGAAGGCGGACCATCGCTTCCGCATTGAGCATTGCGGCATGTGCACGCCGGAGATCCTCGACCGGATAGCGCGCCTCGGCGTGGTCGCCGTGCCGCAGCCGAGTTTCATCTACGA
>JADYYO010000067.1 GCA_020853615.1 Thermomicrobiales bacterium
CGCGCGCGCGGCAGGCGTAGGCCATCGCCTGCCCGAAGTTCCCCGCCGAGGCGCACATCAGCGCGGCGCCGGCCGGGAGGTTCTGCACCAGCCAGTCGGCGCCCCGCCCCTTGAAGGAGCGGATCGGGTTGAGCGTCTCCGCCTTCAGCGCCACGCGCACTCCCAGCTCGTCGCCGAGCGGCTCGCAAACCCACTGCGGCGTGCGCAGAAAGACGGGATCGATGGCCGCCCCCGCCGCCTCGATCCGCTCCAGCGTGATCCGTCGCGCCCGCTCTACTGGCGCCGTTGTCGTCGCGGTCACTCGTTGCTCTCCTTGCCGGTCATGGCGCACGTTTCCTCTGACCATGATGGCGCAAAGCGCTCCGATCGGCCGCAACGAGGTGAGCGCGACCAGAAAGCGCCCCCTCCCCATCTCCTCAATATCCGCGTATGATCTGCCCCAACATTGCCACAACCCGTTTTGCCGGTTCGTTTGTGATCTTCCACCAATTGGGCTCGAAGGCACGACCACCGCAAGGAGGGCGCCATGGACGGATCGCGATTCGACGCCTGGACGAGACGCCGCTTCGGGCTGGCGGCCGGGGGCCTCGCCGCCTCGCTGCTGGGGCTGGCCGGGTTCGAGGAAACCGAGGCGAAGCGCAAGAAGAAGCGCTGCAAGAAACTGAACAAACCCTGCAAGCCGAAGGGTAAGAAGAAGCGGTGCTGCAAGAAACTGAGTTGCAGCGCCCCGTTCGGTGCCCCAGACAACCACTGTTGCCGGGCAGGCGCGAATGTGCCTTGCACGACAGCGACGGCGGGCGAGTGTTGCACCAGGCGTTGCAACGGCAACACCTGCTTCTGCAAGTCGCTCGGAGAGCAGTGCACTAGCTCCGGCCAGTGCTGCTCGCGCAAATGCACCGCGGGCAACTGCGAGTAGCCGGCATTACGGCGGCGTTCGCAAGACGTGTCATGCTGAGGAACGAAGCATCTCGGCACGGGGGAGACGGGGTTGCCGGGAGCCGAGATCCTTCGCTGCGCTCAGGATGACACGATGGCGGCGCGCCGCGTCAGCAGGCATCTCGCGGCATAGTCCCGGATTGGCGGAATGGCAATCGTGTCTGAAACGCGCCGCGCGTCGCTCATCGACGAGATTCGCGAGACCTGGACGGAGCTCCTCGGCCTCCCCGCCATTGCGCCGGACGACGATTTCTTCGAGTTGGGAGGCCACTCGCTACTCGCCGCGCAGGCGGTGGCGCGGCTGAACGACCGGCTCGGCCTCGACCTCGCGCCGCGCGCGCTCTTCGAGGCGCCGACCGTGGCGGAGATGGCCGAGCTGATCGCCGAGGCGCGCGGGGAGCAGGCTTCCGAGGCATCGACGCCCTTCATCCCCGACTGGATCGTCCCGCTGCAGCGGCAGGGCGCGGGCCGGCCCGTCTTCGTCTTTCCGGCCGGCCACAACGAGGTGGCGGCGCTGGCAACCGATGCCGAGATCGCCGCGCACGCCGGGCGCGACCGACCCTTCTGGGGATTCCGCCGCGAGCACCCCGCGCTCGACGCGGCGCGCGCCGGCGGCCTGCCGTCGCTCGCCGCCGAATACATCCGGCAGATGCGGCGCCTGCAGCCGAGTGGCCCCTACCTCCTCTTCGGCAACTGCGCCGGCGGCTACGTCGCCTGGGAGGTCGCCAGCCAGCTCCTCGCCGCCGGCGAACGGGTCGGAGGCGTCCTCTTCTACGAGGCGCCGCTGCGCGCCGATTTCGACCAGTTGCTGCCCGGGTTCACCCCGGCGACCATCAGCCGCGAGTGGCATCTCTCCGCCGACTATCGTCCCCGCCCCCTCCCGGTCGACCTGACGCACCTGCTGACGGACGGCTGGGCGGCATACGGCTGGTGGCGGCCGTGGCAGCGGGTCGTGACGGCGAGCCATGAGCCGGTGATCATCCCGGTGGCAACGATGGGCGCACAAGCCTTTCTGGCGAGACGTCAGGAGATCATCGCCGGCTACGTCCGGGCGTGGATCGCAAAGGCCGAGGCGCGATCAGCGATGGGCAAGGTCGCGTGATGCGCCCCGCGCCCGCGTGCGTCCGCATCCCGGCGCACCCGCGCGCCGCATGAGCGATGCGCCCCGCCTGCCCGAGGCGATCGCGCCGATTCCGGCCGCGCTCGACTTCTGGGCCGCGCGGGCGCCGGACGCGCTCGCCCTCCTGGCACCCACCGGGGAGACCTGGTCCTACCGGGAACTGCGTAACGCCGTCGCGCGGACCGCGCAACGCCTTCTCGCGGCCGGCATGCGGCCGGGCGAACCGGTCGCGCTCCTCCTCCAAGGAAGCGCCGCGGCGTGCATCGCGCTCCTGGCGGCGGGCGTCGCCGGCGCTGCCGTCCCGCTCAATCCGAGGTCGACCGCCGCCGAGCTGCGCCGCGACCTGGGCCGGCTCGGGGCACCGATCCTGATGACTGGCGGCCCGACCACGTTGGTTGGGCAGGACGCGGCGGCTGCCGTGGGCATGGCCGCGCTCGATGTCGATGAGCTGGTGCGGGGAGCGCCGCGGGATGCGGCTGCCCTCGGCCCGCTCCCGACGGTCGACCCGGAGCAGATCGTCGCCATCCTGCACACCTCCGGCACCACCGGCTGGCCGAAGCGGGTGCTCCGCTCTCACCGCTCCTACGTCGCCACCGCGCGGGCGACCCGAATCTGCACGAACCTGACTCCGGACGACCGCCTGCTGGTTTCGTCGGGGATCTTCACGAACGGGGGGTTCGGGGCCATCTGCGCGGCGCTCTGCACGGGCGGCTCGTGCGTGCTGACCCCCGCCTTCGACCCCGCCGCCTATCCCGCCTGGCTCGAGGCGCTGCAGCCGACCTGGGCGATCACGACCCCGACGGAGCTGAATCTGCTGCTCGGCGAGGCCGAGCGGACGGGCCGCGGCGCCATCTCCGGGCCGCGCTCGCGCCTGCGCGCGCTGCGAGTCGGCGCCCAGCCGATGACGCCGGGCACATTGGAGCGCGCCGAGGAGAGCCTGCGCGCAACGATTCTCGAGAGTTACGGGATGACCGAGGCGAGCTACATCACGGCCAGCGGCCCGGGCGTCCGAGATCGCCGCGCCGGGGCGTCCGGCAAGCCTCTCGGCTGCGCCGTGCGCGTCATCGGCGACGACGGCCGCGATCTCCCCGCCGGGCAGCCCGGGGCGATCACCATTCGCGGCGCGACCCTCTTCTCCGGCTACCTGGACGACCCCGAGGCGAACGCGGCCGCCTTCCTCCCCGGCGGCTGGTTCCGCACGGGGGACATCGGCGTCCTCGACGAGGCGGGATACCTCCATCTGCGCGGCCGCGCCAACGAGCTGATCAATCGCGGCGGCGAGAAGATCGCCCCGGCCGAGGTCGACCGCGCGCTCCTCTCACACCCTGCCGTGGCCGAGGCCGCCACCTTCGCCGTTCCGGACGACCGGCTCGGGGAGGATATCGTCGCCGCCGTCGTGCCGCGCGCCGGCCTGTCGCCCAGCGCCCGCGAGCTGCGCGGCTGGCTGCTCGACCAGCTCAGCCCGGCAAAAGTTCCGCGCCGCGTCTGGTTCGTGGAGCGCCTGCCGCGCACCGCCAGTGGGAAGGTGCAGCGAAGGGAGCTTGCACGGCGCTGGCAGGAGGCATTTCTGCCGCCGAAGGCTGAGTGACCATACCCTGCCATATCCGGCCGTAGGGGCGACGCCTGTGTCGCCCGGGCCGCCCCGCCACGACCACCCATGATGGCAACGATGGTGCCAGGCACGAATCGCCTGGCAGTGAATGCGGGCGACACAGGTGTCGCCCCTACGTGCGGCGGTCGATTTATTCGCTCTTACCGGCGTCGCGCAGCCGCGCCTGCTGCTCCCAGAGCCAGAGGAGCGCCTCGCGCGCCGTCATGCCGTCGAGGTCGAGAGCGTTCAGGGCCGCTGCCACCTCCTCCGCCGGCGATGGCCCGGCCGGAGGCAGAG
>JADYYO010000068.1 GCA_020853615.1 Thermomicrobiales bacterium
CGAGGGGAGCGTGCGTCGTCGCCATCAACCCCGTCAGCGCCACGACCATGAGCAGGCTGCCGCGCAGGATGGGCCCCTGCCAGCGCGCGAGCCGGGGCGAGGTCGCCGCGATGGCGCCGAGCAGATAGCCGAGGTAGTTGGCGGCAGCGAGCGTGCCGAGCGCCGACGGCGACAAGCCGAAGGCGTCGCGCATCGACGGCAGGATCGGCGTGAAGGCGAAGCGGCCGATGCCCATCGCCACCGCCAGCGCCAGCATGCCGGCGAGGAGCGGTTTCCAGACCACCTCAGGACTGGTCCGATGCGCGCTGACAATGCCCATCGGCTGCTCGCTCGCGATCAGCCGACGATATACCGCGCGACGGCCGCTTCGTCCCAGGCGATCCCGGCGCCGGGCCGCGATGACGGCATCGCCTGCCCGTCGACCAGCGCCACCGGCTGCTGCACGATGGGGGAGACCCAGTCGTGATATTCGAGCCAGTGCGCGGTCGGCGTGGCGCCGAGCAGATGCGCGCTGATCTCGGGAAAGAGATGACTCGAGACCGGGATGCCGGCGGCTTCGGCCAGGGCGGCCGCCCGCAGCCAGCCGGTGACGCCGCCGATCTTCATGACATCGAGCATGGCGTAGTCGGACGCCTCTGCCGCCAGGCTGCGCGCCATGTCGCGCGGCCCCCACCAGTTCTCGCCGAGCTGGATCGGGATCGTCGTCTCCCGCGCAATCCGCGCCTGACCGGCGACATCGTCGGCCACGGTCGGCTCCTCGACCCAGGTCAGCCCCTTGCCATCGAGCTCGCGCAGGCGAACGATCGCCTCCGGCACGGAGAGCGCCTGGTTGTAGTCGACCATCAGGGCGAGCTCGGCGCCGGCCGCCTGCCGCGCGGCGTGGATCAGGGCCAGGTCGTCCCGCACACCGCCCGCGCCGACCTTGACCTTGACCGCGCGCAACCCCTTCGCCACCGCCGCCTCCACCTCCGCGGCAACCGGCGCCGCGTCGCCGCGGCCCAACCCGAAATAGGCGGGGATGGCGTGCGGCGCCCCGCCCAGTAGCCGGACCAGCGGCAGGCTGGTCGCCTTCGCCAGCGCATCCCAGGCGGCCATATCGATCCCGGCCATGACCATCCCTACCAGCCCCTGGGGACCGATCATGCGGTGGCTCGCCCGCAGCGTCTGCTCCAGCGCCAGCGGAGCGACAGCATGACCAACGACCAACTCGCTCATCGTCCCGGCGAGCTGGGCGGTCGGGCCCAAAGCAAAGGGCGCGAAGCAGAAGAGGTAGCTGACGCCGGCAATCCCCTCTTCCGTGAGGAGATCGATCAGCACCAGCGGCACGCGGCCGACGGTCCCCCCGGCCATGGCGCGCGGATTCGCCAGCGACACGAGCACCGGGCGCGCCCGTATGGAGTGGATGGTGAGAGGAGGACCGGATGCCGCCACGCGGCGACCTCCCCGCTCGCTGCCCACCTACGCAACCAGTTCCGGCGTACGGTAGAGGACCTTGCCGCCGACAACGATTTCGACGTCGAGCAGGTAGGGCTTCACCCCCTCCAGGTTCGGCGTCAGCCCGAGGCCGGGCCCCTCCGGCACGTTGACGAGCCCGTTTGCATCGCGCTCGATGTGCTCGACCGTCATGTCCCAGGCGAGCGACTTCAGCTCGACCGGGTACTCACAGATAGAGCGCGCCGGGTGGCCGGCAAAGGGCTGGAGCGAGGCGCTGAGGGCCACGTGCGAGGTGAAGGTGTGGTTGACGTAGGTGACGCCGCGGCGGAAGGCGTAGTCGGCAACCCGCTTCGCCGGGGCGATGCCGCCGATGCGCCCGGCGTCGATCTGGATGAAGCCGACGCCGCCATGGTCGATCATGTGGCGGGCCATGTCCTCGTTGTGCGACCCCTCGCCGCCGGCGATGCGAACGCTGCCGCTCTGCTCCGCCAGGGCGCGGTAGGTGTCGAGCGCCCCGGAGACGAACGGCTCCTCCAGCCAGGTGACGCGCTGCGCCTCGAGCGCGGGAAGGCGCGCCTCGGCCGCGCCGAGATCGTGCCCCCAGACGGTGCCGGCGTCGACGAGGACGATCCCCTCCTCACCCAGCCCCTCGCGTGCGGCGGCCACCTGCTCGGCGTCGTCCTCGACGCTCCCCTTGCCGTAGGGGCCCCAACCGAACTTGGCGGCGAGGTAGCCCATCTCGCGGATGCCCCGCGCCTTCTGCAGTGTCTCCTGCGGCGTATCGCCGAAGAGGACCGAGGCGTAGGGAAGGCGCGGCTCGGCGCGGTCGTAGCCGAGGAGCCGGTAAACCGGCTCGTCGCGTCGCCGGCCCAGCAGATCCCACATGGCGATGTCGATGCCGGAGAGGGTGTGGTTCGCCTGCAGCACGTCGGCGCTGTTGGTGCGGACCGCGTGGCCGATCAACTCGATGTCGGTCACGTCGTCGAGCGTCTGGCCGAGGACCGAGTCGCGCACCGGCTTGCAGGCGCTGTGCGACATGGGGCAGACGAGGCTGGCGATGGAGACGAGCGGCGAGGCCTCGCACTCGCCCCAGCCGACGTACGGCCCGGCCTGCAGGCGGACCAGGAGAAGATCCTGGCTGCCGTCGCCGATGTCGAGCACCTCCGGCATGGAGAGATAGTAGAAATCGACCGCCTCGATCCGCATCCGCGCACACTCCTCATCGCCACCCGGGCCAGAAGGGATTCCCGACCCAGAACCGTATCAGGTTGCGGTGAGACGTGTGGACGGCCCGGCCGGAAAAGTGATGCGGATCTCGGTTGAGCGCTTGCCGAGCAGAGGGAGCTATTCCGAGGGGTGTTCCGCGCGTTCTCCACGACGTTGAGAGGGGATCAATCAGCTTGCATCAGCATGCGCGCCGGCCGCGCCGACCCTCACCCCAGCGCCACCCAGAGGGTCCCCGGCCCGGTGCGCTGGGAGAGGGTGTGCTGACGTCGACTTGTCGTGAGAAAAGACAAGCATTCTGTCCCTCAACCGCCTACCCCTGTGCGTACCATTCCCCGCGACGATGAGCGGGCCGCGCGAACAGATACGACGAATGACGGGAGATCGTGGCCATGAGCGACCGCCGGCACCGAACCGAGACGCGGGTCAGGCGCGAGGCGCGCGACGCCGACCGCCGCGCACCGCGGCAGGACGTGGGCCGCGTCGAGCATGTCGAGGCATTCCAGGAGGCCGACCGGGTCTTCGCGGACGAGGTCCTCCCCGGCGTCGAGGCGTTCCGCGAGATGATGGAGACGCGGCGCAAGGTGAGCGTGACCGCCTACCC
>JADYYO010000069.1 GCA_020853615.1 Thermomicrobiales bacterium
CGTGGGCGAGGCGATCCCCGACACGGGGCCGCTCCTCCTCCTGCTGCAGGGGCTCGCCTTCTTCCTCTTTGGCACGACCGACGTCATCGCGCGCCTGGTGCCGGTGCTGGCCGGGCTGGCGCTGGTGGCCCTGCCGCTGGCGCTGCGCCGCTGGGTCGGCATGCCGGCCGCGCTCGGCATGGCGGCGCTGGCCGCCTTCTCCCCGACGCTCGTCTACGCCTCGCGCGTCGTCTCTCCGGAGATCGTCATCGCGGCGCTCGCGCTCGGCGCGGTCGCCTGCCTGGCTCGCCTCGGCGATGGCGAGCGGAACCGGGGCGCGCGCGGGCCCGCCGTGGCGCTCGGCATCGTCACCGGGGCCGCGTTTGCCGCCGGCCCGAGCGCTGTCACGGTCGCCATCACCCTGATCGTCGCGATCGCGGCTGCCGCGATCAGTGCGCCCGGAGGGACCATCCGGCGCGGGCTCGCGGCACTGAGCCGTCGCGATGCGCTCCCCGCCTTCCTGCTGGCGGCGATCGTCACGGTGATCCTCGCCTTCACCCGCATCCTCTCCTATCCCGCCGGCATGGCCGGTGTCGGGGAGACGCTCGCCGCCTGGTGGCAACTGCTGGTCGGGACGAGCAGTGGCCAGCCGGCGCAGCTCTTCCTGCTCGCCCTCGTCATCTACGAGCCGCTGGCGCTGGCGTTTGCCGTCGTGGCGCTCGTGCCCTCACCCCCTACCCCCTCTCCCAGTGCGCAGGGAGAGGGGAACCTGGCGAATGCAGAGGCACTTGGCGGCCCTCCCTCTCCCAGTGCGCTGGGAGAGGGCCGGGGTGAGGGTGGGGCTCGAGCATCCCGCCGTTCCCTCGTCGAATCCGCGCGGTTTGGCAGCGACGCCATTCCCTTCTTCACCGCCTGGGCGATCGCTGCCTTCGCCATCTGGAGCTTCTCTGCCGATCACGGCCCCGAGCATGCGGTGCACGTCGCCTTGCCGCTCGTATTGCTGGCGGGGATCGGCATCGGCCGGCTAATGCGCGACATTGCCTGGGCCAACGTCTGGCATGGGCGGGGCGGGCTGCTCGTCCTGGCGATGCTCGGGCTGGTTATCGGGCTGGCCGCGGTCGGGGTGCTGATGAGCCGCGTCGATGACCAGGGAGGCGGGCTCGTGGCAGCCGCGCCGCCGGTCGCCGTCCTCTGCCTCGTCGTGGTCCCCCTCGCCTACCAGATCTGGCGCGTCCGCGACGAAGAGCGCCGGCAGGCCGGGGACGCGACCAGCCAGCCGGGACGGATGGCGCTCCTCGTCCTCGCGCTGCTGCTGGCCGCCTTCGGGCTCCGCTCGGCGACGATGCTCGCTTTCTACCGCACGAACCTCGGCGTCGAGCTGCTGGCGCAACACACCGCCACCCTCGGCGCCCTCGACAGCATCCAGCGCTTCTATCACCTCGCCCGCGATGTCGGGGTCAACGACGGCTCCGCCCGCGATCCAACCGGGAGCCACGGGTTGAGCATCGCGCTGGAGCGGGATGTGGCCTGGCCCTACACTTGGTATTTCCGCGAGTTTCCTGACCTCGCCCTGGTCGCGCCGGGCGCGGGGCCGGCGTCGGCCGCGCAGGTTGTCATCGCCGCCAACGACACGGGGCTGGCGGAGGCGGGCTACAGCGTCGAGTCGTGGCCCTGGCTGACGGAGACGCCGCCAGCCTATCTGCAGCCCGACCTGGGGGCGATCGCGCGGGCGGTCCTCACCCCCACGCGCTGGCTCGATGTCTGGCGCTACCTCCTCTTCCGCACGGGCGTCGACATCCCGCCGCCGGCCATGGTTGCGGTCGGATTGACTCCCGAGCTGGCCGGGCGGGTCACCCCGGCGACGGGGCCGTTCAACCTGAGCGAGCGCCCCGGGGCGGGGAGCGAGCCCGGCCAGTTCAAGGACCCGATCGGCGTCGCCGTGGGGCCGGACGGGGTGATCGCGGTCGTCGATAGCAGCAACGCGCGCGTGCAGCGCTTCACCGCCGATGGCGCCTTCCTCGGCATCTGGGGCGGCGCCGAGAGCGGGGTGAGCTTCACCCGCACGACGAACGGGCTCGGCCCAACCGGGATCACCATCGCGCCCGACGGCACGACCTGGGTGGCCGACACCTGGGGGCACCGCGTAGTCGCACTCGACCCGAATGGGGCGGTCGTGCGGACGATCGGCGCGGAGACGATCGACCTCGGCGACGACCCGAGCCGGGTGAATGAAGGCGGCGGGCGCTTCTTCGGCCCGCGCGACGTCGCCATCACCGCCGACGCCATCTACGTCGTTGATACGGGCAACGAGCGGATCCAGCAGTTCCGGACCGATGGCACGTTCGTCCGCGCCTTTGGCGGCTACGGCACGGCGCCGGGCCAACTGATCGAGCCGGTCGGCATCGCCATCGGTCCGGACGGCAACCTCTACGTCGCCGACTCGGGGAACGCGCGCATCGCCATCTTCACGCCGGAGGGCGAGCCGGTCGCGCAGTGGCCGGTGGCCGACTGGCCTCCCTCGGCGCCGGGCGGGCTGCCGCCGGCGTACCAGCCCTACCTCGCCTTCGACGCCGCCGGGAACCTCTACGCGACCGCCTCGAACGCGGGGGAGATCCTGCAGATCGGCCCGAGCGGCGGCATCCTGCAGCGGATCACGCAGGCCGGGGCCGACCGTCTCGCGCAGCCGATCGGGGTGGCGGTGGAGCCCGATGGCAAGGTCCTCATTGCCGATGTCGGCCGCGACGCGGTGCTGGAGTACACGCCGCCCCTGCCGGCGGCGAGCTCGGGTCTCGACATCGGGAATGCAGGGGCGTCGCCAATCCCGTAGTCCCGCCCGCCTGCAGCAGCGTCTCCTACAACGTGTCATGCTGACGAAGGAAGCATCCCGGCCCAGGGGACATGAAGTTCCAGGGAGCCGAGATCCTTCGCTTCGCTCAGGATGACACGATTTCCACACGCCGCGTTATGTCGCGCGACGCAGCGCCACCACCGGGATTTTGCGGCTGACTCCGGCCTGATGATCGCGGAAGAACGGGTAGTCCCGCGTGATCGCGTCGAATACCCGGTCTCGCTCTTCGCCTAACAGCGGCGTTGCCTCCGCCGGGAACGTCTCCCCTTCAACTTCGACCGTCACGCGCGGATTTGCCAGTAGATTGCGGTACCAGTCGGGATGGCGCGGCGCTCCGGCATTCGAGGCGATCACCAGCAGCCGGTCGCCGTCCGCGACATACATCATCGGGGCGGTGTGGAGCTTGCCGCTGCGGGCGCCCGTTGTGGTCAGCAGCAACAGGGGGCGATTGTCGAGTCTTCTCCCCGCCGCGCGGAACTGCGCGATCAGTTGCGCATTGTGCGCCTTCATGTCGTCCGGTATCGTCACGTCGTTCCCTTCCGTGTGCGCGACCAGCGGGCACAGATCACCAACCCATAAGGTCGACAAACTCTCTCGCCGAAAGAATGTTCACTTGTTGGAACGTGCCCAGTCTTTGCAGTTCCCGATCACCCGAAACGAGATACGGCGCCTTGCCGGCGAGCGCCGTCGCCAAGACGAGGTTGTCCGCCTCGTCGACAAGTACCACGGGAATCGGGTCACGCAATTCCACAATGGCGCAATACTCGAGCAGCAACGCGAGAAATGCCCGGCGATCACGTTCATCGAGTCGCGCGGCAAAGTATGGCTTTCGAAGCGTTCGCTCCAATTCGATCAGAATGTGTTCTGACAGCACAAACTCGATGTTGCCCTGCCGCCAGGCATCGATGAGCGTCGCGATCACGCCCTTCTGTGCGATTGCGCCAGAAGCGAGGGTGTTGGTATCGATCGTCGCGCGGATCAACTGGCAAGCGGCCGATTTCGACGCTCCGTCGCCATCTCTTCGCGGACCTCCGCCACGGCTCTTGAGACCTCTTCCTCGATCTCCTCCGCGGGGATATCGGCGAATGCCTCACGCATCCGGTCGATGACGGCGAATCGCTCCTCGCGGTCCTGTTCGAGCCGCATCCAGCGCCGCAGATCGTCGATCGAAACGAGCGCCGCGACCGGGGCGCCGTTCTCCTCAACGATCACGCGGACCTGTTGCTGGGAGACATTGCCAACAAGCGACCGAAGGTCGCCTCCCAGTTCCGCAATCGACAATGTTTCCGTGTCAGGTGTCCGCTCGCTCATGGCATCTGCTCCGGCGATACCGTTTCCATCTTCAAGCATCTTGAACGATCCCCTTGGAACGCAAGGTAAG
>JADYYO010000070.1 GCA_020853615.1 Thermomicrobiales bacterium
CGTGCAGCGCCGCGCTGCCCCTGGCCGCGGCCTCTCCCCACGACGCCAGGGGGACGAGGAGGCCGCCGGCGAGGCCGATCAGCGTCTCGCGGCGGGAGGCGCCGCGGGCGAGATGGCGAATCATCTGGTCGAAGCGCTCGTTATCCATGTCGGGCCTTCCAGACCATCACACCCTCCTGTTCGCTCGGCACCCCGGCGCGCGGATCTCCCGCGCGGCAGGGCGCGTGCTAGCAACTCACCGCCGTCCAGCCCGTCGCGACGCCGTTGATCCGGATGTCCAGCTCGCCCCCCTGGGCAAAGGAGCCGAGGTTGGTCTGGCTGGAGCCGTTCAGGTCCGTGGGGCCGAGGGTCACCGTCCCGAGGTCCCCCATGGCTTTGACCCAATAGTCGGCGGTGTAGGCGGTGCAGCCGGCGAAGCGGGTCAGGTTCACGATGACGGCGCAGTAGTTGGGATCGCTCGTTGGCGTGAACGACAGCGTCTTGATCGGGCTGCTCTCCGCGGCGCCGGGGCAGGTGGCGCTGCAGGTGATGCAGCGGTTCCGCGGTCGCTTGTGCTTGTGGTGGCTACGCTTCTTCCTCGCGTCTGCTTCACTGGCACCGGTTCCCATCAGAATCGCGCCGATGGCGGCCCCGGTGAGATGGCCGGCCAGTCTGCGCCGGGTGATGCCCGCGGCCAGGCCGTGGGCGAGGTGGTCGAAACGCTCCAGATCCATGCCGCGTCTCCTCGTGCGTGATTTGCATCCGCGCGACGCGGTTCGCGTCGCGCGGATGGTGGAGTGACCTGATTGAGCTCTGGATCGATTGGGTGACGCGCGCCTCCGTCGCTGCGCCGCCCATGCGCGAAATCACGTGGCCCAGCAGTTGGTGCGCGCTTCGGATGACGAGACGCCATCCACGGTCGCCACATACGGGGAGCCATTATTCGCGATGATGGTTCCGGAGTTTGACCCACTCCCCGTCCCATCCGCGCCAACGACGACGGTGACCTCGATCGAGGAGGCGAACCCCTCGTAGGTCCCCGGTGCGAAGCCCGTGACACTCACCGTGGGATAGCAGAAGCCGTGATCATCGGGCGCCATGGGGTTCACCCACGGGTTCCAGGTGAGCGTGACGGTCCGGCCGTCAGTCACGCACGCGCCGTTGTCGCAGATTTGGCCGCTGCTGCAGCATTGCGCATGCTTGCCCTTGCCGCACCTGGTGCGGGGCGCCTTGCATCGCCTCTTGCCCTGGTTGTGCCGCTTCCTCGCGGCCCCTGCCGCACCGGCTCCCGCCGCGACCAGGACGCTGCCGGCGGCCGCGCCAGCCAGGGCGCGCACCAGGCCACGCCGGGAGATGCCCCCGGCCACGCCGCGCGCGAGCTGGTCGAGTTGCTCGTGTTCCATGCCATGTCTCCCTGGACATCAAACCTCATCCGCGTGACGTCGATCACGTCACGCGGACGGCCCGGCATCCTCTCCGGACCCTGGGCCACACTCTGCGCCTGGCGCGCGGCGCGCGCGTCTGGCGAAGGACGTATTTCGTGAGTCACATGGCAATTACCCCGCTACGACTTAAGTCGTAGCCGGGGATCGGCAGCCGCGTCGACGAGGGTTCAGGCGAGATCGTGGCGGTGCGCGTAGTCCGTCGCGGCCGAGCGCGACTTCACCCCCAGCTTGGCCAGGATGTGGGTGACATGGACTTTGACGGTGCCCAGGCTCACGAAGAGGGCGTCGGCGATCTCCTGGTTCGACTGGCCCGACGCCATCATCCGCAGCACGTCGCGCTCGCGCGGCGTCAGCCCAGGGCCGGACGGCGCGGGAGCGTGCCCCGGCGGCTCGCCGCGGCGCAACGCCAGCGCGGCGCCAATCTCGACCGCAAGCTCGGCGCCGCTGACCGCCGCTGGCACGGCGCCGACGCGCTCCCCAAGCATGCGCGCGGCAAGATCATGATCGCGGCGGATGTGGGGCGTCAATGGCGCGCCCGTGAGCTCCTCGACGCGATCGGCCAGCGCCATCAGGCGAACCGCCTGGTTTGCCTGCCCATCCTCGGCGGCGATGAGCGCCAGCCCGGCGAGGCTCCAGGAGACGTTCTCCAGATCCCGCGCGGCCCAGTTCAACGCCAGGCACTCCTGGTACAGGACGGTGGCCATGGTGAGATCGCCCGCCGCCCGCGCCACGTCCGCCAGGTGGCCCGGGATGCACCGCGCCAGCTCCCAACTGAAACCGAGCGACTGCCACATCGTCAACGCGTCGCGCAGGAAGGTCTCGGCCTGGGCGTAGTCGCCCGCCTTGTAGGCAACCAATCCCAGACCGTGGAGGCCGTGCGCGAGCCCGACCTCATCCCCGCACGCCGCGAACCGCCGCGTCGCGGCGTCGAACCGCTCCCGGGCAGTCTCCAGGTCGCCGTCATCCCATGCCAGGCGGCCCAGGGCCACCTCGACCCGACCGGTCATGCCCGGGTCGCCGGCCTCCGCGTATCGCGCCAGCGCATCGGCAAAGAGGCGTTCGGCTTCGGCATGGTCGCCGTGCATGTACGCCAGCGTTCCCGCGCAGTAGACCGCCTTTCGCAGCACGGGAGCGGAGACCGCCGTGTCAAGCGCCAGCGCGCGGCGGACCCACTCCCGCCCGGCGCCGGAGTGAAAGCGGAACTGCCAGAACGGCAGGAGCGACCCGGCGAGACTCATCGCGGTCTCCGCGTCCTCCTGCTCGAGGGCCCATCCGAGCGCGGCATGCAGGTTGCCCTGCTCGGCATCGAGCCGGTCCAGCCAGGCGTCCCGCTCGGTCGTGGTCTGCTTCGCGTCGGCCTGCACGGCAAGCGCCAGGAACCAGGCGGCGTGCCGCTGGCGGATGATGCCGGCCTCGCCGCTCTGCTCGAGGCACTCGACGCCGAACTCGCGCACCGTTTCCAGCAGGGTGTACCGCGAGTCGCCGGCGGGCTCGTCGGTGCGCCGGACCAGGCTGTTGGCGACCAACGCGCGGAGCTCCTGCAGCACATCGAGCGAGCCGTCCCCGCAGATCGCCTTGATGGCATCGAGCGAGCATCCCCCGTTGAACGCCGCGATCCGCCGGAACAGCGTCTGCGCCGGCGCGCTGAGCAGGCCGTAACTCCACGCGATCGTGTCTCGCAAGCTCCGCTGCCGCCGCGGAGCGGCGAGCGCGCCGCCGCTCGGCAGCGCCAGGCGGTGTTCGATCTGCGCCAGCAGCGTCTCTGGCGAGAGCACCCGCACCCAGGCGGCCGCCAGCTCGATCGCCAGGGGCAAGCCGTCCAGCCGCTGGCAGATGCTCACGATCGCCCGCGCATTCGTGGTGGTGAGGGTGAATTCAGGGTCGAGCGCCTGGGCGCGGTCCACGAAGAGGCGGCAGGCGTCCAGGCCGGAGGCGTCCAGGTCGATTGCCGAACTCCCCGCGGATGGCAACGGGAAGGGCCGGATATCGACGACATGTTCGCCCGGAATTCCGAGCAGCGCCCTGCTGGTCACGAGCAGCGTCACATTGGGACACGCATCCAGGAGAGCGGCGAGCGCCGAGGCAGCCGGCAGGATCTGCTCGAAATTGTCGAGCACCAGCAGCGCGTCGTCTCGCAACACGGCCCGGAGGATGTCGAGCGCCGGGCGGCCATCTGGCCGGACGCCAAGCGCGGCAGCCACGGTGGGCAGGACGAGCTCCGGCTCCTGCACGTCCGCGAGATCGATGAAGTGGGCGGAGCGGGGAGCCACGGACGCCGCGCGAATGGCGATCCGCGTCTTGCCGACGCCACCCGGCCCGGTCAGGGTGACGAGCCGCACGTCGCCGCGGCGCACGAGCGCCTGGACGCGCCCGACCTCGTGCTCCCTCCCGATGAAGGAGGTGCGCGGGGTCGGGACGGGGCTGGTGTCGGCGTGGCGTTCGAACGGCAGGGGGAAGAGCGCAGGCATCTCCTCTCGCGCTGACTCGGAAGTTACGCCGCGTGGCATCGCCGGGCACCCCTCGCGAAATAGAACGCCCTACGCGCATGGACAACGCGAGCTTCCCGGTCAGGGAGGCCCGGCCTGATGTGCCGCAATCACTGTACTTGCTTGCCGGCAAATCGCGCGGAGATTCCGAGCGCCGAATGGTGGTCGCGGAGGTGTTGGAGGAGGCGATCGCCGGCGAAGGGGCATGGCGTCAGCCTCCCGCGCAGCCCTGGCCGCTACGCCGCCTTCGGGATCAGCTCGACGACGGGCAGCTCCCCGCCCTGCTGCATGGCCAGGTCGAGGTCCCCCTCGTAGTCGAAGGCGCGGGTGAGACGCAGCAGCCCCCGCAACGGTTTTGGCGGCCCGCACTGGTCCGAGCGCGATCGCATCTGGCGCATCAGCTCGCGCCGCCGCTCCGGGTCGGCCACGGGCACGGCCGTCGCCGGCATCCTTCGCTTCCCGACCTGGATCGTCACCTCGGGGTTGGCGAGGAGGTTCCTGTACCAGTCGGAGCGGATGCCCCAGCCGGAGAAGATGATGTAGTGGTCGCCGAGCGGCATGAAGCTGACGCCAGTCGTGCGCGGCTGCCCGCTGCGCCGGCCCGTCGTCGTCAGCAGCATCACGCAGCGGCTGCGCATGATCTCGGCCGGGATGCCGCGATAGAGGGC
>JADYYO010000071.1 GCA_020853615.1 Thermomicrobiales bacterium
CCGAGTTCCCGGTCTCCCCGAGATGGTAGTAGCGGCAGCCGGCCTCGCAGGCCTCGCGGATCGCCAGCATCTGGATGAGGTCGTTGGCACCCGTGTTGGCCGCCACCTCCCTGTCGATGGCTCCCCGCGAGTCGTTGACGTTGCCCTTCTGCAGGACGAGGGACGCTGCCGCCGGCTGTCCGTTCACCCACGCCACCCAGATCCGGCAGGCCTCGCCCATGCCCGCCGCGATCGTCTCGAATTTCCGGATCGGGTCCCGGATCCCGCCGCGGAAGCGGGCCATGAAGCGGGGTTCGTTCTGCATCCGCGCCCAGCGGTCGATCGAGCGGCGGAGGAGATCGTAGAACACCGGCACGAGCCGTCCGGTCGTGTCGCGCTCGACGCGGATGTCGTTCTTCTCCGCCTTCCGGACGCGCGACCGTGTCTCCTTCGTGAAGCGCGTGGTCCAGACCTTGTCGAACCCGCCCTCGAGGTCGATGACATGCGCGCGTCGTGGCGTCGACAGCACGTTCCGAGGGGCCGCCGCCGCCCACAGATCGCCGAGGCGCGGGTTGGGACGGATGCGGATGCGGACGTAAGGCAGCGCGGCCAGATCGGTGAAGATCGCCCTCACGAGGTCGACGCCGACCGGCTCCGACGCCAGGAGGCCGCCCATTCCCCACGCGCTGGGCATGCTTGCCGCCGTCGCGAGCACTGTGGGCAGTCGGCGCCGCCGGACCAGCGGCAGCACGATCTGCCGGTCGCCGTCTTCGTAGAGGCGGCTCGCGTCCTCGTGCGTGCCAAGGGCACAGAGGCTGTCGACCCATTCGGGGGATTGGTAGGGGACCGCCTCGGCGTCGGATGCCATCAGCATTTGCCAGACGTCCCGGGGGGCCGGCGTGGTGACTTTCAGGTCGATCGGCACAAAGCCCCGCACGCACCCTCCCAAATTTTTGCGTCGCGACCCCGCCCGCCTCGGAGATTTACCTTCGCTGTCCGTTCCGGCCGAGCTCAAAGATAGCCAGCGTAAACTCTAATTGAGAGGACTCTCCGAGCCAAGTCTGGAAGGGCCGGGCCACTTGCCTTACTGCTGCACGGGCAGCCTGTGCGGCTGAAAGGTAAATCCAATGATGATCTTAGGTGTTGCTCGGGCCTGTCTGGTCTCGCGCGGATCGTCCTGTCAGACCTCGGGGTCGCGAAGGACGGGTCGCGCAAATGCCGGCGGAATTCTCGGATAGCCGAGACCGAGCCGCCCGCACCGCATGAGTTCGTCTCTCGCCCGGAATGGCTACGCGCTGATCGTCAGCGCCGGGGTCACCGCCGTTCTCGGCGCGCTCTTCTGGATCATCGCCGCCCGGACCTACTCGGAGGCCGAGATCGGAATCGGCGGGGCGCTGATCTCCACGCTGGTCACGCTGAGCAGCGCCGGGCAGCTCAATCTCGGCAACATCCTCAACCGCTTCATTCCGACCGCCGGCGCGGACGCCGGCCGGGTGATCCTGCTCACCTACGCCGCATCGGCGGTTGCCGCCGTCGTTGTCGGGATCGTCTTCCTACTGGCGGTCGGCCGCATGGTTCCCGCGCTCGGCTTCCTGTCCGCGACACCCTGGCTCGGCGCCTGGTTCGTCCTGGCGATCGTCGTGTGGACGATCTTCGCCCTCCAGGACAGCGCGCTGGCGGGCCTCCAGGAAGCCGGCTGGGTGCCGCTCGAGAACAGCATCTATTCGCTCGTCAAGATCGGGCTCCTGCTGGCCTTCGCCGGCTTCGGGACCGGCCTTGCGATCTTCGCCGCCTGGACCGCGCCGCTGATCGCGTTCGTCGCGGTCGTGACCTGGCTGATCTTCGGGAGGCTCCTCCGCGCCCGCCCGGCGGTCGAGGGGGAGTCGCGGGCGATCACGCTGCGCCAGCTCCTGAGCTTCCTCGGCTGGGACAATGTCGGCGCGCTGGCGATGGTCGCCGCGATGGGCATCGCGCCCTTGCTGGTTCTCCGAGTCGCGGGGGCCGAGGAGAACGCCTACTACTATCTCGGCTGGACGATCTCCTATTCGCTCTACCTGATCGGCCGGTCGATGAGTATCTCGCTGCTCGCGGAAGTCGCCGCGGCGCCGCGCCAGACCCACAGCCTCGTCGCCGACACGCTCGTCCACACGCTGGCGACGCTGGGCGGATCGGCGCTCGCGGTGACGATCGCAGCGCCCCTGGTGATGAGCCTCTTCGGCGATTCCTACGCCGCGGGCGGCGCCGCCATCCTCCGCGTCCTCGCCCTCGCCAGCATCCCCTGGGGCCTGGTCACGCTCTACGTCGCGGTCGCCCGGGCGCAGGGCCGCATGCGCGTGGTCGCCGGCCTCCAGGTCGCCACCCTGGTCATCGTGCTCGCGGTGAGCTGGCTGCTCGTCGGCCCGCTCGGCGGCCTCGGGGTGGCTCTGGCGTGGCTCGCCGCCCACATGGCGGTTCTCGCCTATGCCGTGGTCGCCGCCCTTCGCGAGGGCGGCCGGACGGCGGCGCTGGACTGGCTCCTCGCCGTCGCCTCCGCCGCGGCGCGTCTCCTCGGCGCTTTCCGCGCGAGATTTGGAAGGTGGCAGAACAGCCTCGGGGACGCCGGCGACCTCCTCGGTTCGATCGCCGCCGCGGACGCCTTGCGATGGGAGCCGCTCCTCACGCTGCCTTCCCTCAGCGACGGCGAGACGGTCTATGTCGGCGTCAAGGTCCCCGGCGCGCCGGCGCTCTCGCCGCCCGAGGGCGCGCGCGCCATCGTCAAGCGGGCGAGGACCGGGAAGGGCATTCTCGCCCTCGAGCGCAATCGCGACTGGCTTCGCCGGCTGGCGGGGCAGGGCGGCGACGGAAGCTGCGGGTTCAAGGTGCCGGAGGTGCTCGGCTGGAAGGCGGATGACCGGGCGGCGAGCCTCGTCGAGGGCCTCGTTCCGGGGCGCGACGCCCGGTCCGCCTTCACCGACCCCGAGACGCGCGCAGCCGCGCTCGGCCTCGTGGGAGACGCTATCGGCTGCCTGCACCGCCAGACCGCCTCGACGCGGCCCGTCGACGGGGCCTGGCTGCGAGCCTGGATCGACGAGCCCGCCGAGATGCTGCGGAGCATCGGCTCCCCGCTTCTCTCCGCCGCCGCGCGAGGGGACGCCATCGAGGCCTTCCGCGAGCGGCAAAGGCGATACTGGACCGGCACCACGATCGCGATGGGCTGGGCGCACGGCGACTGCAGCCCCGGCAACATCATCTTCTCGAAACCTGGCGCTCCGGGCCGGTCGCGGAGCGAGGGCCTCCGGCTCGAGGGCATCGTCGACTGGTCCGAGGCGCGCACCGACGCTCCTCGTGGTTTCGACCTCTGTCATCTCGCCCTGACGATGCGGATGCTTCGCCGTCGGCAGGAACTCGGACGTGTCGTCGGCGAGCTCCTCGAGGAGCCCGCATGGGACCCGACGGAGGAGGGCTGGCTCCTGGACCGCGCGAGCGACGCGGACGCCGATCCCCCGGGATGGCCGCACGAGCCGGCCGGCGTGAGGGCGATGGTCGCGCTCGCCTGGCTGCACCACGTGACGGCCTGTCTTCGGAAGTCCGAGCGCTACGGCCGCGCGCGCCTCTGGGCCGCGTCGAACATCGACTGGGTTCTGCGTCTCTCGGCCACCCGCGAAGGTGCGCCATGAGCGCGGCTGACCAGGCCACCCGCGCGCGGCGCGCGGTTCCGCAAGGCGCGCGGAGCACCGGCCGAACCGCCCCTGACCACGGAGCGCTCGCGGCCGGACTGCTGAGCGCGGCGGTCGTCCTCTGGATCGCGAGCCTGCGCCAGATCGACCCCTCGGGGCTGGACGATCTCGGCATCGTCTCGATCCTGCCATGGACGAGCTGGGCGGCGCTCGCCCTCCTCGTCGCCGGCTTCTGGCTCAGCCTCGCGCCGGATCTGGTCAGGAGCTGGCTGCCGCCCGCCTTCCTTCTCGGCCTGGTCCTCGTCCTCCACGGCACGCCCGCGATCGCCTACGAGACGCTCCGCTATTCGTGGGCCTGGAAGCATGTCGGCATCGTCGACTACATCCAGCGCCACGGCACGATCGACCCGAACGCGCCTTATCTGGCCGCCAATCACAACTGGCCGGGCTTCTTCTTCGTCGCCGCGTGGGTCGCCGACTTCTTCGGATTGAAGCCGCTGCAGCTCGCGTCCCTGGCCCGTTTCACGCCGGTGGTCCTGAACGGCCTCTACCTCCTGGTGATCGTCGAGATCTTCCGCCGCTTCACGAAGGACTGGCGCGCCGTCTGGACCGCCTGCCTGATCTTCCTGCTCGGCAACTGGGTCGGGCAGGACTATTTCTCCCCGCAAGGCACGGCGTATCTTCTCTATCTTGCCTGCATCGCGCTCTGCGTCGGTCTCCTGCGGGTCGTCCAGCCGGGCGCGGCGGAGGGGCTTATCTGGACGTTGCGCGGCTTCGTGTCCCGAGGCCAACCCGACCCGCCGGCATCGAGCGCCGGCGCGCGCGCTCTCGCCGCGATCGCCGTTCTTCTCATCGCGGCGGCGATCGCCGCCACCCATCAGCTGACGCCGCTGGTCCTCGTCGCCGCGCTCACTGGCCTGGCGGTGATCGGCTGGGCC
>JADYYO010000072.1 GCA_020853615.1 Thermomicrobiales bacterium
CGGATGGACCGCAAGTACCTGATGCTCGTCGACGACACCGTCTACTGCGGGATCGCCAGCTTCGTCCGGAACGACGACCCGGCGACGACGCGGCACGACTTCACCGGCTACGCGCGGGTCGACCGCTCCTGCTGGGACGCGGGCACGATGGCCCACGAGCTGGCCCACACCCTCGGGGCCGTACAGGCCTCCGCGCCCCACACCAGCCAAGGCGGCCACTGCATCGACGAGTGGGACGTGATGTGCTACTCGGACCAGCCACACTTCCCCGCGATGCAGACCCTCTGCGCCGATGGCGCGCAGGAGTTCCGCTTCGACTGCAACAACGACGACTATTTCGCCGCCAACCCGGCGCCCGGCTCCTATCTGGCGAATCACTGGAACATGGCGAAGAGCATCTACTTCACCCCCGGCGCGGGGCCGGGGTGCGTCGATGCCGCGCTCGAGCCGGACGACGCCTACTGGTACGACTTCTGGGGCGCGCCGATGCGCCGCTTCGCGGTCGGCGCGAGCGAGGCGCGCGCCTTCTGCGCCAAACCGGGCGACACCGACTGGATCCTCTTCAAGGGGCAGAAGGGGACGGCCTACCAGGTCGAAACCCGCGATCTCGCCCCCGGGGTCGACACGCAACTCGTCGTCTATCGCGGCTTCGAGGAGCAGGGCTGGGGCGGCATGACGCAAATCGCCGCCAACGACGATCGCGCGGCAGGCGATCCCTCCTCACGGGTGGCCTTCACCGCCCCGGCCACCGCGACCTACCTCGTGGGCGTCTCCGAGGCGGCGTCGCGCGCCGGCTACGACCTCACCTACACCCTCTTGGTCAGCGATGCGGCATCGGCTGGAGGGGAGCGGCTCTCCCTCTCGCGCAACCAGGCGAAGCCGAATCAGCGCTTCACGGCGACGATGAACGACGTCGACCCCTCCTCCACCATCACAGTCTGGTGGCAACCCGACGAGCGGCAGGATCCGCTCGGCACGATGACGGCGAGCGCGACGGGCGTAGCCAGCGGCGACTTCACCGTGCCGCCGGACACCCGGCCAGGGCGCTATCAGGTCGAGGCGGTCGCCAGCGACAACAGCGTCGCCCGGGCGAGTCTCAAGGTCGTCGACAAGAGCAAGAAGGCGAAGAAGGCCAAGAAGGGCAAAAAGGCCAAGAAACGCCATAAAACGAAGGCCAGGCGGCGCGGGAAGTGACGCCGGCCCCGCGCCCCGGCTTGTCAACGCGAGGAATTATGTCGCATCCTTAACCATCGGCGCGGGAGACCGCGCCGATCCGCGTGCCTGAAGCGCGGATCGGACGATGAGGGGGAGCGATCGATTGATGGCGACACGCTGGAGCAGCATCACCACGCGCGCGTTGCAGGCGCTGCTCGCCATCGCGTTTGTGATCGGAACTCTCCCGCTCGCCGCGACGGCGTCGGCGCAGGAGACCCCGGCGCCCGGCTCCGAGGTGATCGTCGTCCTCGAGGATGGCGCCGACCCGGTCGCCGCCGCACGCGACATGGGCGTCGAGGTGACGCACATCTACCGCCACGTCTTCACCGGCTTCTCCGGCATCATGCCCGCCACGCCACTCGAGGCGCCGATCGGCGCCGCCCGCGCGCGCAAGCCGGCCGTGAAGGACATCTCGCCCGACGGCACGGTCCAGATCGAGGCGCAGCAGATCCCGGACGGCGTCTCCCGCACTGAGGTTCCCAAGGACGAGGACGGCCAGCACCTCGCCATCCCCTCCCCTGTCAATGCCGGCATCGCCATCCTCGACACCGGCATTGCCGAGACGAGCGGCGACCTGAACATCGCCGGCGGCTACTCCTGCATCGGCAAAGACCCGAACCGGTGGCAGGACGACGAGGGGCACGGCACCCACGTGGCGGGGATCGCCGCGGCGCAGGATAACGCCAAGGGCGTGGTCGGAGTCGCGCCGGGCGCCCGTCTCTGGGCGGTGAAAGTGCTCAATAACAAGGGCACCGGCTCGTACAGCGACGTCATCTGCGGACTCGACTGGGTCAAAGCGCACTCCGCCGATATCGATGTCGTCAATCTCAGCCTGAGTGGCCCCGGAGAGACGGGGAGCTGCGAGAAGCCGGCGCTGCATCGCGCGATCTGCTCGGTCGTCGATGCCGGCATCACCGTCGTGGTCGCGGCGGGCAATCAGGGCACGAACGCCAATTCGCGGGTGCCGGCCAGCTACGACGAGGTGATCACCGTCTCCGGCATCGCCGACTCCGACGGCAAGCCGGGCGCATTGGGGCCGCGCCCCTGCTACGCGAAGCGGGATGACAGGTTCCTCAACTTCTCGAACTACGGCAACGTGGTCGACATCGCCGCGCCTGGGGGCTGCATCCTCTCCTATGGCCTCTCCGGGGGGCTCGTCGAGAAATCGGGCACGAGCGAGGCGGCCCCGCACGTTGCCGGCGCAGTCGCCAACTTCATCGCCACCGAGGCGACCCACCCCTCGCCCGATCAAGTCCGCGCCTGGCTCCTGACCGAAGCGTCCCAATCCCAGGCCGAGCAGAACGTCACGGGCGACCCCGACTCCAAACAGGAGCGGAAGAAGGCCAAGAAAGCGAAGATCAAAAAGGCCCGGAAGAAAGTGAAGAAGGCCAAAAGCAAGAGCGCCAAGCGCAAGGCGAAGGCGAAGCTGCGCAAGATCCGCCAGCAGAAGGTGACCGAGGGCACGCTAGAGCCGGTCCTCTGGCTCGGGGATCTGCCAAGAGGTTAATTGTCGGGGCGCGATCAGTACCGCCCGCGCCACTGAGATCAGGCAGAACACCAGCAGCCGAGGAGTTCCTTCATGGACCGGCTTCTCGTTGCCATCGCCACCGTCCTCATGCTCGCCGGGGTGAACGCATCGGTTTTCGACTCCCTGCCGAGTCTTGGCCTTCGCCTCCTGGTCGCATGCACCGCAATGGTGGCCGCCATCGGCGGCCTCCTCGCGCCTCACGGTGGTCGCGTGGCGTTCACCCTACTTTGGGCGGCCTTCGGCATGGCCGCAGCGCTTGGCACCATCGGCATCTTTTCCATCGGCCTCATCTTCCTGACCGCCGCGCTGCTCGTGCTTCTGGCCATCTTCCTGATGCCCAATCGCTCGGAGATCGCGCTCCGGTACGACTGGCGCTTTATCCTTGCGTTTGCGATCGGGTATATTGCGATTTTTGCTGCGATTCTCGTCTGATCTGGTAAACGACGTTCCGGAGCGTGTCGAGCTTGGCGGTAGGGATGACACCTGTGTCGCCCGCGTTCCCCACGCATCATCAGGAGGCTGGCAACGCCGTTGCCACCATCTGACGTTCGCGGCGGATCGCGGCGGGCGCTGCAGGCATCGCCCCGGCAGGCGATCTCCTATCCCCTGTCACCCGTCACCCATCACCCGCGTTCCGCGAAGATGCTCAGCTTGAGCCAACTGGGGAAGGCGTGGCAGAGGTCGGCCTCGCCATCCAGGGCGATGAGCCCCTGCTGCAGGGCCAGCGCCAGCTCGAGCTGCCCCAGCCAGACGCGGTGGAGCGTCATCGAATCGGCCTGCACCCAGAGATCGACGTCGAATCCCGGGTCGCTCCAGCAGACGGAGACCTCCGGCCGCTCCAGCACCAGCCAGTAATCCCTCTGGTTCGCGCCGGTCAGGTCGAACTCGACAACCACGCGGCGCTCCGGCATGCGGTCGCTGTCGAGCCGGCGGTGGATATCCCAGATCAGGAGGTCGGGGTCGAGGTTCCGCGGGCTGACTGGCGTTGCGGCCCAACGCTTCCCCCAGTCGCCAAGCCGGAGCACGACATCGCCCAGCTCTTCCCCGGCTGGCGTCAGGTGATACTCGACTCCGCGGCCGGCCGCGACGTCACGCCGCTCGACCACCCCCGCCATCTCGAGCGTGCGCAGCCGCTGCACGAGGATCGAGCGGGGGATGCGCGGCAGGCCGTTGAGCAGCTCGTTAAAGCGATGGCTGCCGCAGAAGAGCTCTCGGACCACCAGGGGCGTCCAGCGCTCCGCGAAAATCTCCGAGGCGATAGAGATGGGGCAGAACTCCCCGTAACCGCGCATACCCGCAGTATGGCGCTTCCCCGCGACGTGTCCAGTCCAGAAATCGGACTTGCTGACGATTGACCAGCCGCTAAAGTGGATCGTGGGTCTGGAGCCCTGATGGCGCGACGTCCTTCCAGAGTTGTGTGAAGCGCCATTCCAAAGGAGGTCCACGATGGTCACGGTCGAACAACGAACAACATCCGAGCAGGCGTGGCGGCTCCGGCCGGTTCGCCCCGGGGACGACGCCTTCGTGCCGCTGGCGGCCGAACTGGGGGCGGAGTTCACCCCGCGCGCGGCCGAGCACGATCGCGAGAACCGATTTGTGTTCGACAACTTCGATCGCATGCGGGAGGCGGGCTATCTCCGCCTCGCCGTTCCGCAAGAGCTGGGCGGGTTGGGCGCCACCATGCGCCAGGTCTGCTTTGCCCAGGCAGAGCTCGCCCGCTCCTGCGCGGCGACCGCGCTGGCGGTCAATATGCACATCTATCTGACGTTGAGCCAGGTGTTTCGCTTCCGGCGGGGCGCGCCGGGCGCGGAAGGCGTGCTGCGGCGGGTCGCCGACGACGGCATCGTCCTCCTGACGAGTGGCGGCTCGGATGGCATCTGGCCGAGCGGCCGGGCGGTGAAGGAAAACGGCGGCTACCGCGTCAGCGGGCGGAAGGTCTTCTGCAGCCAGGCCCCCATCGGCGACGTCCTCTCAACGATGGCACTTCATGAGGATCCCGTTGAAGGGCCGGAAGTGCTCCTGATCGGAATTCCGATGCGCGCCGAGGGAATGACGATCCTCGACAATTGGGACACCCTCGGCATGCGCGCGACGGGTAGCAACGACGTGCTGCTCGAGAATGTCGCGGTGACGGAGGGCCAGATTGCGGGTCGCCGCCCCTGGGGCAAGGTCGATCCGATCCTGCGCGCGGCCGGCATCCACTTCGCGCCGACGGTCGCCTCGGTCTACGCCGGGATTGCGGCGGGCGCCAGAGACGACGCGGTGCGTGCGGTCCGCGAGCGCAGGATGTCGGATGGGCGGCCGCTGGCCGAGGATCCGACCGTGCAGCGCCAGGTCGGGCTGATGGAGGCGAAGCTGCACACCCTCTGGTGGTCGCTGCTCGGGGCGCTGGACGAGCTGGGCGAGGAGTACGGCCCGGATGACCGGGCGATGGCGCCGCTGATGATCGCCAAGCGTCAGGTGGTGCTCGAGGCGCAGGCGGTGGTCGATCTCGCCATGCAAATCGCCGGCGGCAGCGCCTATTTCCGGACCTCGCCGCTGGAGCGCGCCTACCGCGACGTGCGCGCCGGGCTCTTCCACCCTATGAATCCCGAGCGAACCCTGCTCTATGCCGGGCGCCTGGCGCTCGACGTGCCGGCGGACACGGTCTGGTGATCGCGTGGCACGCGACAGCCAGGCGACCCTCGCCACGCCGCGGGCCTTCCGCGGCATGGCGGGCCACCTCGTCACCGCCGTCTCGGTCGTGATCGCGATCGTCGATGGGGAGCCGCTGGCGACAACGGCCGGCTCGGTCGTCGCGGCCTCGTGGGATCCGCCGCTGCTCGCGGTCCTCTTTCAGCAAGGCTCGCGGATGGCAGCGGCGCTCGACTACTCGGAGCGATTCACGATCAATGTGCTGGGCGAGGCCGACCATGACCTCGCCCGCCGCTTCGCCCTGCCCGGCCGCGAGCAGGGGTGGGCCGCGCTCCTCGATACCGGTCTGCTCCGCCGCGATCCGGCGCCCCCGATTCTCGGGAGGGCCATCGCCTGGGCCGACTGCGCGGTTGTCAGCGCCATCCCAATCGGCGACCACCGCTGCTTCATCGGTGAGGTGCTCCATCTCGACCGCGACACCGCGGCAGCGCCGCTCGCCTATCACCGTGGCCGGTTCCACGCGCTCGGCTCGGCAGCCGCGCCGGCGCCCCGGGCCACGTTCACGGAGAGCGAGCTTCAGGCGGTCTGGTAGCGCGATTCCGCGCGCGTCGAGGCCGCAATGTGGGGCGCACGCGGGCGCTCCAGCGGTGTAAGCAGCCGCCAGCGGTCGTACCGGACGAACCCGACGAAGATAAAGACCGCGCTCGCGGCATTGAAGATCACTCGCAGCCAGTGCAGGGTCTGGAACTCCCAGGCCGTCTGGCGCAGGACCTCCGCCGAGTGGAGGGCCAGTCCCTCCACGAACATGATCTGGTTGCGGGGCCAGAAGAAGAGTATCGAGGCGACCCCGTCGGCGGCGATCATCAGCAGGCTGAGCGCGATCCACCAGCGTGCCTGCCTGACCGGCCAGGCAAGCGCGAGGGCGCCGACCCCTGCCACCCACGAGAGAAACCCGAGCGGCGGGAAGACGTCATTCGGCGCGCTGGCCGACATGAAGGCCATCGCCGCCTCGAGCGAGCGGGGCGGATCGTGGAAGATGTTCGGGTAGATCATGAACGTCTCGAGCACGATAGCTCCGAGCAGGATCATCTTCGTCCGGAGATAGATGATGATGATCGGGTATGCGAGTTGTTGCCGTCCTTCCAATGGTTGCCTCCTTATGGTTCGTCACCGCGGCCGGCCGCGCCTCGAAAAAACAACGTAGGAGTGACCCGGGTTGTGAGCCATCGGTCGATCGGCCAGTTTCACCGGTTCATCGGGTTCAATCGGGTTCATCTGGAGGGCAAACGCCTGATGCGCTTTACGGCAGCAACCCCAGATCGCGCGCGCGGGAGACCGCCTGGGCGCGGTTCTTCGCGCCGAGTTTGCGATAGATGTTGCCGGTGTGGCTCTTGATCGTCCCGACCGAGACGAAGAGGTCGCGAGCCGCCTCGGCATTGGTCTTGCCCGAGACGAGCAGGGTGAGAACCTCCCGCTCCCGCTCGCTCAATGGCTCCTCGAGCTGAGCAAGCGCGGACTCGGCGCTGGTCGACGCGGCCATTGCGGGAGGCCGCGGAGCGGCGGCCGAGATTGCCACGAGATGCGCGTAGGCCGTGACGTCGTCACGCGCCCGGCGCGGGGCAGGGCCCTGCCCCGCGATCCCTCCAGCAATGCCGACGCTTCGGCCGCGGTGCACGATGTCACCAGGGCCGCCTCGGCAGCGGTCAGCTCACCGCGCTCCGCCAGGGCGGTCAGCAGTTCGCGCGCTTTCGCATCCGGGTTTTCCTGTCCGGCGCCGGATTGCGCACCAGATACCGCCACCACGACGGGCGCCGCCGCACCGAGCAGCACGACGATCCACCAGAGGTTCGTCAACGGCACGAGCAGGCCGGCCATGACGCCGAGGACGAGCGGAGCCACGCCGGGGCCGACCGGTCCGCGGCGACCGATTCAGCCCCGCCGGGATCCTGGGCCTCGCCGTCTGGCCCTCTGGCGGTGTGATCGAATTCGCCCGGTTTCAATCGCGCGTCCTCGCTTGGTCGGGGATGGAGGTAACGCCCCCGATGATACGACGCGTGTTCGGATTGACCGGGGCCGGGATGCCGGGGAGCCATCCACCTTACCCTCGGCTCACCCCCACCAGAAGGCGGCGGCGATGATGCCGTAGAGGCCGATCAGAATGAGCCCTTCGAGCCAGGTCGACTCGCCATCGTAGACGACGAAGGCGCCCAGGATAGCGGCCAGGACGAGCGCCGCCAGCATCAACCCGGGGAGGACCAGGGTCAGATGTTGCGGAGCGCCGACGACGAGGCTGAGCAGGACGAGCGCCGGTCCCAGCCCCAGGGCGACCTGGAGCGAGCTGTTGAGGATCAGGCTGATGGCGAAGTCGGGTTTGTCGCGTGCCGCCATCTGGATCCCGACCACGTTCTCGACCGCGTTGCCGGCGATGGCGACCACGACCAGCCCGGTGAAGACCTCCGACAGGCCAAGCGCCGCCGCCGCCGGACGCAACGCCGCGATGAACCAGTCGGAGACGAGCGCCGCGCCGACGCCAGCGCCGGCGAGGAGGAGGACGGCGAGCCAGATCGGCCACCCCGCCTCCCCCTCGCCAGCGGAGCTGGAGACCGCGGCAGGGCCGCCAGCGAGCGAGACTGGGATGCTGGCGATGAAGACCAGCAGCAGCACGACGGCGACAGTGACGCTGAAGGCCTCGGCGTGCGGTTCGGCTGGCGTGTGCAGACCGTGCACCAGGGTCGGCATGGCGAGCGCGGAGACCGCCAGCAGGGTGAGCGTGGCGATCGTGCGTGGCGGCGCCGAGTCGAAACGTTGCGGGCCGTGACGCAGTCCACCGACGACGAAGGCGAGCCCCAGGACGAGCAGGCTATTGCCCAGGATCGAACCGACGAGCGAGGCCTGAACGACGTGGATGAGCCCGGCGCGCAGCGCAAAGATGCCGACGAAGAGCTCGGGCAGGTTGCCGAGGGCCGACTGCAGGACCCCTGTCGCCCCCGGACCGAGCCGTTCGCCGAGCTGCTCGGTCGCCTGCCCGACCAGCATGGCCAGGATGGCGAGGGTGACGCCGGAGACGGCAAAGCGGGCGACGGCTCCGGCATGAAGCCGCGCGAGCAGGCCGGAGAGCACACAACCGGCGATAGCCGCGATAATCGTCAGCAGTTCTGACCGCTTCAGCACGCCAGCGCCCCCTCTCCGGCTCCGGCGCCTTCGCCGGATACTCCGCTCGCCGGCGATGCATGGTTGAGACCAGCGGCGGTGCGGGTGGGGCGGGGAGTGCTCGAGCCGGACATTGGAAGAGAGCTTGCCTCGGGGCGCTTGGAGATTGGCTGCCTGTCGTTTCCAGGCGATTCGTACGTCTCCCGACTCACGACTTCCGACATCCGACTTCGCGTACACTTCCCGCCATGAAACGCGCGGCGAAGTGGTTTGCGGTGGCGGCGACGGTCGGGATGTTCATCGTCCTGCTGATGGGCGCGACCGTGACGAACACGGGATCGAGCGAAGGGTGCGGCCGGTCGTGGCCCCTCTGCCACGGCCAGTTCATCCCGGAGTACGCCTTCGAAACGCTCGTCGAGTTCTCGCACCGCTTCGTGACCGGCGTCGAAGGGCTCCTCATCCTCGGGCTGGTGATCACCGCGTTTCCCCTGCGCCGCCGCTATCCCGAGCTGAAGCTGCTTCTGGCGCTCGTCGTCTTCACCCTCTTCCTACAATCGGGGATGGGCGCCTGGGCGGTGTTGTATCCGCAGACGCCCCCGGTGTTGGCCACGCACTTCGGCATCTCGCTCGTCTGCTTCGCCTCGGTCTTTCTCGTCATGCGGGTCCTCTGGGAGGAGGAGGCGATCAGCGATGCCGCGACGCATGCCGTGCCAACCGGCTACCGCTGGCTCGCCTGGGGCACCCTCCTCTGGACGATCGTCGTCGCCTACATCGGCGCCCTGATGCGCCACTCCGGCGCCGAGCTCGCCTGCAGCACCTGGCCGCTGTGCAACGGCGCAGTCATCCCGGATTTTTCGAGCCCGGGCATCGCCGTCGCCTGGGGCCACCGGCTGGTCGCGCTCGTCGCCCTGGGGCTCGTCCTCTGGCTCGCGCTCTGGGCGCGGCAGTTCCGCGAGGCGCGCCCCGATCTCTACCGCACGAATGTCTGGGCATTGCTCTTCATCGTCGCGCAGGCGCTGGCGGGCGGCTTCGTCATCGTCTCGCGCCTCTCGCTGGCGAGCACCCTCCTCCATGCCGCGCTGATGGCCCTCCTCTTCGCGGCCCTGGCCGACGCCGCCCGGCGCACCCTGCCGCAGCACCGCCCCGCCGCGGAGCCATCCTCGCCATCCCCCCTCAGCGTTCCCGCCCCCGCGCACTAGTGAGTCGATCGGCGACCGGCAACGCTTCACGTCGAACGAGAAACTGGCTCGCTGTCGACCGGTGTGCCGGCACATGGTTCAATCCAGGTGTGAACGGTCGCGTTCCCCCGCGTCGATAAGGAATCCATCATGGACATCACGCTCACGCCCCAGCTCGAGGCGCTGATCCGAGAAAAGGTGGGAACCGAGCGCTACAGCAATGCCAGCGAGGTCGTCCATGAGGCCCTGCGCCTGATGGAAGAACGAGACCGCCGCCAGCGGCTCAGGGACGCCATCGCCATCGGTGACGAGGCGTTCGCGCGGGGCGAATACCGCGAGTGGACAGCAGATTCACTCCAGCGGTTGATCCAGGAAGCAGACGCGGAGGACCGGCAACGGCTGCCGATCGGTGACGACGTCCTTCCGTAGGCTCGAGATTGCCAGCGCGGCCGAGCGGGATATTCGGAGCATGCTGCGCTGCACCCAGGCCATATGGGGAGAGCGCGCGAACCGAATATGGTCGTCGCATCGCTGCCGCAATGGACGGGTTGACGCAATTTCCCGACCTGGGCCAACGCAAGGATGGTATTTCCCCGGGGCTTCGTGCGCGTCCCGTCGGCCAACACATGATCTCCTATCGGGTGACCGACGAGGCGATCAGGGTGCTTCGCGTCCTGCACATGCGGATGGACGCCGAGCATCAGTTTGCGTCATAAGCATCCGCACTGGCGCCCGGCCTGTTTCGAGGCATGAAGCGAGTAGGGAAGGCCTCGTGATCTATCGCATCCTGACCAGCGCCCCCGATCGCTACTGGAGTCTGGAGCGCGGCGAGTACGTCAATGAGGCCTCGCCGCTGCTCGGCGCGGGCACAACGCTCGGCGGCGTGATGTGGGCGCTCCACCTCCCCGCTCCCGATATCGCCAACCCCCGGGCCCGCTTCTGGTTCACCGAGCGGGGCTGGGACCGCGTTGGCCGCGAGGTCGCCGCCGAGGCGCGGCGACGCGGGCATGTCGTCAAGGTGATTCGGCGCAAGAACCCGCGCCCCTCCCAGATCGTCTTCGCCGACGAATGGCAGGTCGCGCTTCTGCCGGAGACGGCGAGGCGACAAACGGGGTGAATCGCGCGGTCATCAGTGACACAGGCCGACGATCACCGCGCAATGGATCGCCCACCTTGCCGCCGCGTAGGAGACCCGGCTTGCGCGGATCAAGCAGATAGCGGAAAGTCGGAGATCGGAAGTCGTGAGCTAGAAGCCAAGAGCCAGTAGCCAGAGGCCAGAGGCCAATAGCCAACAGCCGCGAGGAGAGCCTGTGACGTTTCCGAGAGCCGAGTACGAGGCGCGGTACGCGCGATTGCAGGAGGCGCTGGGCCGGATCGGGGCCGACGCCCTGCTGGTGACCAGCCAGGCGAACTTCAACTACTTCACCGGCTACATCGCCGCTCACCCCTGGGTCAGCTTCAGCCGCAACCTGCTCGCCATCCTGCCGCGCGAGGCGCCGCCGGCGCTGATCGTCCCCGCTTCGCTCGAGCAGCAGGCGCGAGACCAGACATGGATCGAGCAGATCGTCCCCTTCACGACGATTGGCCACGCGCCGGTCGAGACGATCGCCGCGACCGCCCGCGCGTTGGGGCTGGGCGAGGGGCGCATCGGGGCGGAGCTCGGCTACGAGCAGCGGCTCGGCGTCAGCTATCTCGACTTCCAGCGGCTGCAGGCGGCGCTGCCGAAAGCGACGTTCGTCGACGCGGCAGAGGCGATCTGGTCGTTGCGCATGCGCAAGTCGCCGGCCGAGATCGCCTGCCTGCGCAAGGCGTGCCGAGTCACCGATGCCGCGCTGGCGCGCTTCTTCGCCGAGCTGCGGCCGAGCATGACGGAGCGCGACATGGCCCGGCGGCTCGGCGCGCTCCTGCTCGAAGAAGGAGCCGACGGCATCGACTGGATCATGATGACCTCCGGTCGCGGCCAGTACTACCGCACCTTCGGCGTGCCCCGCGAGCACGCGCTTGAGCCGGGCGAGATGGTCTGGATGGATGTCTCGGCGATCGTCAACGGCTACAAGTCCGACTACGACCGCTCAGCGATCCTCGGCGGGCCGACAGCCGAGCAGGCGGCGCTGCAGGAGACCGTCCACGCGGCGACGATGGCCGGCATTGCCGCCATCCGCCCGGGAGCGCCGGTGCGCGATGTGGTGGTCGCGGTCAACGAGGTGCTGGATACAGCGGGGTTGGGCGTGCGCGACTCGGGCCGCATCGGGCACGGGTTGGGCCTGCAGAGCACCGAGCCGCCTGACGTCTCGCTGACCGATCCGACCATTCTCGCGCCGGGGATGGTCATCACGGTCGAGCCGGCGATCATCCGGGACCACGGCATCTACCAGGTCGAGCAGAACGTCGCCGTCACCGAGACGGGGCACGAAATCCTGACCCACGCGCCACACACGTTGCACGCGTTCTGAGCGGATTACCCCTTCAGGGCATTGACGATCGTGGTGACGTTGCCGCGGATCATGCCGTCGTAGGTGTCGCCGGGGCTGCCTGGAGGGCCGAGGGCGTCGGAGTAGAGGGGGGGCGCCAGCGTCACCCCGGCTTCGTCAGCGATCGACTGCATCAGGTCGGGGTTGGAGACATTCTCGGCGAAGATCGCCGGCACGCCCGCATCCTGGATCTGCGAGATGAGCGTGGCGATCGTGCGGGCCGACGGCTCCCCCGCTTCCGTCGAGAGGGAGCCGAGCGCCGTGCCGATAATCTGGAAGCCGTAGGCGTCGGCGAAGTAGCCGAACGTATCGTGGGAGGTGACGAGCTTGCGGCGCTCCTCGGGGATGGTCGCCACCTGCTCGCGCACCCACTGGTCGAGCGCCTTCAGGTCGGCGATCTTCGCCGCGGCGTTCGCCTCGTAGACAGCGGCGTTCGCCGGGTCGGCGGCGACGAGCGCGTCGCGGATGTTCTCGACCATCACGATCGCGTTGGCGACATCGTGCCAGACGTGCGGGTCGAACTGGCCGTGCCCTGCGCTCTCGCCCTCGTGGCTGACCTCGGCGCCGCCGGCCTGCCGCGGCGTGATCCCCTCGGTGACGATGACCCGCTTGCCGAGGGGCTGGGCCGAGGCGTAGAAGCGGTCGAGCCACGGCTCGAAACCGAGCCCGTTTTCGAAGACGAGATCGGCGCTCTCCAGCTTGACGAGATCGGCCGGCGACGGGTCATAGGTGTGGGCATCGACGCCGGGGCCGATGAGGGTGGTGACGTCGACCTTGTCGCCGCCGACCGCCTTGACCAGATCGCCGAGGATGCTGAAGGTGGCGACGACCTGCAGCCGCTTGCCGGAGGCGGGAGTCTGCGCGGTGGCGCTCGGCGCAAGCAGGGCCGCGAGGACGAGCATGCCGCAGAGCGCGCGAATCAGGCGGCTGAGCATAGAGGAGAGCTCCTTGGACTGTTCAGATCGAGGCGCCGCCAGAGGCTTTCAGCCTCTGGCTATTTGGCAAAAAGCCCCGTAAACGGGGCTATCACGAGACAACGCGTTGTCATCGGCTCGCCCAGGACGGTTGCTGACGTCCTGCCTCCAGTGCGTCCAGGCGCCCATATGGCCATTGCCTTAATAATCCAGCCACCGCGAATCAGGGCCCTTCGGGGTCCTTCCGTCGTTCATAGCCGGAGGCTTTCAGCCTCCGGCGGGCGAAGGACGGCACCCCCATTCGCCATACGGTCGCATCAGTTGCGCACTCGCCATCAGCCGACTCTTGGGTGTTTGCCTGACGCGTTCAACGACTGGCCGCAAGGCGACAAGCAGCTCCATGTCAATTGAGACAATGTCTCAATTACTGCCCCGACTCTAGCCACCGGTGTCGCCCCTGTCAAGGTTCCCCGCCGCCCCTCAACCGCTGTTCTGGAGGGTGAGCCGCGCGTCGAGCGCGACCACGCGGTCAGGGAGGACGATGAGCGGATTGACCTCCAGCTCGGCGATTTCGGGGTGACTGGCGGCCAGCCGCGACAAGCTGGCCGCGAACTCGGCCGCGCCCGCGATATCGAGCGGGGCGCGGCCGCGCGCGCCGAGCAGGAGCGGCGCGCCTCGCAGGCCGCGAATCAGCGCCTCGGCCGTCTGCTGGTCAACCGGTCCGAGCGTGACCGCCGTGTCGCGCAGGATCTCGGCGTAGATGCCGCCGAGCCCGACCAGCAGGAGCGGGCCGAAGCGCGGGTCGCGGCGACAGCCGACGATCAGCTCGATCCCCTCCGCCAGCGGCGCCTCTTCCTCGACGACGATGGCTGGTGGCGATAGACGTGTGCGCAAATCGGCAAGCGCCTCGGCCAACGTCGCGTCGTTTTCGATCCCGAGCATCACCCCGCCCGCGTCCGACTTATGCCGAAGCCCGAGCGCCTTGGCGACGACCGGGAAGCGTAAGCCTTCAACGGCTGGTGTCTCGCCGTCGCGCAGAAGTCGCCCGGCAGCAACCGGGAGCCCCGCTTCTTCGAGGAACTGGCGTGCGGTCCAGTAGTCGTCGGCGACGACCGCCTGCTCGGCCGGGGGAATTGGCAGCGGCGCTGGCGGCAGATCCCGCCAGTGGACCGCCCGCGCCAGCGCGTGGATCGCGTCCTCGGCGGCCGCGAAGACCGGCACCTCGCGCTCGCGCAGGGCGTCGTTCGGCATGGCGTCGAAGTGCATCGACTGCAGGAGGAGGGGGCGCTCGTGGCGGTCGCGGGCGTCGGCCATGTGGCGCGCGGCGGCCAGCTCGCGCTGCCCCAACTCGTCCGACTTGACGCTGTAGCCGCCGAAGAAGCCGGTCAGGAGGACGGCATCGACCTCACCGGAGGCGAGCAGCGTTTCGACGACCCGCCCGTAGGAGGAGAAGTCCTGCTCGCCGCCGCCGGCCATGTCGACCGGGTTCGCCGTACTCGCGGTGGAGGGCAGGTCGGCGGCGAGCGCGGCCGCGGTTTCCAGCCCCAGCCGCGGCACCTGCAGCCCGTCCGCCGCCGCCAGATCGGCCGCCAGCACCCCGTGCCCGCCGCCGTCGGCGACGATGCCGAGGCGCGGCCCGGCCGGCCGCGCCTCGGGCAAAAGGACCTTGATCGCCGCCACTGCCGCCGTCGGGCTCGGCGCCTCGACGATGCCGCCCGCGCGGCAGGCGGCGGCGATCACCGCCGCCGGGGTGGCGAGGGCGCCCGTGTGCGAGCGGGCGGCCCGCGAGGCGGCATCGCTCGCCCCAGCGGCGATCAGCACGACCGGCTTGCCCGCCTGATGGGCGCGCCGCGCGGCGGCCACCAGCCGTCGCCCGTCACGGATCTCCTCGAGATAGAGGAGGATGGCGCGCGTTTCGCGGTGGTCGACGAGCGCCTCGAGCACCTCCTCGGCCTCGATGTCAGCCTGATTGCCGAGCGAGACGAAGCGGGAGAAGCCGAGCCCCTCGCGCCCGAGCAGCAGACCGAGCTCGATGCCGAGGTTGCCACTCTGCGAGATCAGCCCGATCGGCCCGGTCTCGGCCGCGGAACTAGCGACGAAGAGCTCCGCGCCGGCATCGGAGACGCCCATGCAGTTCGGGCCGAGCAGCCGTGCCCCCGCCGCGCGCACGCGGGCCACGATACGCGCCTCGCGCTCGCGCCCCGCCTCCCCCAGTTCGCCGAAGCCGGCGGCGATCGCCACCAGCACCCGGCTCCCGGCGGCGAGAGCGTCGTCGATGGCGGCTTCGATCGAGTTCGCGGGAACCGATAGGACGACCAGTTCCGCAGGGCTGGGCAGATCGCGCAGGGAGGGGTAGACGGGATGACCCGCGACCGTGCCGCCGCGCCTATTGACGAGGAAGACCGCGCGCCGGTGCGCCCCCTTCAGCGCGTTGATGGCGATCCAGTTGCCCCACTTCGCCGGATCGTCCGACGCACCGACGATCGCCAGCGAGCGCGGGGCGAAGAGGGGCCCGAGCGGGCCGCGCTCATCGGGCTCCGCATCACGATCGAGAATTGCCGCTTCCATCCTGCTCGTCATGCCTGCATCTCGCGGCCTCGTGCCGCCACCCACGCCGAGAACGGGCGCTCGCCCGCCCTCGTCAAAGAATTGCCGAGATCCCTGCGACGCCATGCAAAACCGTGTCATGCTGAGCTTGCGAAGCATCTCGGCCCCGCGGAATTGTGATTCCGGGGCGCCGAGATCCTTCGCTTCGCTCAGGATGACACTGCTCCCGCGCTACCGCCCGGCCCCGATCCCAGCGCCGACGGCGCCATCGAGATAGGCGGCAGCGCCTCGCTTCAGCAGCCCGCGGGCGATGATCAAGCGCTGGATCTCGCTCGTCCCCTCCCAGATGCGGTCGACCCGCAGCTCGCGATAGTAGCGCGCGGCCGGGTTCTCGGTCATGTAGCCCCGCCCGCCGAAGATCTGCACGGCGCGATCCGCCACCCGGTTGGCCATCTCCGAGGCGTAGAGCTTGGCCATCGCCACCTTGCCGTGGACGATCTTCGCGTCGTCGCCCCGGTCCCAGGCGGTCGCCGCGTGCAGCGTAAGGAGCCGCGCGGCCGCGAGCTCGGTCAGCGAATCGGCCAGCATGAACTGGATCGCCTGATAGTCGGCGATCGGGCGCCCGAACGCCTCCCGCTCCAGCGCCCATCCCCGCGCCAGGTCGATCAGCCGCTCAGCCGCGCCACAGCAGCGGGCGGCGATCATGATCCGCTCCAGCGAGAACCACCTTTTCGCATCGTCGCCGCCGGCGCCGGGAACGCGGTTCGCCTCCGGCACCCGGCAGTCGACGAGCCGCAACTCCTGGTGCTTCGAGGTGTAGGGGTCGTGCATGAAATGCGGCTCGCGCGCCAGCTCCAGCCCCGGCGTCCCCTTGTCGACCAGAAAGAGGGTCTGCTCCCCCTCGGCATTGACGAGGACGATGTAGTAGCTCGCCAGGTCGCCGCCGGTGACGAACCACTTCTCGCCATTCAGCACCCACTCGTCGCCGTCGCGGATGGCCGTCGCCTGAATACCAGCGACATCAGAACCGGCACCCGGCTCGGTGATGGCCCATGCCTCGCGCGTCTCGCCGCGCACCACCGGCAGCACCCAGCGTTCGACCTGCTCGGGCGTCGCCGCAGCGAGCAGCTCGCGCGGGCCGCGGTCGGCGACGATGAAGCCGAGGCCGTTGGTCGCCTTCCCCGCCTCCTCCTCGATCGCCACCAGGTCGAGCATCGGGAGGTCGGCTCCGCCGACCTCCCGCGGCATGTTCAGGTTGCTGAACCCGGCCGCGCGCGCCTTCGCCCGCGCGGCGTCGACGCGCTCCGCGTCGAGCGCGCCCCGCTCGGCGGCGTCCCGCTCCAGCGGCCAGAGCTCCTCCTCGATGAAGCGCGCGGCCCGCGCCTTGATCTCGCGGCCCTGCTCCGAAATCTGCCCGACTTCCATCGTGACGCTCCTTTGGCTCTGCTCATCAGTACCGCGTTTACGAGTTCGAGGCATTCGCCGCTGCCACAGACCCTCACCCCAGCCCTCTCCCTGTGCGCAGGGCGACGGTGTGTTACAGCGGCGTGCGCAAGACGTGTCATGCTGAGGCACGAAGCATCTCGGCCCAGGGGAGACAGGGGTGCCGGGAGCCGAGATCCTTCGCAAGCTCAGGATGACACCATTTCCGCACGGCGCTGTAACGCCAAAATTCGTGACAGAACTGGAGTGGTGTCGTTCCTCAATTGCTGTCCCGGCCACCCATCGTTCCGAATCTGTCACGCCATCTCGCCACACGTTCCCCCTCGCCCTGCGCAGTGGGCCGGGTACCCTCTGGGTGGCGGTAGGGGGTGAGGGTTTCTCAGGTCACGACGATGATCCCCCATATTCAATTACCCCTCCCCGTCCACGCTCCCGCCTTCCCGCGCCCGCGCCCCGACCTGCATGAATGCCTCACGCTCCGCCTCGGACCAGGGCCGCGATCGCCGCGTCTCCCGGTCGAAGCGGACGATGACCGCCTCGGCCTCGGCAACTACCTCGCCCCGCGCGTTGCGGATCGCCTCTCGCGTGCATATGCTCGAGCCGCCGATCGTCGCCACCGCGCAGGCGACGGTCACAGGGCCATCGCCCAGCCGCAACTCCTGGCGGTAGTCGATCGCCACCCGCGCCACCACATAGCCGGACTCCCCTGCGAGGTGGCGCAGGATGCGCGAGATGGCGGCGTCGCGGGCCTCCTCCAGGTAGGTCAGGAAGACGACGTGATTGACGTGGCCGTAGGCGTCCATGTCGCTCCAGCGGAGCGGCACGACCGTTTCGATTGGACGTGGCAAGGCCGGAGATTCCGCCATCGGCCGCCTCAGGCGTTGCCGCCGACGGCGACGGCGTCTTCCGGAGCGAAACCGAGCGTCAGCGCCTGGCCGATCGCGAGCTCGGCCGCATCGTCCGGGTCGGCCCGCACCAGCACCTCGCCTGCCTCCGGGTTCTGCCCGACGATACGCACCGAATCGCCGAGGTAGAGGAGGTCGACGACGGTCGCCGGCAGGCGCAGGTCGCCCGGCGCGGGGCGCAGCCGCAGCTTCCCTGGCCGAACCGCAAGCGAGAGCGACTCCGCGAGCGTGGCGCTGCCGCGACGAACGGTCGCCTCGTCGCCGAGCGCGACGACGCGCACCCACTCGTCGTCGCCACGATCGCGCAGTGTCGCCGGCACCAGCGTGCACTCGCCGAAGAAGGTCGCCACGAAGCGGTCCGCCGGTCGCCGGTAGAGCCCGCGCGGCGAGCCGACCTGCAGCATCTGCCCTTCCCGCAGAATGGCAACCCGGTCCGACATCGTCAGCGCCTCTTCCTGGTCGTGCGTGACGTAGAGGACCGTCGCGCCTGATTCACGGTGGATGCGCCGGATCTCCTCCTGCATGCCGACGCGCAGGGCGCGGTC
>JADYYO010000073.1 GCA_020853615.1 Thermomicrobiales bacterium
GATCGTCGCCGCCCGCGATCCCACGGCGGCCGACCCCGTGTCGCTGGCCGGCAAGAGCGCCGCCATCCAGGGGCTCGGCGCGCTCGAATACCTCCTGTTCGGCAGCGGCTCCGAAGCCCTCCTCGCGTCCGGCGAGGAAAGCCGCTTCCGCTGTGCCTATGCGGTCGCGATCGGCGGCAACCTCGTGGCAATCGCCGACGCGCTCGCAACGGACGTTGCGCCCGGCTCGCCCTTTGCGACCGCCATGGCATCGCCCGGCCCCGCCAACGCGCTGTTCCCAGCCGAGGCCGACGCCGCGGCGGACCTTGCCCTCTCGATCGTCACCGCCGTCGAGCTCGTCGAGGACCGCATCCTCGTCGCTGCGCTCGGCACCGCCGACGACATCGGCCAGCCGCGCGCGGCGCCGCTGTGGCGGAGCGGCCTCACGCTCGACTTCGCCGCTGGCCTCCTCGGCTCCGCCGCCCGCTTGGTCGACGCCGCCGGCACCGCGGCCGCGATCCCCGCGAACCAGGCGTGGCTGCCGGACCAGATCCGGTCGGAGACCGAACGCGCCATCGCCGCCCTCCCCGCCGCCGGCATCGGGGCCGCCGTCGCCGACCCCGATCTCCGCCGCCAGACGACGCTCGCGCGCGTCATCGTCGACAACCTCCGGACGCTCCTCGCCGTCTCCCTCCCCGCCGCGCTCGGCGTCGCCCTCGGCTTCAACGCCCTCGACGGCGATGGCTAGAACCGACACGGCTCATTCGGGCAGAGCGCGCTATCCGCGCCGCACCTCCTCCGGCGTCGTGATCACGACCTTCCGGCGCGAGACGGAATCCCCGCCCTTCCTCCTCTCGCCCCGAACGGGGCGAGGGCAAAATCGCGCTCGACACGGCTTCGTCTCGGGCCTTTCCGGCTGGATGGAGGGTCTGAGACGAGGGCACCCCACACTTCCGGCGCGCCGAGGCGGCCGTGGAGATTGAGCGGCGCGCCTTCCTCCGCTGCGCTGCTGCGGCGGCGCTGACGCTCGTCGGTCCGGTTCTCCCGCGCGCGGAAGCGGCAAACGACGCCCGCCGCTATCTCAGCGCCTGCCGCACCGGCGACGGCGCCTGGGCGGTGGCGGAGTTCGACCCCGAGGGGCTCGTCGTCCGCACGCTCCCCCTCGCCGACCGCGGCCACAGCTTTGCGCTGGCGGCCGACAGAACCCGCGCCGTCGCCTTCGCCCGCAGCCCCGGCACGACGGCGATCGCCTTCCCGACCGGCGGCGGCGGGCCGGTCGCCTTCGCCGCGCCCGCGGGCCGGCACTTCTACGGCCACGGCGTCTTCGTCGACCGCGACCGGCTCCTCCTCGCGACCGAGAACGATTTCGACGCCGGCGTCGGCGCGATCGGGATCTACGACGCCACCGGCGGCTACGCCCGCATCGGCGCTTTCGCCTGCGGCGTCGGCCCGCACGAAATCGTGCTCCTCCCCGATGGCCGCACCGTCGCGGTCGGCGTCGGCGGCATCGAGACCCACCCCGATGCCGGCGAAGCGAAGCTCAACCTCGGCACCATGGCGCCGTCGCTCCTCTTCCTCGACGCGCTGACGGGCGATGCCGTCGCCGAGCACCGCCTCGACCCGGCGCTGCACCAGCTCTCGATCCGCCATCTCGCCGTCGACGCCCTCGGCGGCGTGTGGTTCGGCTGCCAGTACGAAGGCGCCGCGGCGGACCAGCCGCCCCTCCTCGGCCGGGCCACCCCCGATCGCGCGCCGCTGATGGTGGACGAAGGCCCGGAAACCCGCCTCGGCCTCCGCAACTACATCGGCTCCGTCGCCGCTTCGGCCGACGGAACGATCATCGCCGCCTCCTCGCCGCGCGGCGGCAGGATCATCCTCGTCGACCTCGTCGGCCGGCTCGTCGGCGTGACGGCGCTCGGTGACGGCTGCGGCCTCGCCCCGATGGCGGATGGGTTCGTCGCCACCTCGGGCGAAGGCCGGATCGTCGGCATCGGCCGCGACGGCTCAGCAACCGACATCGCATCGCAGCCGCTCGCCTTCGACAACCACATCGCAGCGATCGCTCTCGGCTGATCGTTTTGTCGTCGCCGCAAGAACGAGGCCCACACCGCTCATTCCTTCACTTGCCCGATCGGGGGATTGACATCACGAAAATCACGGAATCGCGATCAGTTGATCGTCAGCTACGTTTCCGTGATCAAACGAAAGATTCTCGATTCCATCAATATTGGATGCATCTTCCATAGTCGTTACGACACGCTGCCACGATTCACGCCATATTCGGCCGCAATCGCATCGCCAGTTCTGCGGCGGCGCCGCTACGAGGCGCCATTGCAGACTGGAGGAAATGATGCGTCCGTTGCACCATGCGGCTGGCATCTTGGCCATGGCAGCCGCCATAGCATTCTCTGCTGTATCCCCTGCGCTCGCCCAGGGCACCACCACGCTCCATGCCACGCTCACCGGCGCGGCGCACGTCCCGCCGGTGACGACCGACGGCACCGGGACGGGCACGTTCACTTACAACCCGACGACGATGACGCTGACCTGGAGCATCACCTACACCGGCCTCAGCGGCCCGGTGATCCGGGCGACGATCAGCGGTCCTGCCGCCGCCACCGCAAACGGCAATCCCGTGATGAGCCTCGGCAACAACCTCGCGACGCCGATCAACGGCTCGGCGGTGCTGACGCAGGAGCAGGCCAGCCAGCTCCTCAACGGCCAGCTCTACATCGACATCCGCACCGGCCAGCACCGCACCGGCGAGGTCCGCGGTCAGATCACCGTCGGCTGACGACGGTGCGAGCCCTGGCCGGACCAGCGCCCTCCGGTCCGGCCGGGGCTCGGCTTGGCATGGGAGGCGGTTGGGAGTAGGGAGGCGGCTCGCATGGAGCGTCCCCCATCCAGCCACGAGGATGAGATGCGCCTCCCTGCCCTGCTCCCCGCTACCCTCCTGCTCCTGCCCGCCACCGTCGCTCTCGCCTGGAACGAGGCCGACCTCGGGCGTCTCCGCCAGACCCTCGCCTGCGAGGCCTGCGATCTCGACGGCGCCCTCCTCGGCGGCACCGACATGACCGGCGCGAAGCTCGCCGGTGCGAACCTCAGCCACACCTTCATCCGCTTCCAGACGCTGAACGGGGCGGATTTCACCGGCGCACGGTTCGAGGATGCCTTCTTCCTCGAATCGACCGTCGTCGGCGCGACCTTCACCGGCGCCGCCATGCCCCTCATCGGCTTCGAGAATTCAACGCTGCGCGACTCCGACTTCACCGGCGCCGCGATGGCCGGCGCGGAGGCGAAGGACACCAATTTCCGCAACGTGAAATTCATCGGCGCCGACCTCTCGGGCGCGGTTTTCACCGGCGGCGTCCTGTCCGGCGCCGATCTCACCGGCGCCAACCTGTCGGGCGCCACGATCGACCGGACCACCCTCAACGGCACCAACTTCACCGACGCCGACCTCACCGGCGCGACGATCACGTCGACGACCGTCACCACCGCCGCGCGGTTCTGCCGGACCATCATGCCCGACGGGACGGTGAACAATACGGGCTGCTGAGGACGTCCCCGCGCTACGGCGACCGATGGCTGGCGCGGATGGTGAGGGGCCTCGCCTCCCGTCGAACGGCGAAACCCCTGACCCTCTTGCCCGATTGGAGGGAATCCCTCGACGACCGGCGAAGTGGCGTCAGTGAGCGCTTTTTCCCCGCCGCCACCCCGCTTCGCCACATTTCGCCGATATCGTTTTGCCAATGTTTTCAGTGCATGACTGATGGCAGCCGCGCCCCCAGGGTCGCGACCCGGGGGAAGCGTTGCATTGACCGACACGACCGCTGAGACGCGGAAGCCGCGGCGGCACCATCGCAAGAAGGAGCGCCGGCTTTCGGCCATCCTCCGCGAGCTGGAGAGCCGGCCGGAGGAGCGCATCTCGATCTACGAGATCGCCGACGCCTTCGGCGACCGGGCCTTCTCGGCGATTCTCCTCGTGTTCGGCCTCCTCACGATGGCCGCGATCGTCCCCGGCTCGTCGGCCATCACCGGCGCGCCGCTGTTCCTCGTCGCCTTCCAGATGATCGCGGGCCGAAAGACGCTGTGGCTGCCGCAGAAGCTCGGCAACCGCACCGTGGCGCCGTCCGACATCGGCCGACTCAATGCGCGGTTCCTGAAATTCCTGCGGCGGATGGAACGGCTGCTGCAGCCCCGGCTGCCGCTCCTCTTCATCCCGATCTCGATCCGCCTGACCGGCGTGATCTGCTTCTTCCTGTCGATCGTCATCGTGCTGCCGATCCCGCTCGGCAACCTCGCGCCCGGCTTCTCGATCGCCATCATCGCGCTGGCCCTCCTCACGCGCGACGGCCTTGCCCTGATCGCCGGCGTCATGATGGCGATCGGCAGCATCATCTTCCTCGTGATCGTCTATGGCGCCGCGATCGCGTTCTTCCTCCACTGGATCGGCCTGACCGGCGGACCGCCGCCGGGCGGGCC
>JADYYO010000074.1 GCA_020853615.1 Thermomicrobiales bacterium
ATCAGGCCTCGGTTGACGTTCCGAGTTCCGTCAAATAGCGGAGGAGGGTCCGCACGCCGACGCCGGTCGCGCCTTTCGGTCCCGTGGCGGTCGCCTTCGACTGGCGCGAGGCCGGGGCGATGTCGAGGTGCGCCCAGGGAAGCCCCTCCCGGAAATGCTGCAGGAAGAGCGCCCCCGTGATCGCCCCGCCCGCGCGCCCGCCCGTGTTCTTGATGTCGCCGACCTCCCCCTCGATCTGCTCCTCCAGCTCGGGGAAGAGCGGCATCCGCCACATCCGCTCCCCTGTCTCGCCGGCCGCCTCGAGGAGCGCGTCAGCCAGCCGGTCGTCCGAGGCGAAGAGGGCGGTCGCCCCGTTGCCGAGGGCGACAACGGCCGCCCCGGTCAGAGTTGCCAGGTCGATCAGCTCGGTCGCGCCGCGTCGGGCCGTGTCGACCAGCCCGTCGGCGAGGACCAGCCGCCCCTCGGCGTCGGTCGAGAGGATCTCCATCGTCACGCCGTTCATCCCGGTGAGAACATCGCCGGGGCGGAAGGCGGTGCCGGAGATCATGTTCTCGGCGGCGCAGATCGTCGCCTCGACCGGCACGCGGCAGCCGAGGTCGCGCAGGGCCGACATGGCGCCGAGGACGGCCGCGCCCCCCGCCATGTCCCCCTTCATCTCGAGCATCCCCTCGTACGGCTTGATCGAGTAGCCGCCGGTATCGAAGGTGATCGCCTTGCCGACCAGCCCCGGCACGGGGCGACCCTCGCTGCTCCCCTCCGGCTCGTAGCGGAGGCGGATCATGCGCGGCGGGTGCGCGCTCCCCCCGCCGACCGCCAGCGTCGCGTTCGCCCCGATCGCCGCCAGCTCCTCCGGCCCCAGGATCTCCACCTGCAAGCCTGCCTCCCGCGCGACGACCGCCGCCCGATCGGCCAGCGTCTCTGGGGTGAGCACCGAGGCTGGCTCGTTGCCGAGGTCGCGCGCGAGGTCGACCGCCCGGGCGGTCGCCGCCGCGCGGTCGAGCGCCCGGCCTGCCGCCTCGGGCGCAACCGCCTCATCGATAAAGGTGACGGTCTCGACCTCGCGCGACTTTACGCTCGATGGCGCCGCCGCCCCGCGATAGGCGTCGAAGCGATAGAGTCCCAGTCGCGCACCGATGGCGCCCGCCTCGATCGCTGCCGCCGTGTCGAGCCCCCAGTCGCCATCGGGCAGCGCGACCACGATCTCCGTCGCCCCGGCCGAGCGCGCCGCCTGCGCCGCCGCGCCGACCGCCCGCGTGAACGCCTCCGCCTCGAACCGATCGAGATCGCCGACTCCCGCCGCGACGAGACGGCGCGCGGCGAGGCAGCGGAAGGTCGGCAGCGTCAGCGTCTCGGCCGTCTTGCCGGAGAATTGCGCCTCCTGCAACGCCTCCAGCAGTCCGCCCTCGAGCATCGCGTCGAAGGCCATGCCCGCCTGTGTCAGCACCGGCTTCCCATCCCGCGCCGCGACCGGCAGCACCACCGCCTGCGCGGGCAGTTTGGTGACATCGGCAGCGTCAAATCGCACGTCCACGAGTCTCTCTCCTCGCTCGTCGCTCTGGCGCCTCGTTCCACGAGGCTCTTCTGCCAGAACTCTACGCGAGTTGCAGTGCCCATGCAGGTTGCCTCCCGGGTGTAGGGGCGACGCCTGTGTCGCCCGGGCTGCATCCGCCACGATCACCGAAGACGGCAATGGCGGTGTCAGGAGTGAACCGCCCGGCAGGGGACCCGGGCGACACAGGTGCCGCCCCTACGATGCTGACCGCGGGAGAATTGCGTCAAATCCAGCAGAGTGATACGATCGGCCCAATGTCCGTGCATGGCGTACGGACATGGGCGGGGGACGTGGTGCATCGAGGCGATCCGACGACGCGGGTAGAGGTTGGCGCCGATCTGATCTGGCGCGCCGTGCTCGCCGATCTGCAGGAGGCGCTGCCAGCCAGCTCCTTCGAGTGGCTGCGCAATACGACGCTGATCGAATTCGCCGCCGACGACGCGGCGACGATTCAGGTGCCGGACCGCGCCGCCGCCGAGACGCTGCGGCGGCGCTTCGCGCGCGACATCGAACGGACCCTCTCCCAGCGCGTCGGGCGCCCCGTCTCGGTCGCCTTCGAAGCGGCGAACCAAGCACCGGCCGCCGTGCGCTCGCCGGCTCCCGAGCAGGAGCAGGCGTTTTCGCCGCCGTCGAGGCAGGCGGCCAGCGAGCGGCGCCGGCCGTCTCCCGCAGGGCGTTCCAAAGCGCCGGCCGATGCGCACCAGCTCAGGCAGATGGCGCTCGAGCCGCCGCGCGGCATCGGCCTCAACCCCCGCTACGTGCTGCGGACGTACGTCGTCGGCTCGGCCAACCGCTTCGCCCACGCGGCGGGGGTCTCGGTCGCCGACCATCCGGGCGGCAAGTTCAACCCCCTCTTCATTCACGGCGGGGTCGGCCTCGGCAAGACCCATCTCCTGCACGCGGTCGGCCATCGCGCGCTCGATCTCCACCCCGGCCTGCAGGTCTCCTACGTGACCTCGGAGAAGTTCACCAACGACCTGATCGCCGCGATCCGGCTGCAGCGGACCGACGAGTTTCGCGCCCGCTACCGCGAGATCGACATCCTGATGATCGACGACATCCAGTTCATCGCCGGTAAGGAGAGCACGCAGGAGGAGTTCTTCCACACCTTCAATGCCCTCTACCAGAGCGGCAAGCAGGTGATCATCTCCAGCGACAAGCCGCCTAAGGCGATCTCCGCCCTCGAAGAGCGGCTTCGCTCCCGCTTCGAAGGCGGCCTCATCGCCGACGTCCAGCTTCCCGACTACGAGATGCGGATCGCGATCCTGCGCTTGAAGGGGGAAGAGCTCGATCTCGACCTCCCCGCCGATGTCGCGGAGTACATCGCGCAGAAGGACCAGAAGAACATCCGCGAACTGGAGGGGGCGCTGAACAAGGTGGTGGCCCGGTCGCAGTTGACCGGCGAGCCGATGACGCTGGCGCTGGCGATGGAGGCGCTCACCGACCAGGCCCCGGGCGGGCGGCGCGGCAAGATCAGCGCCGACGAGGTGATCGACGCCGTCATCGGCCACTTCGCCGTCGGTCGCCGCGAGTTGGCGGGCCGCTCCCGCACGAAGGAGATCGTCCTGCCCCGCCAGGTCGCGATGTATCTCCTGCGCGCCGAAACCGACGCCTCGCTCCTCGAAATCGGCGGCGCTCTCGGTGGCCGCGACCACACCACCGTCCTGCACGGCATCCGGCAGGTCGAGCGCTCGATGGCGAACGATGCCGCGCTCCGCTCGCGCGTGCTCGCGATCCGCGAGGCGATCGTCGCGGGGGACAGGGTGTAGGGCAATCCGGGCCGGGGGTATCCCGCGACTGGACACCCTGCTTCTTGCGTCGACCATTACCCCCGGTCCCTCGCCCTGTGCGCAGGGCGAGGAGAGCGTGTGGCGAGATGCCGTGGCACTCCCGCAATAGTGTGGAAGCGCGACGATGCCGCATGACGGCATGGCCAGACGACCCGTCCCTGCGGTCACGGCATGTCGACGTCAGCACTCCCCTCGCCCACCGCAGTGGGCGAGGGGCCGGGGGTGAGGGTTACTCAGGGGCCGGGGGTGAGGGGATTCCGTCCTACTTTGTCGCCTCGGCGTGCAGATAGGCGGCGAGGTCCTTGACCTGCTTGTCGGTGATTTCAGACGCTTTGTAAGGACCCGGCGGCGTGTGGCCCTCGCCCTCGCGGATCATCGGCAGCAGCGTATCCCCGCTAACTGAAGCGCCGGGGCCGCCCGGCGCGCGAATGTCGGGGCCGGAGCCGCCGGGACCGTGGCAGCCCGAGCACCAGGTTTCGAATTGCGTCGCCCCTTCGCTCACGTCGCCGAGGGCGACGGCGCCGGGAGAGCTGAGGGCGAGGGCGTGCGCGGTCGAGGTCGCGCCCGCGCGAGCCGTCGCGGAGGCGATCGCCTCGGCGCTCATCGTCGGCGTCGGCGTAATGCCGAGGGCCTGGTTGATCTGCTCTTCGGTGGCCCGGCCGCAGGCGGCCGCGAAGAGGGCCACCGCGATGACCGTGGTCAGCAGCGTCAGTCGTCGGCGCACTGATTCCATCCCGTTCTGATTGCCGGCGCATCGTCGCGCGGTCACGGCAGCAGCGGAGAACGTTGAACGCTGGATCGTCGGTCCATTGATAGGCGACGTGATGGTATCAATCCGCGGCCGACTTGTCAGCCGCGGGCGCCGCGGGCGCCGGAAATGCCTCGCGCCGCCCCGGCGCATGGATCAGGGCGAGGAGCGCGACGCCGGCGGCGATCAACGCCCAACTCAGCCAGAACGCGGCGGGCAGCGGGCCGATGTAGAGGCTGTCGGTGCGGATCCGCTCGATCAGGAAGCGCGCGACCCCGTAGGCGATGAGGTAGATGGCCAGCACGTCGCCGTGGCGAAGCCGCCGCGACTGCGGGACGCGAAGCGCGATGGCAGTCAGGATGATCGCGTTCGCCAGATTGAAGAGCGATTCGTAGAGAAAGGTCGGGTGGAAGCGGTCGAAGGCGGCAAACTGCGGCGGCCGGTGAGCGGGGTCGATCCAGAGGCCCCAGGGGAGGGTCGTGGGGGTACCGAAGGCCTCCTGGTTCGCCCAGTTCCCCCAGCGCCCGATCGCCTGCGCCAGAGCGACCCCCGGGATGATGGCGTCGGTCCAGCGCAGGAAGGGCTGACGAGCGCGCCAGCAGAGGATCGCGAAGGCGATGACCCCGGCGATGAGCGCGCCGTGATACGAGAGCCCGCCGAGCCGGATATTGATCGCCTCGAGCGGGTGGTCGAGAAAGTATTGACCGCGCAGGAGGACATAATAGACCCGTGCCCCGACGATCGCGGCGAGGACGACCCAGGGCGCGCCATCCAGCACCCAGTCCGGGTCGAGGTCGAGCCGGGCCGCCAAGGCGCGCGTCATTGCGATGCCCGCGACGATGCCCGCCAGCATGAAAAGCGCGTACCAGCGGATGTCGATGCCAAGGAGCGAGAACGCGACGGGGTCAGGTGGGGAGGGCATCAGGCGCTCTGGAGAAAGGCATCGAGTTGCTCGCGATTCGGCAGGCCGTTCCACGCCCCCGGCTCGGTCGTCGCCAGCGCGCCCGCCGCTGCCGCGTAGCGCACGTCGGTCTCCGTCAGGGGCGCCCAGCCGGAGGCGAGGAGCCGCGCGATGAGCGCCGCCGAGAAGGCGTCGCCCGCGCCGGTCGGCTCGACCGCCTGCACGCGAATCGCCGGCACATGGCAGACCTTGCCGTCGGCAGTGGCGAACCAGCAGCCGCGCTCGCCGTCGGTGAGCACGACGTGGGCCGGGCCCAGGCCCCGCACGCGGTCGATCGCCGCTTCGGGCGTGATCCCGGCTCCAAAGAGGCCGGCGGCATCGTCGAGACTCAGCTTCACCAGCCGGCTCTGCCGGGCGATCCCCTCGCAGAGGGGAATCGCCTCGTTCGGGTCCGCCCAGACGGCCGGCCGGAGGTTGACATCGAAGACGACGGACACGCCGGAGGCGTTGGCGATCTCCACGGCTCGCTCGATCGTCGCTCGCGACGACGCTGCCGCCAGGGAGACCGAGCCGATGACGATCGCCGCGAGCGATGGAATGCCCGCGCTCTCGGCATCGCGGGGGTTCAAATCGGTGTCGGCGCCGCGCAGGAGCCAGAAGTGTCCGTCGCCGCGAGCGTCCTTCCAGGCAAAGGCCAGGGTCGTGGCCGCGTCGCTCACGTCGCGCAGACGGGAGACGTCGACCCCTTCCGCCGCGAGCTCGGCGCGCAGACGCGTGCCGAAGGGGTCGCTCCCGACCACCCCGCAGAAGGCGCTCGGCAGCCCAAGCCGGGCGAGCGCGACGGTGACATTCGCTGGCGCCCCGCCCGATCTCGCCACGAACTCGTTGGCCGTATCGAGCGAGGGGGCGCCGTCGGTAACGATGAAATCGATCAGAACTTCGCCGAACGAGAGGACGGGGCGTTGGTTGGAGGGCGCCTCGGTCGACATCGCCTAGATCGCCGACGAGCGTTCGACAGGGACACCGGGCGCGCGGCGGACCTCGTGGACCTCGCGAACGCTCTCCAGCTTCTGCAGAATCGTGCTCAACTGGCCAATCCCCTCCACCTCGATCGTCGCCCGCAACGTCACGGTGCGGTCATCGTGCGTCGTTGTGGTCAGGCTGAGGATATTGACACGGGCGTCGGCGAGCACCGTGCTCACGTCCTTCAGCAGTCCGACCCGATCCCATGCCTCGACCTGGACGGTGACCGGGAACGTGCGCTCGCCATGGTCGCCCCACGTCACCGGCACCAGCCGCTCCGGCTCTGAGACGTTCTGCACGTTCGGGCAGTCTACCCGGTGGACAGTGACGCCGCGCCCGCGCGTCACATAGCCGATGATCGGGTCGCCATTCACCGGCCGGCAGCAGGTCGCCAGGTTCGTCAGCAGGTCGCCGACGCCCATCACCTGCAGGCGCGGCGGCGTGCGCGGCGTCTGCAGGTGCGGAGACGAGAGGATCTGCTCCTGCTCTGGCTGCTGGGCGAGCCGGACGGCGATGCGCTGCGGGGAGACCGCCCCGTAGCCGATCGCGGCGAGGAGATCGTCGTACTTCGGATACTGCGGGAACTCCTTGAGGAGATCTTCCGGCTTCAACTCGACGCTGAGCCGGCGTAGCTCGCGCTCCAGAATGTCCCGCCCCTGCGCGATGTTCTCCTCGCGCTCCTGGCTCCGGAACCAGCGCCGGATCTTCTCTCGGGCCGAGGCGGTGGTCACATACTCGGACCCCGAGAGGAGCCAATCGCGGTTCGGGCCGGTGCGCGTGCGGCTGGTGACGATCTTGACAACCTGGCCGTTCTGCAGCTTGTAGTCGAGCGGCACGAGGTGGTCGTTGATCCGGGCGCCGACGCACTGGTGGCCGATCTCGGTGTGGATGCGATAGGCGAAATCAACCGGCGTGGCGCCGGCCGGAAGCTCGATGATATCGCCTTTCGGGGTGAAGACGTAGATCTGCTCCTGGAAGACGTCCGACTTGAGCGACTCGACGAACTCCTCGGCGTCCGCCACCTGGTCACGCCACTCCATGAGCTGGCGCAGCCACGCGACCTTGGCCTCGACGCGTGCGTCGGAGCGGCCCCCCTCCTTGTAGCGCCAGTGGGCGGCTACCCCATGCTCGGCGATGCGGTGCATCTCGCGGCTGCGGATCTGGATCTCGATCGGATGGCCGCCCGGACCGACCACCGCCGTGTGCAGCGACTGGTACATGCTGTCCTTCGGCGTGGCGATGTAGTCGTCGAACTCCCCCGGCACCGGGTGCCAGCGGGCGTGCACGACGCCGAGGGCGCCGTAGCAGTCCTTGCGGTCGTTCACCAGGATGCGCAGGCCGATCACATCGTAGATCTCGTCCATGCTGCGCCCCTTGGCGAGCATCTTCCGGTAGATCGAGTAGATGTGCTTCGTCCGCCCGGTGATTTCGGCCTCGATGCCGGCCTCGGTCAGCACCTGCAGCAGTTCCGCCTTGACCTTCTCGATGTAGGGGGCGGAGTTGCGCGCGCGCTGCTCGAACTCGGTCGTCAGCGCGCGGTAGGCCTCCGGGTTGAGGTACTTGAAGGCGAGATCTTCCAGCTCCGACTTGAACTGCCAGATGCCGAGGCGGTTGGCGAGTGGCGCGTAGATCTCCAGCGTCTGGCGCGAGATGCGGCGCTGCTTTTCGCGGGGGAGCGCGTCGAGCGTCCGCATGTTGTGCAGGCGGTCGGCGAGCTTGATCAGGACGACGCCGATATCGTCGACCATCGCCAGGAACATCTTGCGCAGGTTTTCGGCCTGATGCGTCTTCTCCCGCGAGCCGGAGCTCTCCGCATGCTCCTTGGTCCAGGGGATGCGTCCCAGCTTGGAGACGCCGTCGACGAGGCGGGCGACGCGCGGGCCAAATGCCTCTTCGATCTCCTCGAGCTCGACGGGGGTATCCTCGACCACGTCGTGCAGGAGGGCGCCGGCGATTGTCTCCGAGTCGAGCTGAATCCGCGCGAGGATGGTGGCCACGGCGATCGGGTGGACGACGTACGGCTCGCCCGACTTGCGCAGATCGGTCCCATGCGCCGCCACTGCGAAGCGCGCGGCGCGCAGGACGAGATCGAGATTGGCCGCCGGCGACGACGCCTTGATCGTGGCGATCAGATGGTCGATGGCGCCCTGGATGATGGGGGGAAACGGCTCCTCGGGCGGCGCCGCGAGCAGGACGCTATCTCCCGGGGTCAGCGCGGAAGCGGCTGCTGGCGACGGCTCGGTGGCCGCCGAACGCCTGGGAGACATGGCAACGTTTGCTTTCAGAGGTGAACCCGTGTTTCAAGGATCCCGTAAGCAGGAAAGTCTAGTGAAATTGGGGGCATCCGTCAAATCGGTTCGCAATGTCGCGCTCGCCGGCGGCGGACCGGCATCTCGTCGGCGCGAGCGGCAATCGGCTCGGGCCGCGGCCAATGAGTACCATACCGTATCGACGGGGATGCAGGAGGAGCACGCAATGATGTCAGGGCGCGCGGCCGTGAGCCGGACAACCGAGACGGCGACCGACCGCCTGCTTCATCCACAGGAAGCGCGCGAGATCATCGCACGGTTTCTCTACGCGCTCCCCGAGGAGATGGTCCCGCTCGCCGCCGCGCCGTGGCGAGTGCTCGCGCGCGATGTTGTCGCCACCGAGGACCACCCCCCATTTCCCGCGGCGACAATGGACGGTTACGCCGTCGTGGCCGAAGATCCGTCGCCCTGGCGCGAGATCGTGGGCCGGCAGACGGCAGGCTCGGTTGCGCCGATCGCCGTCGATCTCGGCACCGCCGCCTGGATTACGACCGGGGCGCCCGTCCCCCCCGGCGCGACGGCGGTGGTGCCCGTCGAGGCGACGGAGATCGCCGACGACCACGTGATCGTTCATGAGGAGCGGATCGAGCCGGGCGCCAATATCCGCCCCATCGGGGTCGACCTGGCGAAAGGAACCCGCGTGCTGGCGGCCGGCAGCCTCATCGGCCCGGCGGAGATCGGGTTGCTGGCCGCGCTCGGAGTCGATCCGGTCCCGGTCGTGCACCGGCCCCGGGTCAGCATCCTCTCGACCGGGAACGAGTTGGTCGAGCCCGCGCAACAGCCGGGCCCGGGACAGATCCGCGACTCGAACCGCTTCAGCCTCATCGCCGCGGCCGAGGAGACGGGCGCCGAGGTCGTCTGGAGCGGGCGCGGGCCCGACGAGATGGACGCCCTGCGCGCGGCGCTGCTGGCCCGAATCGCCGACAGCGACGTGGTCATTACCAGCGGCGGCGTCTCCATGGGCGACCTTGACCTGATCAAGCCGCTGCTGGGGGAGCTGGCGGTGGTGCACTTCCGGCGCCTCTTCATGAAGCCGGGCAAGCCGTTCAACTTTGCCACCGCCGGCAAGACGCTGATCTTCGGCCTCCCCGGCAACCCGGTCTCGGCGCTCGTCGGCTTCGAAATCTTCATCCGGCCGGCGCTCCGCACGCTGCAGGGGATGCGCGAGATCGATCGGCCGCTGACGCGCGTGCGCCTCGTGCGGGCCGCGTACTCCTCGGACCGGATCGAGTACCAGCGCGCGGTCGTCAGCATCGACGAGGATGGCGAACTGGTCGCCGCGACGACTGGCTCGCAGGCGTCGTCCCGGCTGGCGTCGCTGCTCGGCGCCAACGCGCTGATCGTCATCCCGCCCGGATCCGAACCGATCGAGGCCGGGGCGCGGGTCGACGCGGTGCTGATCGGTCCATTGCAGGGGCCGGCCGGCCGTTGATGGCAGCGTGGGCCGCCGGCTCGGCACGATTCTGGCGCTGCTGGTGAATCAGGCCATGCCGCGGGGAATGGCATGGCCGAGGCCGCGAGGCCCGCAAGAGCAAAGGAGATGTGCATGGACGCTGGTGAGCGCAAGTACGGTGTCTCGAATATCGTTTACGACATCATCCAGTCGGTCGGCAATCTGCTGCAGGGGCAGGAGAAGCTGCAGGAGTACGCGCGCGACGCCGAGCAGGCGGGCGACAGCGAGGCGGCCACGGCCTTCCGCACGGTCGCCGAGGGGAATCGCGCGGCCGCGCAGACGCTCCTGAAGCGGCTCCGCGCCCATCTCGACGAGATGTAGCGGAGCAGCCAGAATCGCGCCAGGGTCGGTCTCGCTGGGAGTCGCTGTCTCCTGACCGCCGCGCGAGGCCGGCATCGACGATAATCTGGCTTCGCGGCCGGGCAACGACCGGAAGGTGACGTGGACATCGACATTCGCTACTTCGCGATGATTCGCGAGATCGTCGGCCGGGCCGCCGAGCGGCGGGAGGTGCCCGCCGGGGCGACGATCGGCGATCTCTTCGACCAGCTCGCGCGCGAGCATCCCCGCCTCGAGCGGTTGAAGCCGGTGACGATGCTGATGGTCAATCAGGAGTACGTGCCGGCGACGCATCCCCTCACCGACGGCGACGAGGTGGCGTTCATCCCGCCCGTCAGTGGCGGTGCGCAGACCCGGTTCCGCGTCCAGTCGGAGCCGATCGATGCGCGCGAGGTCGAGGCGCTGGTGGCGCATCCGGGCGCGGGGGCGATTGCGACCTTCACCGGGACGGTGCGCGATCATGGCCGCGGGCGGCAGGTGACGCATCTCGATTACGAAGCCTACGCGCCAGCCGCCGAGAAGATGCTGGCGCAGATCAGCGACGAGATCCGCGAGCGCTGGGGGATCGAGCATGTCGCGATCACCCATCGCGTCGGCTCTCTGGCCATCGGCGAGGCAAGCGTCGTCATCAGCGTCGCTTCGGCGCACCGCGACGCCGCCTTCGAAAGCTGCCGCTACGCGATCGAGCGGATCAAGGAGATCGTGCCGATCTGGAAGAAGGAGCACTACGTCGACGGCGCGACGTGGCTCGGGAGCGAGCACGACTATCAGGTCGAGATTGGCCGCCTGTCCAGATAGCGGCAGAAGTACGAGATTTTGGCCCTATTGCCAAAGTTGATCGAGAACTCTAGAATATGCTCTCTCAACGGCGAGAAGACCGCTAGCAGGAGCAGATGTGATGGCGAAGACCACGACGCAACAGGACACGCCGATTGACCGCTCGTTGACCGAACGCCGAAAGCGCCCTTCGATCGCGGCCGACGCCACCGAGTTGGTCGGCAACACGCCGCTCGTCCGGCTCTCCCGCTTCACTGGCGACACGCCCGGGCAGGTCGTTGCCAAGCTGGAGTCGTTCAGCCCCGGCTTTTCGGTCAAGGACCGCATCGGCGTCGCCATGATCGAAGACGCCGAGGAGAAGGGGCTGATCGAACCGGGCGTGACGACGATTGTAGAGCCGACGAGCGGCAACACCGGCATCGCGCTAGCGTGGGCGGCGGCGGCGAAGGGGTACCGGCTGATCCTCACCATGCCGGAGAGCATGAGCCTCGAGCGGCGGGTCCTCCTCCTCAGCTACGGCGCCGAGCTGGTGCTGACGCCGCCGTCCGAAGGGATGGTCGGCGCGGTGCGCCGCGCCGAGGAGATCGTCGCCAAGACGCCGAACGCCTGGATGCCGCAGCAGTTCGAGAACGCGGCAAACCCCGAGATCCACCGCCGCACCACGGCGGTCGAGATCTGGGAGGACACGGGTGGCGCGATCGACATCCTCGTCGCCGGCATCGGCACCGGGGGCACCATCACCGGCGCCGGCCAGGTGCTCAAGGAGCTGAAGCCGGAGATCCAGGTTATCGCGGTCGAGCCGGCCGAGTCGCCGATTCTCGCCACGGGCCAGGCCGGGCCGCACAAGATCCAGGGGCTCGGGGCCAACTTCGTGCCGGGGACGCTCGACCGGGACATCTACGACGAGATCGTCCACATCGACGCCCAGACGGCGATCGATGCCGAGCACGAGCTGCTACGCACCGAAGGGCTCCTCGTCGGGATCTCGAGCGGGGCGGCCGCGGCCGCCGCCCGGGAAGTCGCGCGGCGGCCGGAGAATGCCGGCAAGCTGATCGTGGTGATCCTGCCGGATACCGGCGAGCGCTACCTGAGCACAATCGCCTTCGGTGACATCCGCGAGCGCGCCGCCGGGATGTCCGCGGGATAGATCGCACCCCACTCGGGAACGAAAAACGGGGGCCGGCGCAATGCCGGCCCCCGTTTCGCGTGTGTCGTCGACGGCTACGAGCAGCCGAGGCTGTTACCGCAGTTGAGGCACTTGTAGCACGAGCCGTTGCGGACCGTGATGTGGCCGCAGACGTCGCAGAACGGCGCATCGCCCATCAGCTCGGAGAGGTGGACGCTCATCACGTCGATCGTGGCCGTCGCCTCCAGGAGCGCCGTCGCCGACTGCTCCCCGTGCGACGCATGCTTCCCGTTCCCGTTCCCGTTCCCGTTGCGCGTCGGACCTGTTGCCGGGATCGACGGCTTCGCGGGCGTGGCTGGAGTCGGAACCGGACTGGCCTGCGACACCGGCTCGGCCACCGGCTGATCATCCACGGGCTCCTCGTGCAGTTCCGGCGGCACCTGGGTCAGGTCGGTGCGGCCGAGGTACTCCAGGCCGAGGACGCGGAAGACGTAGTCGATGATCGAGGTCGCCATCTTGATGTTCGGGTGGCCGGTGACCATCCCCTGCGGCTCGAAGCGCGTGAAGGTGAAGGTCTCGACGAACTCCTCCAGCGGCACGCCGTACTGCAGGCCCTTCGAGATGGCGATCGCGAAGCAGTTGATCATCGAGCGGAAGGCCGCGCCCTCCTTGTGCATGTCGATGAAGATCTCGCCGAGCGCGCCATCCTCGTACTCGCCGGTGCGCAGGAAGACCTTGTTCCCCGCCACGCGCGCTTCCTGGGTGAAGCCGCTGCGCCGCGCCGGGAGCCGCCGTCGGGTGGGGCCGGATGTCGCGGGCTTCGCCGGTGCGGCCGGAACGACCGCCGCCCGCTCCCGCTCCCACTCGGCGCGGGCCTTCGCCACCGCCGCCGATACGGCCGCCTCGGTCGCCTCGGCGATCCGGCGCTCGATCTCCTCCTCCGACACCGTCGCTGCCTCCTCCTTCTCGCTCGTGTCGGCGCTCCGGGCCGAGAGGGGCTGGCTCAGCTTCGAGCCATCCCGGTAGAGCGCCATCGCCTTGATGCCGTGGCGCCAGCTCTGCTCGTAGGCGTCGACAACGTCATCGACGGTCGCCTCGTTCGGCATGTTGATCGTCTTGGAGATGGCGCCGGAGAGGAAGCTCTGGGCGGCGCTCATCATCTTGATGTGCCCGAGGTGGTGGATGAAGCGCGTCCCGGTCTTGCCGCACTTGTTGGCGCAATCGAAGACCGGCAGGTGCTCGTCCTTCAGGAAGGGTGCGCCCTCGACCGTCATCGTGCCGCAGACCACTTCGTTCGCCTCGGCGATCTGCCGGCTCATGAAGCCGAGCGCCTTCAGCAGGTCGAAGCCGGGGCGGCTCGCCTCGGCGGCGGAGATGCCGGCGCGCGCCAGCGCCTCTTCGCCGAGGGTCCAGACGTTGAACGCGAAACCAATCTCGAAGACACCCGGCAGCGCCGCCTCGACCCGCGCGATGTCCTCCTCGTTGAAGCCGCGCGCCAGGAGCGACTCGCGGTTGATGTGCGGCGCGCCCTCCAGCGTCATCGTGCCCAGGACGTAGCGGAGGATCGCCTGCCGCTCTTCGGGCGAATAGCCGAGGTTGCGCAGCGCCGGCTCGATGCTCTGGTTGGCGATCTTGAAGTAGCCGCCGCCCGCGAGCTTCTTGAATTTCACGAGGGCGAAGTCGGGCTCGACGCCGGTCGTGTCGCAATCCATGAGGAGGCCGATGGTCCCGGTCGGCGCGAGGAGCGTCGTCTGCGCGTTGCGGTAGCCATACCTCTCGCCGCGCTCGAGCGCCGTATCCCATGCCTCACGCGCCGCCTCGAGCAGGTAGCCGGGGACGAGATCGGCCGCGACGGGCATCGGCAGGACCGAGAGCTCCTCGTACTCGCTCGTGTCGGCATCGTAGATGGCGCGCCGGTGGTTGCGGATCACGCGCAGCATGTGCTCGCGATTGGCCGCGAAGCCGGGGAAGGGCCCGAGGTGCTGTGCCAGCTCGGCCGAGGTCGCGTAGCTCTCGCCGGTCATCAGCGCCGTCACCGCCCCGGCATAGGCCCTGGCCTGATCCGAGTCGTACGGCATGCCGAGGAGCATCAGGATCGTGCCGAGGTTGGCGTAGCCGAGGCCGAGTGTCCGGTAGTCGTAGCTGAGCCGGGCGATCTCCTCGCTCGGGAACTGCGCCATCAGGACGCTGATCTCGAGCACGATCGTCCAGAGGCGGACCGCATGGCGGTAGCCCGCGATGTCGAACGCGCCGGTCTCGGCGTCGAGGAACTTGAGGAGGTTGAGCGAGGCGAGATTGCACGCCGTATTGTCAAGGAACATGTACTCGGAGCAATTGTGGACGACCATGCCATTGGCGACGAAATGATTGGTACGCGGTTCGGTCAGATCGTAGACAGGCTCGTCCCCGACGTACTCCAGCGACGCGAACTCATCCTCGAACCGGTCCGCATACGGCTGCACCCGCGCGTTGAGCGACGCAAGCTGTGCCGCCTTCGGGCTCTCCGACATGAAGCCGATCTCCCGCTCGAACGCGATGCGTGAGGAGCGGCTGATGCGAAGTGAGTGCATCGCCTGGCGCTGGTACACGCCGCCGGGCAATTCCTGCATTGTGGCAGCAAGCCGATCTCGGTAGAGCTTGGCTTTGATGCCAAAAGCAAGCAGCATCACCTGCACCTGTTCGAGCAGCGGAAGCGAGGTGCTGTCCAGCGAAACGTACTGAGACTTCTCGCCATAGTCGGCCACTGTGCCATCGGTGGTGAAGAGCCCGCGCAGCAATGCTGCCTGTGAGGCGCGGTCGAGCGAGTAGACCTCATCGGTGAACCGCTTCTCGGCGGCTCCGCGATCGATCACCGTGTATCGGGCGACGAGCGCGCGCAACGGCGCGGCCGACGAACCCACACGAAGCGATGTCGGCGTCTCGACGATGCTGCGCTTTCGCCGCGCGCGACCGTCCGTGGCATCGGCGGTGATTCGGGTCAGGCTTGACAGCAGCGTTTCGGCCAGGGCCCGCTCGTTCTTGCCAACCGTGATGAACACGTGGCCTTGCTCCCCGGTCGAGCAGCCGTCGCCGACCGCCGCGCCCAGCAATTCCGCTGTGTCTCGGCCGAGACCACGAGTCCCGAACCCGGCGCCCAGGAGCACGATCCGGTCGCCTGCTTGCAACTCGCTGGCAGGAACATCTCCCCGGTTCGCGGTCATCACCTTGTGGTCGGCCGTCAAGCGCACGCTGTATCCGGACCGGGTGCGTAGCCGGTAGACCGGCTTGATCCCGGTGGGGAAGATTCGCGCGACGAGCGAAGGCTCATTATCGGCCGCGACGACCTCGGCAACGCCGCCAACCAGATCCACAATCCGTCGATACCCGGTCGTCGTGGCGACCAGCGTATCTCCTGTCACGCAGGGGTTGCTGCCGTTGATGCGGCCGGCTTCCGGCGCGGTGTGCCACTCGTTGATCGTGGTGTCGAACTGCAGCCCGGGGTCGGCGCACTGCCAGGCTGCCTCGGCGATCTGCCGCCAGAGGTCGCGGGCGCGGACGGTCTTGCTGACGTGCGAGGGATCGGTGCGCCAGTGCAGTTGCCACTCCTCGTCGCGCTCGACCGCCTCCAGGAACGCCTCGCTGACGCGGACCGAGTTGTTCGAGTTCTGCCCGGAGACGGTCGCGTAGGCTTCGCCGTTGAAATCGCTCGGGTAGCCGGCCGCGATGAGGGCGGCGACCTTCTTCTCCTCGTCGACCTTCCAGGAGATGAACTTCTCGATGTCGGGGTGGTCGATGTCGACGATCACCATCTTTGCCGCGCGCCGGGTCGTCCCGCCGCTCTTGATGGCGCCGGCCGCACGGTCGCCGACGCGCAGGAAGCTCATCAGCCCGGAGGAGGTGCCGCCGCCGGAGAGCGGCTCGCCCTCGCCACGGACGGCCGAGAAGTTGGTGCCGGTGCCGGAGCCGTACTTGAAGATGCGCGCCTCGCGGATCCAGAGGTCCATCAGCCCGCCCGGCTCGACCAGCGAGTCATCGACGCTCTGGAGGAAACACGCGTGCGGCTGCGGCCGGGTGTAGGCGTCCTCGCTCGGCTTGACCTGGTTGTCGGCGGGGTCGACGTAGTAGTGCCCCTGCGCCGGCCCGGTGATGCCGTAGGCCCACGCAAGGCCGGTGTTGAACCACTGCGGCGAGTTGGGCGCGGCCATCTGATGGACGAGCATATAGGCGAGCTCGTCCTCGAAGGCGGCCGCGTCGGCCGCGGAGGCGAAATAGCCGCTGCTCTCGCCCCAGTGGCGCCAGCAGCCGGTCAGGCGGCGGATCACCTGCCGCGCGGATCGCTCCGGCCCGAGGACCGGCGCGCCCGTCTCGTCGAGAACCGGGTCGCCGGCCGCGTCGACCTGCGGAACGCCCGCCTTGCGGAAGTACTTGGAGACCATGATGTCGGCGGCGACCTGCGACCAGTCGGCCGGCACCTCGGCGTCGGCCATCTCAAAGACGACGGAGCCGTCCGGGTTGGTGATCCGCGACGTCCTGCGCGACCACCGGACCGCGGCGAAGGGATCGTTCGCCCCTGCCGTGAACCGGCGCTCGATCGTCAATCCGGTCGTCTTCTTCGCGCTCATCACCGCACCTCGTCGTTCCGTCGGCGTCTCCACGTTCCTGCCAGTCGCGACCACATTTTTCAGGGAGTCGGCCCCATGACCGAGGCGGACTATCGGCCTGGGTCATGGCTATGACGCGCGGGGCGGGAAAGCGTCGGGCGATCCTGAAGAAATCTCGGGGGTCCCCGAGGGGTCAACACCACATATGGTACACCCGGTCGTATGATAGCACAAGATGTGCCTTGAAGTCAGGAACTAAGCCGGGTTCGGCTCAAAATCGTCCGGAAGATGCGACAACTGTACGTACACTCCTGTGACTCCTGTCACAGATGCGTCATACATGGCGGGCGAGATGACTCCCCGTCGGGCGTTGCCAGGTGCGCCATCAGGTGTTCGACGACGATGACCAGGTGGCCCGCAGGTTGAACCGGCGGAGCATGCGCAGCACCGGCCCTCCCCCGACAAGGATGAGCAGCGCGGTCGCCAGCGCGCGCGTCGCGTCATGGACGAGGGAGGTGACCAGGTAGAACCGGGCGTAACGCGCGAGGCTTTCGACCACCGTCAGGGCGGGCGACCAGTAGAGCCCGGCGTCGGCGGTCGAGCCGGGCGCGGTGTAGGGCCAGGCGTAGAGATTCATCAGCGCACCGTAGAGGAATCCGGCCGCCGCGCCGTAGACCGCGAGGAGCGCGAGCGTCTTCCCCGGAAAGGCGCATCGCGGCAGCCACCCGGCAGCGACCCCAGTCCAGCCCGCACAGAGCATCTGGAAGGGGAGCCAGGGGCCGACGCCGGCTGTGATCGCGGCCGAGAGGAGGAGTGTCAATGCGCCCATGACGAATCCGAAGCGGGAGCCGAAGACATAGCCGACGAGGACGATAAGCGCGAAGATCGGCGAGGCGCCGAGAAAGGTCGGCATGAGGCGCAGCGTCGCATCGATCGCCACCAGCGCCGCGAGCAGCGCGATCGCCCGCGAGAGCCCTCCGCCACCCGGCCCGATCGAGGCTTCGGAGATGGCGACCAGCAGTGATCCGGCGACCAGCACCGCCAGCAGGAGCGACGCGTCCGAGGAGCGCGCGGGCGGGAGAGGCGCGACGCGGGGCAGCGCCGAAAGGAGAAACGGGAAGAGGAAGGTGATCGCCCCGACGAGACTGACGGCCGCGATGGCGAGGTTTTCGAATGCGCGGGTGCGTTGTCCCTGCTGCACGATGCGTTGGCCCTGTCGATGCGCTTTGGCCCGATCCGTATCATAGCCGTGAACGATGGTTCGCCCCACGACGCAGCGAGTCGCGGGAGCAGGCACCGGGGATGCGCGGCGACGGATGGATATCACACTCGACGATCTTCTGGCGCTGGAGCCGCGCCTCACCGTCCGCTCCAAGGGCGAAGCGTTGCCGGAGACCCCGGCGCCTCGGCTCGACGCGCCGACCTCATGGGCCGTCTCGGCACGCGCCACCTCGCCATATCTCCCGTCGATGCGGGGCGGAGAAATCGTCCTCGTGCCGCCCCGGGTCACCGCCGCCCTCGCGGACGAGTTGTGCGATCTCGTGCGCGAGGCGGGGCTGCGCGGGGCGAGCGCTCTGGTCTTCACGCGCGGGGACACCCGGGTCGACCGTTGCCCGTCTCTGTCGGCCGGCGTGGCGTTCCTCGAGTGGCCGGAGCGGTTGAATGGGGACACCGAGGCCGCCATCAACCGGACGCTGACCGAGTGCCGGGGCAGCCTCTATCAGATCGGAAGCAATCTCGAGCGACAGTTGACCGACTTCGCGGCGAGCCGCGCCGGACTCGATGCCCTTGTCCGCGTCGTAACCACTGTCTCCGGGATTCCGGTCGAAATCCAGGACGCGCACAGTCACCCGATCGCCACGTCGCGTGCGGGGGCGCCGGGTCAGCCGGCAAACGGAGGGGGAGATCAGGGGGAGATGCGCGTCGCGCTCGCCTCGGGCGCCACCCTCGTTCTCGGCCCGATGCGGCCGGAGCAGCGCGTCATCGGGCGTTTCCTGATCGGCCGCATCGCCGCGGCAGCCGACGCCGCGATGCGTCGGGAAGAGGCGCATCGGCCCCGCGGCGCGCGGCGCGCGGAGCTGCTGGAGGCGTTGCTCGCGGGGGGGGCGGGGAGTGCGAGTGAGCGGCGCGTCGCCGCGCTCGGCCTCGGGCTCGACCCGGATTCGACCTTCTCCGTGGCGATCCTCAACGGGATGAACGAGGCCAGCGCGCGGGCGGTGCTGGGCGGGCTGGGCGACGTGCACCCGGCGGGCGACGTGGAGCGCGACGGGCTCTGGGTCGTGGAGCATCCCCGAGGCACGGGCGAACGCCCTTCGTCGGCCGCGCTGGCGGAGTTGCGCAGGCGCTGGAATTCCGCTCAAGGGGACGATGCGGCGACACTGGCGCTCTCCGCGCCGTCGTTGGGCCTGGCCCGGCTGCACGAGGCGTCCGAGGAGGCACGATTCATCGCGACGCTGCAGCGGGAAGGGGCGCTACGCCGGCGGATCGCCTTCTTCGACTCCTTCGCGGACCTCGGTTCGATGCGGCTGCTCTATCAACTGCGTGATTCGCGAGAGTTGCGCCAGTTCGTGCATGATGCGCTCGGTGCCCTGGAGGCCGGCGACCAGCGAGGAACCCTGCGGGAGACCGTTCGCGCGTTTCTCGAGAGCGCGGGTTCGCATGGAGAGGCGGCGAGCCGGCTCGGCATCCATCGCAATACGCTGGCCTATCGCTTGCGTCGCGCCGGGGAGTTGATCGGGCACGATGTCGACGAGCCGGAGTCGTGGCTGACGCTTCACCTCGCGCTGCGCGCGCTCGATGTCCTGGAGGCGAGCAGTGACACGCGCGATTGAGCGCGAAAACCGGCCGGCAGTGTTGAATCGGCCCGAGCGGCTCGTCTTCCGGGACGCTCACTGGTCCCTCATGATCGTCCATCTGCAAGTGTGCCTCCCAGAAGAAGGGGTCGGGCTCCTGTCTGTCATTGAAGGGGATAACGCGCTAGTCTCGGCCCAGTACTATCCAGGCCGGAACGTCGACGCCTCGAGGACCCGGTATACAATGGACCCGGAGCAGGTGCTGGCGGCATTCCGCGACATGGCGTGGAGGGGAACGAAGCTCGGCGCGATCGTGCATTCGCACCCGCGCACCCCGCCAACGCCGTCACGGCTCGATCTCGCCGAGGCCACGCTGCCAAACGTGCTGGTGGTGATCGCCGGATTTGAACCGGTGCTCGATGTTCGTGCATGGCGGCTCGAGGTCGATACTGCCGGGCGGGCGATCGGCGGACGTGAGGTGACGATTACCGTTCTCCCACGCGAAGCAGAGCACCGCGGCCGGATCGGCGCACAACGAATCGATCGGGCGGGCGGCGAGGAGCCGCTCGACCAGTTGGAGAGGCGAAGATGAACGCGGCCGCGACCGATGGGCGCTTCAGCGCGGGAGCTGGCATGGCCATTGGCCAGCTCTCCAACGATGATCTGATCATTCGATTGAAGAACACCCCCAACCATCTCTCGCGCTGGCTCACGCCGATCCATGACCTGTCGATCCTCGAGAACGTTTCACGGCGTGGAGAGCCGTCGGTCAAGGATGTGCTGATCGCGATGCGCGACACCGAGGCTCGAGCCTACTCGCTGATGCACGCCATCGCCACGCAGGTCAACCCCGATCTCGACCGCGTGCCGCGCATCGAGCGCACCGAGGCGCAGATCGCATCCGACCGGGCCAGCAACGCGCTGGTCATCATGTCGGGTTTTCGGCGCGTGCGAGAGAGCACGACGTCGCTCTTGCGGGCGCTGCCGGACGCCGCGTGGGAGCGTGGAGGCTACAGCCGGGCCGAACGAAGCTGGACGATCCGTGAGCTAGCAGAATTCTTGGCCGAATCGGATCGCGAGAAGCTCGCCGAGATCGACCGCATCCTGGAGCAGCGCGGCGCGCGAGAAGGCATCGCGGCCGTGTCTCGCGTCGATCTCGCATCGATCACCGTGCCCTTTCCGCCGACGACCCGGCGGGGATAGCCCGGTGCTGATGCGGTCGACGGTCGAGTTCGGGTAGAGACGGGGATGGACGACGAGCGCGCGGTAACGAGCCAGGCAGAGAGCGCGGCGGACCTGGGACGGGAGTTCTTCGCCGCGATCGACGCGCGCGACCCGCGCCGACTCCGCGCCACGCTCGCCAACCACGCCTCCTTCCGCGCCCTGCCTCACCGCGACGTGATCCGGCCAGCCGACGAGATCGTCGCCTATTTCGGCACGGTCGTCAGTTCATATCCGACCGCGCGCTGGGATGTTACCGACGTCATTTCGGACGGCGAGCGCGCCGCCGTGCAGTTCACCCTCCGCGAGTACGCCGCTCACCTCGGCCGCGAGCTCCTCTCCGAGCAGATTGCCGTCTTCAGGACGAGTGGCGGCAAGATCACCAGCATCGTCGGGTACTACGATGCGGAGGAGTTTCGCGGCCAATTCTGGAACGACGCGCCGGCCCCGTAATCCCCGAGAGAGGTCGTTGACCCGTGAACCAGCAACCCGTTCCCGATGCGCCGCGAGATGACCGATGAGTAGCCAGTCTCTCGCCGACGCGCGGCCTCTGGTAGATGAGCGCTCCGAGGCGGCGTCGCGCGAGTTCGAGAGCCACCTGCGCGATGCCCTCGAAAACCCTCGGCTGAGCCGGACCCTGACATCCTTCCAGCAAGGGTGGCGCAGCGCGCGCGATCAGGCGACCGGCGAGGTCGATTTTCCGGCACTGCGCTCGCGGATGAAGCAGGCGAAGAGCGCCGTGACGAGCGACTTGGAGGGGTACGTCGAGCGTTTCCGGCGAGCCGCGGAAGCGGCGGGCGCGGCGGTCCACTTCGCGGCCGATGCCGACACCGCGAACCGCATCATCCTCGGACTCGCGCGTGAGCGAGACGTCTCGCTGATCGCCAAGTCGAAGTCGATGGTCAGCGAGGAGATCGGGTTCAACCACCGCGCGGAGGATGAAGGCGTGCGAGTGGTCGAGACCGATCTCGGCGAGTGGCTCGTCCAGATCCGGCACGAGCGGCCTAGCCACATGGTGATGCCGGCTGTCCATCTATCGCGGCAGGAGATCGGCGCCGACATGACGGCGACGCTCGGCCGTGAGATCTCGCGCGACGACATCTCGGAGCAGGTGCATGCCGCTCGTGACGAGATCCGCCAGGCGTTTTTCGCCGCCGGAATGGGAATTACCGGCGCCAATGCGCTCATCGCCGAATCGGGCACGGTGATGATGGTGACGAACGAGGGGAACGGGCGGCTCTGCGCCTCGCTCCCCCCGGTGCACGTCGTCCTCGCGGGCATCGAAAAGCTCGTGCCGACGTTTGACGAGGCGATGACCCAGATCCGGCTGCTTGGCCGCTCCGGCACCGCCCAGCGCATCACCAGCTACACCACCTTCATCACGGGGCCGACGCCGGGGCACGAGATGCACATCGTGCTGGTCGACAACGGGCGACGGGTCATGCAGGCGCTACCCGAGTTCACCGAGGCCCTCCACTGCATTCGCTGCGGCGCCTGCGCCAACGTCTGCCCGCCCTATCGCGAGGTGGGAGGCCACGCCTTCGGCTACATCTACACCGGCGCCATCGGCCTGGTCGTGACCGGCTTTCTGAACGGGTTGGAGCATGCGGCCGGTCCGCAGAGCCTCTGCCTCTCCTGCAATGCCTGCGAGACGGTCTGCCCGGTCGGCATCCCGCTCCCCCGGCAAATCCTCGACGTACGGGGGATGGTCGTCGACGAATACGGGATGAAGGAGCCGAAGCAGGCGATCCTCAGCCTCTACGCGCGGCCGAAGCTCTCCAACCTCGCGTTCAAGATCGCGCGCCGGATGCAGCGGCCAGTCTTGCGAGATCAACGTCTCCTGCGGGCGCGGAAGGAGCCGGTGCTGCGCGGGCTGACCCGGTGGCGATCCCTGCCGGCGCTGGCCGACCCGCCGTTGCACGAGCGCATCCCGCACGACCTCGAGCTGCCGGCGGACGAACCGGTGGTGGCGAACGGTCTCGCGGGGAAGCGGGTGGCGATCTTTCCCGGCTGCATGACCGACAACCTCTACCCGGCGCAGGGCGAAGCGATGGTCAAGTCACTCCGCGCGCTGGGGGCGACCGTCGTCTATCCGCGGGGGCTGCACTGCTGCGGGCTGCCGGCCCTCAACTCCGGCGACGTCCGGCATGGGACCTGGATGGCACGGCAGACGATCAAGGCGCTGGAGGGGTGCGAGGTCGATTACATCGTCTCGGGCAGCGCGAGCTGCGTGGCGACGCTGGCGCAGGATTACCTCCACGTCTTTCGCGGCGCGCGCTCCTGGCTGCAGCGGGCGCAGTGCATCGCCGAGAAGGTGCGCGATTTCACGACCCTGATTGACGAGGTCGCCCAGCTCCCCGCCGGGAGCCTGGCGCACGCGGAGCCGCGCGTCATTGCCTACCACGACTCCTGCCAGGGGTTGAACGCCCTCGGCCTGCGGGACGAGCCTCGCCGCATCCTGGCCTCCGTGCTCGGGCACGACGTGCGGGATCTGGCCGAGTCGCGCGTTTGCTGTGGCTTCGGCGGCAGCTTCTCCTTCGACTACCCGGAAATCAGCGAGCGGCTGATGAACCGGAAGCTCGATGATATCGACGCGACCGGCACGCTCGAGGTCGTCACCGACAATCAGGGCTGTATCATGCAGATTCGCGGCGGCAGCGACGCCCAGGGACGGCAATTCCGCGTCCGGCATATCGCGGAGCTGCTGGCGGAGGGGATCGCGGCGACGGCGGCGCTGCACGGCGCTGCTCCGGCGTTGGGCGAGGTCGATGGCGCAGCGACCGTTTGAGCCGCTCCCGCGGGCGATCTTCTTCGATCTCGATGACACCCTCTGCGACTATGCCGCGGCGCGGCGGTCGCGCCTACGCTACGCCTTCAGTCTCGGCACTGACGGCCAGCCCATCGCGCGTCCGGGCGTCGATCTGGAGCGGATGATCGCCGAGTCGATCGCCATGCACCCGCACGGCGTCGATCACTTCGAGGCGCTCTTCGCCCGTCATGGACGTTTGGACCCCGGGGAGGCGCGGGCGGCTTCCGACTGGTACCGCACCAACCGCTTCCACGATCTCGATCTCTTCCCTGAGGCAGATGCGGTGTTGAGGGCGGTGCGGCGCGCGCAGACGCCGGGGCCGAGCGGCCATGAGCGCGCGATCGGGATCATCACCAATGGCCCGGCGGAGGTGCAGCGAGCCAAGTTCGAGCGCCTCGGCCTTGCGGAGCTTGTCGACTTCGTCATCATTTCGGGCGAGTTCGGCGCGGCCAAGCCCGATCGCGCCGTCTTCGAGGAGGCGTTGCGGAGGAGTGGCGCGACGGCCGAGGATGCCATCTTCGTCGGCGATGCGCCGGAGTTCGACATTGCCGGGGCGCAGGGCGCGGGGATCCGCTCGGTCTGGGTTAACCGCGACGGCGTGGCCTGGGCATCGCCAAGCGCGCCGCCATGCCGCGTGATTCGGCGGATCGAGGAGTTGCCGCCACTTGTCGGTTCGGACATAGGCGCTCCATCTGCGTTCGTGGCAACTCGGCGTGCCCAAGCAACCGTGACGAATGAAGGGTCGACTGATGGCTGACGCACGAGCGGTGAAGAGATGGCAGTTGAGCACCTCGGGTGCCTGATGACCCGTCCAATTCGCGCGTTGCACGCGCAGAAGATCGGAACGGGAGTGCCGCGGCGATGACGTCTGATGTGTCGAGGTGCGGCCCGGATCGGAGGACGGCGATGCTGTCCCGGGAAACGGCGCCGGCCGCATCTGGCTCGGGGATCTCGCGGCGTGCGTTGCTGCGGGGAACGGCGGCTGGCGTCTCCGCGGTGGCTCTCTCCGGTGCTGGGGCACGCGCCCAGACGCCGTTGGCGACGCCGGTCGCTACTCCGGTCGCAACGCCGGTCCCTGCGCCGCAGCGCGGCGGCGAGGTGCGATTGATGCGCCCCGGCCACCTGACGGCGAATTTCAACCCGAGCGCTTTCGCTCAGGATCCACAGGTGCCGTGGAGCTACCTCGAGCCTCTGGTGCGGGCCGATCCGGCGTCGCTCGCGCCGACGCCGTGGCTCGCCGAGCGATGGGAGTGGGATGCGGAGGGGTTGGAGCTTCTGCTCACCCTACGCGATGGCGTGCAGTGGCACGACGGGATGCCATTTGACGCCGACGATGCCGCCTTCTCGTACACCGTCTATCAACGTGACACCGATTCGGCCGTCAGCGGGCTCTTCGAGCTCGTCACGTCCGTCGAAGCCATCTCGCGACGTCAAGTGCGCGTCCGCTTCGCCGAGCGGGACGGCACATGGCTCTTCAACGCCGCCACCCTGCCGATCTTCTCGCGCCGGCAGTACGAGGCGTACTGGGATGCGCTCCCGGAAGGTGGCCGCACCCTTTCGGACTTCGACTGGAATAGCTCGCCGCCGATCGGGACCGGGCCATGGCGAGTGGAGACCTGGGATGACGAGCACATCGCGTTCACCCGGTTCGATGACTACTGGAGCGAGCCGGCATGGCTTGACCGATACGAGGTGGCCTTCGAAGAGGGGAGCCAGAAGCGTCTCGACGCCTGGGAATCGGGCCGCGCCCAGATCCTCTGGCCGGTTCCGGCGCAATCGGCCGCCGAGACCGCGAAATCGGCGGGTGAGGTGGTGGCTGCCCCGGCCGCGTCGGTCATGTTCGCGGCGTTCAACTTCGCGAACCCGAACCAGCCGAACGGGAGTCTCTGGACCGACGTGCAGGTCCGTCGCGCGGCGGCGATGGCGATCGACCGGGAGCGCTATGCGCGGGAGGTCTTCGCCGGGCATATCCAGGCCCGCGCGGCGGGGACCGTGGCCCAGCCGTGGGCGCACGATGCCACGATCACCGCGCCGGCGATGAGCCGGGAGGCGGCCTCGATCCTCCTCGGCGAGGCGGGTTGGCTCGATTACGACGGCGACGGATTCCGCGAGGACCCGAACGGGGTCCCGTTGCGGCCGGTGACAATCGTCCGCGACGACATGCCGCCGGCGTTGATCGCGGTGCTGGCGCGGGTCGCCCGCGACCTGGCGGAGGTCGGCATCGGTATGACGGTCGAGGTTCTGCCGCCCGAGGAGTTCGACCCCCGTTGGATCGACAGCCGCGACTACGATCTGATCGCCTACGCCTACGACCTGCTGCCCGGCTTCACCGACTACGATCTCTATGGGTCGGCGTGGGACATCAGGACGAACCCGGCGGGGTGGAACCCGGGTGGATACAGCAACCCCGACGCCGACGCGGCGATTGTCGACTACCTTGCCGCCGCCTCGCTGTCACGCCAGAAGGTCGCGCTGTCGCGCTTGCAGCACGCCGTCACCGACGATCTCTTCGGCCTCTGGTTCGGCTTTCCCGACGACCTGATCCTCGTGGCGAGGGGCGTCCACGGGTTCGCGCCGGACATGGCCTGGCAGACGGCGCAGACCTGGAAGCTCTGGCTCGGGGAAGCGGGAGACTGAATTCCAGGGTGGCTCTCGCTCAGGACTCCTCGGGCGTCGCCTGCCCGGAGAAGCCCGGGGGGTCGCTCGCGGGGAATGACTCCTTGTCGGCTTCCGCGACGTCGGCCCGCTCGTCGCGCTCCTCCTCCGTGGGTCTCGCGCCACTCTCCTCGTCAGTCGTGTAAATCACCTTGCCGAGTCCCGCTCGATCCTTGTCGTCAGTCACATCAGGTCTCCTGTGTCAAAGCGTCGCGTTCGCGATCAACGACCATCGCTGCCCGTGGATTTCACGTCCCTCGGGCGGCAGCGTTTTCGCGGCGCGGCCAGCGGGTCATTGCAGCCCGCGTGCCCCGGTCATGCGCCCGCGGTCGAGACCCGCTCCGCGCCGGTCAGCGGCACGATGTTGGGTGGCAGTTCCGCGGCCTCTTCTTCCGCTGCCGGCTCCTCGTCGTACGCTTCCAGGTCATTGACCTGATTCTCGAACCAGGTCGCGACGTCATCGCTCTCGACCGACCGGCGCAGGCCCTCGGCGCGGCGGCGGCGCTCCTCGAGCGGCATGGTCAGCGCGTGATAGATCGCCTCGGCCGTCCCCTCCACGTCGGTCGGCCCGATGATGATGGCGTGCTCCCCGAGTTGGCTGACCGCGCCCGCGCCCTCCGAAAGAATGAGAACGCCGTTCCGCTCGTTGAGCAGCGCGCCCTCCTTTGCCACCAGGTTCATGCCGTCGATGATCGAATTGACGAGGAGGACGTCGTACCACTTCATGGCGGCGAGGGCCCGCGGGTAGTTCTCGCCCATGATCAGATGGATCGGCTGCCAGCCGGTCTCGACATTGGCGTACTTGGCGTTGATGCGGCCAACGACCGCGCTGACGTCGTCGAGGTAGTCCTGATACTCGATGACGTCCATGCGCGAAGGAACCGTGATCGCGACAAAATTGACGCGCCCCTGGAACTCCTTGTGCGCCTCGAGGAAGCGGTCGAAGGCGAGAAAGCCGCGCACGATATTCTTGCTTGGCTCCGCGCGGTCGACGCGGAGGACGGTGAACTCGTTCCAGTGGTTTGGCAGATACCGGTCGTGCGAGCGCGCCTCCTTGGAGTAGGCGAGGCGGCGCACCTCGGAGGCGTCGATCGAGATGGGGTAGCTGCGAACCTCGACCCGGCGGCCGCACCAGTGGACCGTGCCGGTCGCATAGTCGACCTCGGCGCCTGGCACGTACGCCTGGCAGGTGTACATGAACGACCGGCCGTGCTGCGGAGTCTGGAAGCCGACGATGTTGTTGCCGAGCATCCCTTCGCAGATCGCCCGCCGCATCTCCAGCGGCAAGAGACGCCAGTAGTCCGGGTCGGGCCAGGGGATGTGGACGAACTGCTGCAGATTGGCATTTGGCCGCCGCTCGCGCACCATCCCGGCACAGAGGTAGAGGTGATAGTCCTGCAGCATGATGAACGGCTCGCCGTCGACGGCGTCGGCGGCTGCGGCGATCTCGTCCGCGAACTGCCGGTTCACCTCGACGTAGCCGTTGCGCCAGGCGTCCCAGATCTCCCTGGTGATGTCCGGGGAGCGGGGCGTATCCCAGAGATAGTGCTGGAGAAACCAGAGCAGTGGGTTGCTGATGACGTTGTAGTACTGGTGATACGCTTCCGGACTCGGCACGACGAAGCGGAGCCGGAACTCTGGCGGATCGCCGAACTCGATAAGCTGCTCGCCCGCTTCCTGGGCTGCGGCCGCGCGCAGGCGGTCCCCGTCCGTCATGGCCGCGGCGATCCATATTGGCTGCCGCTCTCGCGCGACGGCGCTCACGGCGGTGACGACGCCGCCGCTCCCCTTTCTGGCGTCGAAGGCGCCGCGCCCGCGCCGGGTAAAGGTCACGGGGCCGCGATTCGAGGCGATGATCAGCGGCCGCTTCGACTCCGGTGTGTCTGCGGTTTCATCAGGGGCGTTGTCAGCCAGAGGGTCGCTCGGCGAAGCGTGTGGGGACATGGTCGCTCCTTTCACACGGGATCTGCCGCCCCAGGGAGGCCGCCCATTCTAGCCTGGCACCATTATGCGCCCTGCGCCCGGAGAGCGCATCGCGCGGCGCGGTGAGGCAGCCGAGCGGCGAGCGGGCGTGCGGAGCTTGGTACACTTCCACTTTGCATGGCGACGATCTGCCGGAGTCTCAAGTGGTTGAACGCGTGCGGCGGGAGCCCGACGAGCGCATTTGCCCATGGTGTGAATCGAGCGATGTCACGCTGATTCAGCGTGGCTATGCCCGGCTGACGGACGAGGTCGATCAGTACGTCATCTGCGGGTCGTGCAAGAAGATCACCTACGAGATCGTGGCGAAGACTGCCCGCGAGATGCGATTGGGGCGCTACAAGCCGGGGGACATCTATCAGGATCGCTCCCAGAACACGCGCTACACCATCAGTCGGGTGCTGCGCGCTGGCCCGAATGAGTTCCTCCTCTATCTCAAGCCAAACGCGGAGCGGGCAGGCGCCGCGCGCTGAAGTCCCACCTCACGCGGGCGTGGCGATGCCGATGGCGATGCGGTCGATGGCGAGGTGGTCGTGGGCCGCTGCCTGCACCGCCTCGCGCGTGACGGCGTCGATCAGCGCGGGGTAGCGCTGCAGATAGTCGAGGCCGAGACCGAACTCTTCGATCGCCAGCAGCATTGCCGCGACGCCGTCGTGCGACTCAAGCGCGAGCGGCAGGACGCCGACGAGATAATTTCTCGCGTCCCGAAGCTCCTCCTCGGTGACGAGCTCGGAGCGCAGGCGCTCCAGCTCGCGCTCGATCGACTCCACCGCGCGCTCGACATTCGCGGGATCGACGCCAGCTCGCGCGGTCCAGAGCGAGCCATCGGCGCGCGGCTCGAGCTGGCTGTAGACGTAGTAGGCGAGTCCCTGCAGGTCGCGCACCTCCGCCCCCAGCCTTCCCATCAAGCCGAGCCGGCCCAGGATCAGATTGGCGACATCGAGCGCGTAGTAGTCAGGGTTCCCGCGTGGGATGGTCGCCAGGCCGAGGGCGATGTCGGCCTGACTTTTGTCGGGGATCGCTTCGCTGTGTCGCGACGAGGCGCTGTTCGTGACCTCGATGTCGCCGACGGGAGGGGATGGCTCCCCGGCCCAGTCGCCAAACGCTTCACCGATCGTGCGCGCCGCCGTGGAGAATCCGCCCAGCCCGCCGACAACCGCCAGCACGGCGCCCGATGGTCCATAGGCGTGGCGGTGGAACCGCGCGACCTCGTCACGGTCGATCGCGCTGACCGATTCGTCAGTGCCGAGCACGCGGCGGCCGAGCGGGTTCGGGACCGGGTAGACGGCGCGGCGCATGATGCGGTCGGCGGTGGCGCGCGTGTCCTTGTCCCCCTCGGCAATCGCGCCGATCTGCTCGGCCTTGACTCGCGCGATCTCTTCTCGCGGAAAATCGGGCTCCCGCAGCACCCGCGCCAGGAGATCGACCATGACAGGGAGGTCGTCGCGCAGGCAGCGGATGCGCGCTTCGACGAACTGCCGACCCGCGTCGATCGAGATCGAGCTGCCCAGGTCGTCGGTGAGGGTGTTGATCTGCTCGAAGCTCTTGCCGCCCGCGCCACGCAGCGAGGCGCGCGCCGTGACATAGGCGATGCCGGCTTCCTCGGGCGATTCGTGGATGGCGCCGGCAGGGAGCCGCAGGCGGAGCGCGACCGATCGGCTCTCTGGCCGGTCCTGGCCCAGAATCACCATCCCATTCGGGAGGGCCTGCCGCTCGAAGTCGCCGCTGGCGGCGCTCTTTTCGCTCCTGGGGCCGTTGAGGCCCCAGGCCGACACCGGGTAGAAGGCAGCGTTCTCGGCGGGTTGGCGAGCTCCGCCGACCTCGTCGGCCGGCTCCAACCACCCCACGGTGCGACGCTCAGCGACGAGATATCGGTCGGCGACCCGCATCACATCGTTCGCCGTGACTGCGCGAAACTCCTCGGGGAGTGAGAGGGCGCGCTGCCAGGTGTCGACGATATCCCACTGCCCGAGCCAGTACGCCTGGTTCGTCACGCCCTCCGAGGAGTAGACGAACTGTGCCTCGAGTTGGCGGATCGCCCGCTGCAGCTCGTCGTCGGGAATGGGCTCTTCCCGCAGGCGCTGCACTTCGCGATCAACGATCGACTCGAGCTCCTCCAGGTTGCCGCCGGGCAACGCGGCGACGCCGACCTGGAAAAGGTAGGGGTCGATGGTGATGGACATGTCGCTCCCGGCAGCGCGGGCCAGCCCGGAGGCGACGAGCGCGCGATAGAGACGAGAGGAACGCCCCATGCCTCCTCCGCCGCCGAAGCCCATCGGCTGGCCCCCGGACAGGACGGCCTCGGCGACGAGGAGGGGAACGAGGTCCGGATCGGCGGCCTCGGGCGCGTGGAACGCGACGCGCAGATACGGCGCCCCCGCGGCCCGGCGCAGGAGGGCTCGGCGCTCGCCCGGTTGCGGTGGCTCGACGACCCCGATGGCGCGCGGAATCTCCTCTCCGGCGGGAATCGCGCCGAAGGCGGCTTCGATGCGCGCGAAGAGCTCCTCGGCCCGGAAATCGCCGACGGCGACGACAAAGGCATTTGCCGGGTGATAGAACCGGCGGTAGTGGTGATAGAGGTCGTCGCGCGTGATGCGCTTGAGATCGGTGGCATAGCCGATCACCATGTGCCGGTACGGATGCGCGTGAAACGCCGCGCCGATCGTCTCCTCGTAGAGAGCGTAGCCCGGGTCGTTCTCCGCGCCCTGCCGCTCCGAGAGAATCACCGTTCGCTCGGATTCGACCTCTTCCAGCGTATAGAGGGAGTTCACCATGCGATCCGGCTCGATCGCGAGGGGCAGATCGAGGCGATCGACGGGAACGGTCTCGAAATAGGCGGTCCAGTCGTGCGAGGTGAGCGCGTTGAGGGTGCCGCCGACGCTCGAGACGTCCCGGAAGATCTGCCCCTTCGCGATCGAAGGCGTCCCCTTGAACTGCATGTGCTCGACCCAGTGGGAGATCCCGGTCTTGCCCGGGATCTCGTTCCGACTCCCGACCCGGTACCAGGTCCAGAAGGTGGCGATCGGCGCGGTGTGATCCTCGCGGAGGAGGATCTGTAGGCCGTTCGCCAGGCGGGACTCGAAGACGGACTCATCCGGTCGGGGCGTCATGCGTCTGGCTCCTGTTCTGGCACGCGGATGGCGTGTCTCATTGCGGCGATGGTCCGGCGTCCGCGCCGCACGATGGCGTGAGGACCGATGGCGCGGGAAGGGATAGAATGGCCGGCAAATGGGCGACGGCATGGCCGCGAGCGATCGCGTCGCTCACAAGGATGCATGACGAGGTGAGCTGTGGCCCAGATCGAACCGGAATACCCGTACAACAATTGGCTCGTGAACCGTGTAGTCACCTACCTGCAGACCCGCGACGCGACGCTCTTCCCGTTCACGGCGAATTTCGACGAGCACCAGCAGGCGGCCTTCATGCACGACCTCCGCGAGGGGTTGGGCTGGGTCAACGACAGCGGCAGCGCCCGCAAGACCTCGGCCACCGGGTTCATCGCGAGTGATGAGATCCTGCGGCGCGTGATCGACGAGTGGGCGGATGCCAACGGCGGTTGGCCCGAGGGCTCGTTCCCGACTGATCCTGTCACCTCCCTCGGCTCCTCGTCGCCGGTCGACACGCCACCGCCCCGGACACGGATGCGGCGCGTTCTGCTCGAGGTCAACCCGCCGAAGCCGTAGCCCGCGAGCCGGCTACGGAGACGCCCGGCGCACGTTTCGTGCCGTTCATCACAGGCAATCCTCCGCCCCCTGAGGGTTCCGGGGGCGGGAGTCGTCGTGCATCGGCGTGCCCGCGCGATGTCAGTCGGCCGCACGCTCGCGGTTGCCGCTTCCATTGAACCGGGAGACGCTGAAACGAGGGATCGGTCTGGCCGCCGGATCGACGACCAGCTCGGCGAGGAGCTCACCGATCGCCGGCGCGAACTTGAAGCCGTGTCCAGAAAAACCCGTGCCGATGGCGATTCGCGGATTCTCGGGGTAGCGATCGGCGATGAAGTCGGTATCTGGCGTCATCGTGTAGAGGCAGACCTTGCTCTGGACGACCTCGGCCCGGACGCCCGGCAACACCTGGGCCGCGAGCTCGAGGCAGTCCCGATTCTCGCCGGCGTGGGTCTCACGATCGACGGTTTGCGGGTCGACCTCGATCCCGCCTGCATGGTTGGCCATTTTGAGACCCGGCGTGCCGTGGAGCGGGAATCCGTAGATCTCGCCGGCCGGCGAGTCGGTGATGAAGACCGGGAAGCGATCGGGACGGTACCGTTCCGGATCGTCGACCTGCTGCCACCAGAGGGTCTTCCGGCGCACGTGGAGCGGCAGACCGACGTTGGCCAGCAGCCGCGGCGCCCAGGCGCCGGCCGTCACAATCGCCGCGTCTCCACGATGGCGCCCGGACGGGGTCTCGACCCAGACCGAGTCGCTATCCGCGCCCCAGTCGAGGACCGGGCTGTTTTCGAGGATCGTGACCCCGCGCCGCTCTGCCGCGCGGGCCATGTTCCGGATCGCCGGTACGGTCTGGACGAATCCGCTGATGGGACTGTAGAGCGCGTCCCATCCCTCTGGCACGCGGATTGCCGGCCAGCGCTCGTTGACCTCGGCGGGCGCGAGCCACTCGTAGGGGATGCCGTGCTCGTCCGCGGAGAGGCGGGCGGCGCGCGCATGGGAGAACCCGGGCGCGGCCAATTCGAGTCCGCCGCAGCGGACGACGATCTGCTCGCCGGATTCGGCCTCGAGCTCCTGCCAGAGGCGGTCAGCCCGTTGCACGATGGGGACATACTCGGGCGATTCGGCATATGCCTGCCGGGTGATTCTCGTCTCGCCGCCGTGGCTGCCCATCTCGTGCAGGAGCGAGAACTGCTCCAGCACGAGCGCCCGCAGGTCGCGTCGGGCCAGGGCCCAGGCCGCGGCGGTCCCCATCGTCCCGCCACCGATCACGATCACGTCGTGCGTGGTTGTCTCGGTCATCGTCGCTCCCCGCTCGTCAACCCGTTGTGTCGGCGGCACGCTGCGCCGAAGCCAGTGGCGCCTCGTCGTCGATAATCACCTCGTGCCCGACCTCCGCGGACCGGTAGATCGCCTCGATCAGCCGCACCCGCTCCAGACCCTCCTCGCCCGAGGGAGACATCGGCGTCCCGTCGAGCACGCTGCTTGTGAATTGGCGCAGAATCTCCCCGTGGCCATGGCGCTTCTGCAGTTGCGGCGTGGTCACCGTCGGCACGCCATCGAGCTCGCCGTAGAGCTTCAACGTACCGGTCTCCGCGTAGTCGTGGACGTGGATTTCGGCGCCCCCCTCGCTGCCGAGCAGCGAGACGCCGAACTCGTCGCCGTGTCCGGTGAAGGCGGCCCACGAGGCGTCGAGCTGCAGGGTCAGGCCGCCCTCGAATCGGATCATCGCTGTTGCGAAGTCCTCCACCTCGTACGGCTCGCCGGGGTTGACCTTGAACCGGCCGCCGATCCACTGCCCGCGGCCTTTCGGCCCGAGCGCGGCGTAGGTGGCCGCGCTGACGCGGAGGGGACGCGGATTGCCGATCATCCACATCGCCATGTCGAGGACGTGGATGCCGAGGTCGATCAAGGGGCCGCCGCCGGCCATCTGCTTCGAGGTGAACCAGGTGCCGAGCCCCGGGATGCCGGCGCGACGCATCCAGAAGGCGCGAGCGTGGTAGACCTCGCCGAGCGCCCCACGTTCGACCTCGCGCTTGACGAGCTGCACATCGTGCCGGCCGCGGCGGTTGAACACGACGCCGAGGACCCGATTCGCGCGCCGCGCCGCGTCGATGATCTGCTGGCTTTCGTCGACGGTCCGGCCGAGCGGCTTCTCGACGATCACGTGCTTGCCCGCCGCGAGGGCGGCCAGGGCGACGGGAAGGTGGAGGATGTTCGGCACGGCGACCGTGACCGCCTCGATGTCGGGGTCGGCGATCAGGTCCTGGTAGTCGCGATAGACCCGGGGAATGCCGAAGGTCTTCGCCAGCTCCCGGCAGCGATCCTCGTCAAGCCCGGCGATGGCGACGACGTCGGCGCGAGGATCCTCGGCAAAGCCCTGCAAATGGAGTTGGCCGACGCCACAGCCGATCACCCCGACGCGCAGTTTTCGCGAATCGCTCACGTAGTCGCCTCTTTCTGTCGGCCGGTCCACCCGGCGCATGGTACCGGAATCGAGGTGGCCTCCGGCGAGCTGCTAGCGGATCGAGATGAGCGTGACCTCGGGCGGGCAGCGGAAGCGGACCGGAGGCCGATAGACGCCGACGCCGCGCGAGGTGTAGACCCGCGAGCCGCCGACTTCGTACAAGCCGTGGGGGAACTTGCGCCCGCCGGCGGGCGTGGCTGCCGCGCCCAGGAGCGGCAGCCGCACCTGGCCACCGTGGCTATGGCCGGAGAGTTGAAGCATCGGCCGGAAGCGGGCGATGGTCTCCGCCCAGTCTGGCTCGTGCCAGAGCGCGAGTGACGCATCGTGCTCCGGCACCCCGGAGAAGGTCGCCTCCGGGTCGGGCCGACCCAGCAGTGCATCGTCAAGGCCGGCGATCCAGAGCGCCTGCCCGCCATGCGCAATGGCGGCGGCTTCGTTCCTCAGGACCCGGATTCCCTCTCTCTCGAGCGCGCGCGTGAGCCGGGGCGCGTCGTTCGAATAGTCGTGGTTTCCGAGCACCGCGAACGTGCCGTATCGCGGTGAGGCCGCGTAGTTGCCGAGGACGCTGGCGGCCTCCGGAATGTAGCGCGGCGACTCGCAGATGATGTCGCCGCCGAGGAGGAGGATATCGGGCGGAGAGGCGAAGAGGAGCGCCACCGCGCGATCGACGTCGCGCGCGCGGATGGCAGGCCCGATGTGAGTATCGGTGACGAAGCCGACGCGGATCGGGGGTATGCCGCGCCGGGCAAGTTGGCCATCGACGTCGACGTGCTCGAGGCAGGGGCGATAGGGCGCCCGCCAGCGCGCGCGATATGCGACATATCCCCCGAGAGCAGGCACCGCGATGGCCGCGGCGAGTGCCGCCGCAACCGCTACGCCCCGCGAGTCGCCTGACTGACGCTCGCCATCCGGCATGAGGGAGGCAGCCCGGGATCAGACCGGCGTCAGGCGGAGCGACGGCCGCGCCGGCTGGTACCGATTGTCTGGCTCGTCGTCGACCTGGCCATTCTTCCGCTCGTCGAGGACCTTGTGAATCTCGTCCTTGAGGGCGTCGAGCATGTCGGCCTCGGCGACGGTGCGCACGATCTTCCCCTTGCGGAAGATCACGCCCTTGCCATTCCCCGCCGCCAGCCCGACATCGGCGTCCCGCGACTCTCCCGGGCCGTTGACGACGCAGCCCATGACCGCGACGCGGATCGGCTCGCGCACGGTCGCCAGGAATTCGTCGACCTTGTTGGCGAGGGAGAAGAGATCGACTTCGACCCGGCCGCAAGTCGGGCAGGCGATCATCGTCGCCCCCTTCTGGCGCAGCTCCAGGCTCTTGAGGATCTCGTAGGCGACGAACACCTCCTCGACTGGGTCGGTGGTGAGCGACACACGGATCGTGTCGCCGATACCGAGCGCGAGGAGGGTGCCGATGCCGGTCGCCGAGCGGACCGCACCCGCCCTCGGCGTGCCGGCCTCGGTCACGCCGAGGTGGAGGGGGTAGTCGTTCGGCAGCGCGGCGAAGCGGCGGTAGGCCTCGAAGAGGACCGGCAACTCGAACGCCTTGAGGCTGACCTTCGTCAGCCCGAAATCGAGATCCTCCAGGATGCGGATATGCCCCAGCGCGGAGCGCACCAGCCATTCGGCGCGAAGCTCGACCTGCGTTGCCCCCTGCTGCGCCATCTCGTCGACGAACTCGGCCGGCATCGGGGCGACGGAGCCGAAGTTGACGCCGATCCGAATCGGCACCTGCCGCTCCTTTGCCCTGGCCACCACTTCGCGGACATCCTCCACCTTCCGGATGTTGCCCGGGTTGAGGCGCAGCCCATGAATGCCGGCGTCGAGGGCTTTGAGCGCGAGGGTATGCTCGAAGTGGATGTCCGCGATCAGCGGCACTGGCGAGTTGGGGACGATGTCGGGCAGCGCCGCCGCGGCACGACGGTCCGGGACGGCGACGCGGACGATCTCGCACCCGGCCTCGGCAAGCTCCCGGATTTGCGCCAGCGTTGCCGCCGGATCGCGCGTATCGGCCGTGGCCATCGACTGGACGACGATCGGGTTGTCGCCGCCGATGGCGACATCGCCGACCTGGAGCACGCGAGTAGGGCGGCGCGGCGCAAGCAATGACATCGTTCGTAACTCCTCAGGCCCGCGCCGGCGCGATGGCTCGATCCGTAAGCGTGCGGCCAAGCGTGAACTGTGGCCAGATCTCCCGGCCGACGTCAGGGCAGGAACGAGCGCCCCTCGTGGATGCGCAGGGCGTCAAAGAAGAAGACGACCAGCATGAAGCCGATCAGCAGCACGAGACCCGTGAAATGGACGACGCCCTCTCGCTCAGGAGCGAGCTTCTTCCCGCCCCGCAGCACCTCGACGATGACGAAGAGGAGCCGGCCTCCGTCGAGCGCCGGCAGCGGGAGGAGGTTGAGGACCGCGAGGTTGAGCGAGAGGAGGATGGCGAGCTGCGACAGGGTCACCCAGAGCGGGAGCGGGCTGGCGCTGACGATTTCGCTGGTAATCTGTCCCATCCCGAGCGGGCCGGCAATCTGATCGAGCGGCGCGCGGCCGGTCACCAGGTCGCGAATGCCGGAGAGCATCTGCCCCGTCTGCTCCCAGGCCTGAGAGACGCCGACCGGGATGACCGAGCCGAGAGGGACACGCGTGAATTCCGGATCGATGCGCAGGCCGAGACCCATCGCCGCCAGCAGGTCCTCCTCTGCGCCGACCTTGGGAACGGCGAGGTGCATGGTCGTCCGCTCACCGCCTCGCGCGACCTCGACCGGGACGGTACTCCCTTCCGCGTGAGTCAGGGCCATCTGCAGCGCGTAGGCGTCGCGGACCGGCGTGGCGCCGATCGCCTCGATGCGGTCGCCCACCTGGAGCCCCGCGGCCGCGGCCGCCGAATCGGCCGCCACGCTCTCCACGATCGATGTCGAGATGGCGACCGGGCTGATGCCGACGCCGGTCGGGCCTTGGTTGGCCGGAGGATTCGCGCGCGGGACGACGGTCGTCTCGATCGTGGCGTTGTTCCGCTCGATGACGACGCTCATCGGATTGCCGGCGAACTCGTGTGCTCGGTCGCCGACCTCGGTCGAGGAGTCGACCGGCGCGCCGGCGACTTCAACGATCCGGTCGCCCGGCTCCCAGCCCGCCACGGCGGCGGGAGAATCGGGGACGACGTTGGTGATGTAGATATTGGCGTGAGAGATTCCCTGGAACCCGACGACGAGGATCATGAGAAGGAATGCGAGGAGGAAGTTCATCGCCGAGCCGGCCACGAGGAAGAATGCGCGCTGCAGCGGCGACTTGGAGTTGATCGATTGGGGATCGCCCGACTTGCCGTCCTCGCCCAGAACCTTGACGAACCCGCCGAAGGGGATCCAGTTCAGCGACCAAAGAACGTCCTTGTAGTACCAGCCCTTGATGCGCGGCGGGATCCCGATGCCGAATTCTTCGACTTTCGCGCCAATCAACTTGGCGGAGACGAAGTGCCCGATCTCGTGGACGAGAATCAGGATGGCGAGGATCGGAATGATATAGAGCCCGTTGACGAGTCCTTCAGACACAGGGGTGTTCGCTCCAGTTCGCTCGGCATGTCGACCCGGCAACAGGGCCATGGCGCATATTCAACCAATGATTCTACAACGCGCGAGACGGCGCGCATGATCCATACCGCACACGAAAGCCTGCGGCCGTTGGGCACGTTCCTGGAGGTGTATTATGTATGTTAGACTTCGCTGCCCTCTCCTCACCGACTCCCCGAACGGCGGTGACGCGGGGCCCGGCGATCGCGCGAGCGGAACAAGGGCGCAACGGGATGCTGATCGGGGTGCCAAAGGAAGTCAAGGATCATGAGTTCCGGGTAGCGGTGACCCCTTCGGGCGTGCAGGAGTACGTCGATCGGGGGCATACCGTCCTCGTCCAGCGGCAGGCGGGAGCAGGGAGCGGATTCGTCGACGACGACTACGAGGCGGCAGGCGCGGCGCTGATCGACACGGCGGCAGAGGTCTTCGCGCGGGCGGAGATGATCGTCAAGGTCAAGGAGCCGGTCCCCGCCGAATTCGATCTCCTGCAGCCGGGGCAAATCCTCTTCACCTACCTCCATCTGGCGGCGGACAAGCCGCTCACGCTCGCCCTGATGCGCAATCACGTGCAGGCGGTTGCCTACGAAACGGTGCAACTCCCGAATGGCACGCTCCCGCTGCTGACTCCGATGAGCGAAGTCGCGGGGCGGATGTCGGTGCAGGTCGGGGCGCACTACCTCGAAAAGGAGAATGGCGGCAGCGGCACATTGCTCGGCGGCATTCCGGGCGTGCCGGACGCGGAGGTCGCCATCGTGGGAGGAGGGGTCGTCGGGACGAACGCGGCCGAAATCGCGCTCGGCATGGGAGCAAATGTCGTTATTCTCGATAAGTCGCTGGAGCGTTTGCGCGAGCTCGACATCACCTTGAACGGCCGGGTGCATACTGTAGCGTCAAATACCCGGAGCGTTGCCGAGATGGTCCGTCGTGCCGATCTGGTCATCGGCGCGGTGCTGCTGCCGGGGGCGAGGGCGCCGAAGGTCGTCTCGGAAGCGATGGTTGCGTCAATGCGATCGGGCTCGGTGGTTGTCGATGTCGCCATCGACCAGGGCGGCTGCATTGCCACCGCGCATCCGACGACGCATAGCGCACCTACCTATGAGCAATACGGGGTCATCCATTACTGTGTGACGAACATGCCGGGGGCGGTGCCCCGCACGAGTACGATCGGGCTTTCGAATGCCACGCTGCCGTATGGCCTCGACCTGGCTGATCGAGGCCTCGAAGGCGCCATCAACGCCAATCCTGCGCTGGCGAAGGGCGTCAACGTCTACGACGGGCGGCTGACGCAGAAGGGGGTCGCCGAGGCACTGAGCCTGGAGTACACGCCGTTGGCGGTGGCCATGGAGGCGCGGCCGGTGGTCCGGGCTTGACGATGGCGACGCGCCACGAACTCCACCAGCGGATGGGTTGGGCGGAGGAGGGATCGATGCACGCGAGTATCGAGCGTTTTCTGCAGGTTCTGGAGGCCGAGCGCGGCTTCTCGGTCAATACGATCTTCGCGTACCGGAACGACCTGACGCAGTTTCTGGCATTTCTCCGGGGCGAGAGTACCGAAGAGCGGGGGCGGGAGCCGTCGATCCAGGACGACGGGGAGAGACTCGTCAGCGAGAACCTGATGGCGTTGCCGGCGGTGTCGGCCTGGGACCAGCTCACCGACCAGCATCTGACAAACTATCTGCTCTACCTGCGGAGCCGCAAGTACGCCTCGTCGACCGTGGCGCGGAAGATGGCGGCGATCAAGTCGTTCTTCAATTTCCTGATCAGCGAGGGGCAGATGCGGGGCGACCCGGCCGCGAGGATGACCTCGCCCAAGGTCGACAAGTACACCCCGCGCGCGATCTCTCTGAGCGAGATCGAGCGGCTTCTCCAGCAGCCCGACCGGGACGCCGACGAGCATGGCCACCGCCCCGAAACGTCGCGCGACCGGGCGATGCTGGAGACGCTCTACGCGACCGGGATGCGGGTCAGCGAGCTGGTCGCGCTCGACTGCGACGATGTCGATCTCCCCGCCTGCACCATGCGTTGCGCCGGGCGCACTGCCCGCGAGCGGAAGGTGCCGCTGCGCGCCAGCGCCGTGGCGGCAATCGACCATTATCTGACGCAGGCGCGGCCCGTCCTGGTGATCCGCGAGGAGTCGGCGCTCTTTCTGAACCATCGTGGCAACCGCCTGACACGGCAGGGATTCTGGCTGATCCTGAAGTCGTACGCGAATCGGGCGGAGATCGCCGACATCACCCCGCACACGTTGCGCCACACCTTCGCCACCCATGCCCTCGGCCGTGGCGCGGATCTGCGAGAGGTGCAGCAGCTTCTGGGGCATGTGAGCATCTCGACGACCCAGGTCTACCGCAGGATGGCGACGATGAGCGGCGTGTCGGGCGCGGGAGCCGGGCTGGACGAGCCGCGCGATTGACCCGTCGCCGATTGCCGATCACTCTTCGTCACCGTTCGCGGGGCTGCTACGGGCTGTAACGCGCACAACGCCCTGGCGCGGCCGCCTTTGGATCCCCTTTCGGAGAATCGCCCGGTAATGAGCATGACTGAGACATCACGCATCGTGACGATGGACAAGATCGCGGCGCTGAGCAAGCGGCGGGGGTTCGTCTTCCCCGGCTCGGATATCTACGGCGGGCTTGCCAATACCTGGGACTACGGTCCGCTCGGCGTCGAGTTGAAGCGGAATGTCAAGGACCTTTGGTGGCGCATGTTCGTCCACCAGCGGCGGGACATTGTCGGCATCGACGCTGGCATCCTCATGCACCCGCGTGTGTGGGAGGCGTCGGGGCATGTCGAGAGCTTCAACGACCCGCTCGTCGACTGCCGAACCTGCAAGGCCCGCTTTCGCGCCGACCATCTGATCGAGGAGCGGTTGGGGCTGCATGTCGAGGGGAAGTCGCCGGCCGAGATGACGGCCATCCTGCGCGAAGCCGAGGTGAAGTGCCCGTCGTGCGGCAATGCGACGCTGACCGACGCGCGGCAGTTCAACATGATGTTCCGCACGACCATCGGCCCTGTCGAGGAGACCGGAACGACCGTCTACCTGCGGCCGGAGACGGCGCAGGCGATGTTCGTGCAGTACAAGAACATTCTCGCCACGGGCCGCGTGAAGGTGCCGTTCGGGATCGCGCAGATCGGCAAGGCGTTCCGCAACGAGATCACGCCGGGCAACTTCATCTTCCGGCTGCTCGAGTTCGAGCAGATGGAGATCGAGTACTTCGTCAAGCCGGACGAGGCGGCCGAGGCGTTCGAGGCGTGGATCGCGAGCATGCAGGGGTGGCTGGCGCACATCGGCGTCCGGGGGGAGAACCTGCGCATCCGCGAGCACGATGCCGAGGAGCTGTCGCACTACTCGAGCCGGACGCTCGACTTCGAGTATCGCTACCCGGGCGCGATGGGCTGGCGCGAGCTCTATGGGCTCGCCAATCGCACCGACTACGATCTCACTCAGCACGAGCGGGTCAGCGGTCAGGATCTCCACTATTTCGATCAGGCGGAGAATCGCAAGTACCTGCCGTATGTCATCGAGCCGACCTTCGGCGTCGACCGCACGATCCTCACACTGCTGGTCGATGCCTACGACGAGGAAGCGACGGTCGACGTCAACGGCAAGCCCGATACCCGGGTGGTCTTGCGCCTCAACCCGCGCGTGACGCCCTACAAGGCAGCCGTCTTGCCGCTGCTACGAAAGCCCGAGCTGGTGGAGCCAGCGCGTCGCATCTTCGACGACCTGAACGCAACGCTCGGCGTGCTGCTCGACTACGACGAGACTGGAAATATTGGCAAGCGCTACCGGCGCCAGGACGAGATCGGGACGCCCTTCTGCGTGACGATCGACTTCGAGTCGCTGGAGGACCAGTGTGTCACGGTTCGCCACCGCGACGACATGACGCAGGATCGCATCGCCATCGACGCGCTCGCGGGATGGCTCGCCGAGCGGATCGCCTGATTCTCATCCGGTGATGTCGAACGTCGCTTGGGGATCGTCGGCCGAGGCGTGGCCACCGGCAATAACGACATAACGTAACGCGAAGCCGCCAACGAGGGCCGCCGCCGAGCCGACGATGGTGAGGGCGCGGCGCGCGCGTCCTCGCCGGCTTCGCGACATAGCTGCCGCGACGAGCGGCGCGAGAGTCCCCGCGCCGACGACGCCGTGGCGCACCACGGTCCCGTCCCGCCCCTCCAGGAGCGGCTTCGCGGTCGATCCGAGCGAGGCGATCCAGGCGAAAAGGAGTACGGCTTCGGCGACAGATGCCATCGCTTCGAGGTCGTGCACCCGTTCCGCCCCCCGGGCGCCATCACCAATGATGGCTGCTGCCAGCGTGATGCTGGCCGAGCCGGAGGCCATGGCTGAGGCGAGAAAGAGGGGCGCGAGGAGGGCTGGCCGCTTGCTCCAGAGGGGGACCGCGGTCGCGGAGAGGATGACGCCGGTGTAGCCGGCGATGAAGAAGCCGCCTCCAGCGCTCAACGGGGCAAGCGCTCGCTGGGCGCGCGCCAGAGTATCGTCGCCATCGCGCTCTCGGCCCGGCATGTCGGCGAGCGCCTGCAGCAGCGCGCTCGCCGTCGTGATCGCGCCGAAGACGGCGAGTCCCCAGGAGCCGATCGACATCGGCGAGGTCGGATTGACGACACGGAGCATGTTGAGGAAGCGCCCGGGCCGGCGCAGGTCGAGGATGAGCAACGGCGGGCAGGGGATGAGGGTCGCCAGGGAGAGGTAGGCCGCCACGCGGGCGATCGAGGCGTTCCGGCGGCCCCCCATCAGCCGGGCGATGCCGCCGATCGCCGCTGTCGCTCCGGCGATTCCGCCGAAGAAGAAGTAGGCGATGACCAGCCACTTCCAGTGGGGGCGATGAATGACGGGGACGCCGTAGTAGCCGCGCGGAATCGTGTCACTGTCAGGCGCAGTCGTTTCGGAGTCGCTGACACGGCTCACGATTCGCCCCGAAAGGTCATCGCGGCGGCGATCAGGAAGCCGGCCGATGCGGCCAGCGCGGCGAGAGCGGCGGGGCGAATGTTCGCCCGAGGCAGACGCGGGCGCGCGGGGAGGTTGAAGGCGTCGGGCGGCGCGTTGAGGATGAACATCGCGTTCAGGCCCGCGATGCCGCCGGTTCCCCCCAACTCCTCGCCGCCGTAGAAGTGGATGTCACTCCTCCCTTCAGCGCGAAGCGCCGCCACGCGCTCGCGCCCGGCCTCCCGCAGCTCGTCGACCACCCCGAAGCGGATCGATTCGGTCGGGCACGCCTTGGCGCAGGCCGGCATCAGGCCGCCCAGCAGCCGGTCATAGCAGAGGGTGCATTTGTGCGAGCCGCCGTCGGCATGGTCGATTTGGGGCACGCCGAACGGGCAGGCCGGGACGCAGTAGCCGCAGCCGTTGCAGATGTCGTCCTGAATGACGACAGTGTCGAACTCGGTGCGCACGATCGCGCCGGTGGGGCAGGCGTCGAGACAGCCAGCGTGGACGCAGTGCTTGCAGACATCGCTGAGCATGAGCCACGCAATGCCGCCCGGCTCGCGGCGCTCGATGAAGGCGACGTGCCGCCACGTCGTCGCGCCGAGATCGACGGTGTTGTCGTAGCTGAAGCCGGTCAGGGCGCATGGCCCGTCAGGCCCGTCGTCCGCCGGGAGCTGGTTCCATTGCTTGCAGGCGACCTCGCACGCCTTGCAGCCGATGCAGAGCGTGGCGTCGGTCAGGAACCCGTATGCGGTTGTCGCCTCCATCGCCATGGCTCGCTCCTCTCCCCGATCTTCCCCGATTTCAGAGGAGCGCACAACGGCGGTTTTCAGGCGAGCGGGCCAACTACGGGAGACGAACTCGGAGCTTCTCGCCAGCATCCGGCCCGCCCGCATTGTAGGCCGGCGACTCCTCGGCGATGACCGCCAGGCCGTCGCGCTGCAGCCCGTCGACCAGCGAGCGAAGCCACGGGAGGTCGTCGTCGGAGTAGCCTTCCCGCACCAGCCCGCCCAGCCGCGCCAGCTCGATGCCCTCCTCCTCGCCCGCCGGCAGGCCGCGCAGCGCTTCGACGATGCGCCCGCGATAGTAGCGGGTCGTCGTCTCGAAGGGCGCGGCTTGCTCCTTGCGCGGGGCCGCCTTTTTGTTGGCGAGGAACTGTTGCATCGACGCGGAGGCGAGGCACGATTCGCGCAGCGGGCAGATGACGCAGGCGGGGCGGCGCGCGGTGCATTGCAGCGCGCCGAACTCGATCAGCGCCTGATTCCACTCCCAGCCGTGGCCGGGGGGAACCAGATCACTTGCCGCCGCCAAGACCCGCGTCTCGGGCGCCGCGTCATCGCCGAAGACGACGCGACCCGCGACGCGGCGCATGTTCGTATCGAGGAAGGCGACATCCTGCTCGAAGGCGAACGCGGCGACCGCCCCGGCAGTGTAGGCGCCGACGCCCGGCAGCGTCCGCAGCTCGTCGACCGTGCGCGGGAACTCGCCGCCAAACCGCTCGACGATGGCGATGGCAGCGCGCTGCAGGTTCACCGCGCGCCGGTTGTAGCCGAGGCCGGACCAGAGGCGGATCACCTCGGCGGTCGGAGCCTCCGCCAGCGCCTGCACCGTCGGAAACTGCTCCAGGAAGCGCTCGTAGTAGGGGATGACGCGGTCGACCTGGGTCTGCTGGAGCATCACCTCGGAGACCAGGATGGCGTAGGGGTCGCGGGTCCGCCGCCAGGGAAGGTCGCGCGCGTGCTGCCGGAACCAGCCGAGGAGCTGGCTCCGGATCTCTGCGATCCTCTCCGGGGGAAGCGCGGCAGACGCGGACGACATGCGTTACGGCTTGCGCGGCCGCTTGATCTCGTGCACGAGCGGGCGATCGACGATGCGCACGACATCGTTCCAGAGCGCGACCGCGTCTTTCGGCGCGGGCGCGGGGCGGACCTGGATGTAGACCGCCTCCCCGTTCGGGAAGACGAGGGTCGGCGTGCCGAAGACGCCGTACTCGTTGCGTCCGTGCAGGTAGTCATCGCGAATGTGGGTCAGAAGCGAGCGATCGGCGAGATCGGCGCGGAACCGCTCCATATCGAGCCCGGCCTGCTCGGCCGCCTCCTCGAGCGTGGCGCGCTTGCCGTGATCCTTCCCCTCCTCGTGCTTCAGGGCGAGGAGCGCCGGCAGGAAGCGCGCGAAGGCCTCGTCACCCTGCTGCATGGCCGCGATGGCGGCGTGCATGCTGTTCCTGGCCTGCGACCGGTTCTCGGGCGGCAGATCCCAGACGGTCTCTTCGATATCCGCTGGGGCATTCACCTGCTCCAGCGGGAAGTAGCGCCAGTTGAAGGCGACCTTGTCGGGGCCGAGCTGGCGCTGGACCTCTTGCAGCCATTTCGCGCCGGCATGGACGAAGGGGCAGGCGAAATCGAAATAGACATCGACGGTCAGCGGCTCGTTCGCCGCAGCTCCTGACTGACTCACCCTGCTGTGCTCCTGGTCTCGCATCGAATCGAACTCGCTTCCAAAGCCGCGGCGACCGCCGCGCGTGTCGCCTCTCGATCGCCCGAATTGTCGATCGTCACCTCTGGCATGGTTCCTCGCGGCAGGACTGGCCGCGCCGAGGCGAGGCGCGCTGCCGCCTCCTCCGCGCCGATCCCGTTGCGCGCCATCAAGCGGCGGGCGCGCATCTCGGGGGCGGCATCGACCAGCCAGAGGGCATCGACATCGTCCACCAGCCCGGACTCGACGAGCTTGATCGCCTCGACCACGATAACCGGGGCGGTCGATGTCGCGATGCTATCGCGGATCGCCGCGACGACCGCCGGGTGCGTGAGGCGCTCGAGGTCGCGCAGGGCCCCGGGATCACGAAAGACGATGCCGCCGAGCGTGTGGCGGTCGAGGGCGCCATCCGGGAGGACGACATCCGCTCCGAACCGGTCGACGATGCGCGCGAGAAGCTTGGAGCCGGGCGTGACGAGCGACCGGTAGACCGCGTCCGCGTCGATGATCTCCGCCCCGCACTCGCGCAGCATCTCGGCGACGGTCGACTTCCCGGCGGCAATCGGTCCCGTTAACCCGATCACGAAAGGGCGCATGCCCGCCGAGTCGTGTTGCCGATCCGCATCCTCCCGCCTCATCCGGCTGTCGTCGCCGGAACGAGCGATTCGAGGTGGACGTTGACCTCTTCCCAGAGCGCGTAAGCCGCGTCCAGCTCCCGCTCCGCGGCGGCGTACTCCTCGCTGAGGCGCTCCAGCGCCTGGTGGTCGCCATCGACGCCGGCGATGGCGACGGCGTCGCTCAGCTCGTTCAGCCGCCCCTCGAGGCGCGAGATGTCGCGCTCGGCCCCGGCCAGCCGCCGCTGCAGCCGGGTTTCGCTGTCCGCCCCGGAGCGTCGGCCCCGCTCCGGAGGGGCCTCGCGCCGCTCGACCGGCCGCGGCTCCGGCGTTGGCTCGGACAGCGTGGGAAGGGCACGGCGCGCCTTCTGCCTCAGGGCGTCGGTGTAGTTCCCCAGATAGGTCACGAGTTGGCCGTTCTCCACCTCCCAGACCCGAGTCGCGACGCGGTCGATGAAGAAGCGGTCGTGCGAGACGAAGACGACGGTCCCTTCGTAGCCGGAGAGCATCTCCTCGAGCGTCTCGCGCGACTGAATGTCGAGGTGGTTCGTCGGCTCGTCGAGGATCAGCAGGTTCGCTCCCTCCACGAGGAGGCAGGCGAGCGCCAGCCGCGACCGCTCACCGCCGGAGAGGGCGCCGACCGGGCGCAGCACCTCGTCGCCGCTGAAGAGGAAGCGGGCGAGGTAGGTGCGCGCCGCCTCCTCGGTCATCGGCTGACGGTCGAGGAGGATCGAGAGCGGCGTCCCTTCGCTCGGCAGGCTTTCGTGCCCCTGCGCGTAATAGCCGATCTTGACGTTCGTGCCGAAGCTCGCCCGGCCCTTGATGGCGGGCAACTCGCCGACGATCGTGCGCAGCAGGGTCGATTTGCCGCTGCCGTTCGCGCCGATGATCGCCACGCGATCGCCGCGCTCGACCTTCAGTTCCGGCGTGGTGACGAGCACGCGGTCGCTTCCCGCACCTGTGTAGCCGACGCGGAGGGGCGTGGTGGTAATGACCTCGCGGCCGCTGCGCATGGTCGGGCTGGCGTGAAGCTTCAGCGCGGAGTGCTCCTGCGGGCGCTCGATGCGCTCCAACCGGTCGAGCCGCGTCTGGCGGCCGCGCGCCTCCCGCGCGCGCTGGCCCGCCTTGTAGCGCCGGATGAACTCCTCGGTGCGGGCGATCAGTGCCTGCTGCTCCTCGTACTCCTGCATCCGTCGCTCGAAGCGCTCCTCGCGCAGGAGAAGGTAGCGCCCGTAGGCGGCGGGATAGTCTTCGAGGCGGCCGAACGAGAGGTCGAGGGTCCGGTTGGTGACGCGGTCGAGAAAATAGCGGTCGTGCGAAACGACGAGGAACGCGCCGCGCCACGTGGCCAGGAACTCTTCGAGCCACTCCAGCATGGTGAGGTCGAGATGGTTCGTCGGCTCGTCGAGCAGCAGGAGATCGGGCTCCGAGAGGAGCGCCTTCGCCAGCGCCACGCGGGTCTTCTGGCCGCCGCTGAGCGTGCGCACCGGCTCGTCCATCTGGGTGAGGGAGAAGCCGAGCCCGGTCAGGACCTCGTCGGTGCGATGCTCGACGTCGTAGCCGCCGGCGACCTCGAAGTGGAGGCTGAGCCGCTCGTACTCCTGAAAGAGCTGGTCGAGCTGGTCGCCCTCGACGGTCTGCATCTCCAGCTCGAGTTGGCGCATGCGGGCGAGGGCGGAGAGGGCGTGCTCGAAGGCGAGCCGCGCTTCCTCCCGCACCGTGCGGTCCGATTCGAACCGGGCCTCCTGCGCCAGGACCGAAACGCGCGCTCCCGTGGCGATCGCAACCTCACCCGCTGAGGGGTCCTCGACGCCCGAGATGATGCGCAGCAACGTCGACTTGCCGGCGCCATTGACGCCGACGAGCGCGACGTGCTCGCGGTCTGCAATCTGAAAGGAGACATCACGGAATAGCTCGTCTGGCCCAAACGACTTGGCCAGATCGGTGACCGTGAGCATTGTCTGAGAAGCCATGATCGAGAGTGGGTGCTCTTTCCGGGCGCATGCAACGGCGACAGGGCGCCGCTGTCGGGCGGGCCATCAGCCGGAAAGTATAGCCGCCGCAAGGCCGTTCAGCATTGCTCAGAATCGCCTTAGCACCGTAGACTGCGCCTCTCCCGAATGTCCGCGGGACGGCTGTCCGGATCGAACACGCGAGAGATTGGCGAGGCGAGCGTCGATGTCGTGGCCTGTCACAACGAGACGAAATGCAGCCGGCGAACTGGTGATCGGCGACGTCTCCGTCGTTGCGCTCGCGCGGGAGTTCGGCACACCGCTCTACATTTTCGATGAGCTGACGCTGCGGGGCCGCGCGCGATCGATTCGCGAAATCTTCGCGACGGCGTACCCCGCGTCGCGGGTCGTCTACGCCGGGAAGGCATACCTCTCGCCCGCGCTCGTGCATATCCTGGCTGACGAGGGGCTGGGGCTCGACGTCGTTTCGGGCGGCGAGATTCACGCCGGCCTCGTCGCGGGCGTCGATCCGGCCGAGATGATCTTCCACGGGAACAACAAGAGCCGCCGGGAGTTGGAGGAGGCTGTCTCCGCCGGGGTCGGTACGATCGCCCTCGACAACGATCTCGAGATCACGCTCCTCGATGAGGTCGCAACGCGGCTCGCGCGCAGCGTGCGAGTCGTCCTCCGTCTCAACCCGGGAGTCGATCCGCACACGCACAACAAGATGCGGACTGGCGCAACGGATTCGAAATTCGGCTTCCCCGTCTGGGACGGGCAGGCGGTCGCGGCCGCGGGACGAGTGCTTGCCAGCCGGCGCCTGCGGCTGGCCGGCTACCACGCGCACGTTGGCTCGCAGATCTTCGATCCGAACCTGGTGCGAGAGACGATCGGCGCGATGCTGGCGTTTGCCGCCGAGGTGCGCGACCGCTTCGGCGTCGTTCCGGAGGTCATCATCCCCGGAGGCGGATTCGGGGTCGCCGACGATGCCTCCGGCGCCGATGTCTCGATCGCCGAATGGGCGAGCGCCGCGGCGGAGGCCACGGCGCGCGGGTGCGAGACGTTCGGGCTGCCGCTGCCCGATCTGGTGGTCGAGCCGGGGCGGTCGATCATCGGGCCCGCCGGGGTGGCGCTGTACGAGGTCGGCGCGGAGAAGATCATCCCGGGCGTGCGGACTTACGTTTCGGTCGATGGCGGCATGGCCGACAACATTCGGCCGGCGCTCTATGGCGCGCGGTACACGGTGGAGATCGCCAGCCGCGACACCGAAGGCGAGCCGCGCCGGGCGGTCAGTATTGCCGGAAAGTACTGCGAATCGGGGGATGTCCTGATCGAGGATGCGCTGCTGCCCCCGACGCGCCCGGGCGACCTGCTGGCGGTGCCGATGAGCGGCGCGTATTGCCTCGCGATGGCGAGCAACTACAATCTCTCTCTCCGGCCCGCGGTCGTCCTGGTCGCAAACGGTGAAGCGTGGCAGATTCGCCGCCGCGAGACCTACGACGACCTGTTGCGAACGGAATTGCTGGAGTTCACGCCGGCCGCATCTGGCGTCGGCCGCCGCTTGTCATCTGGGAAAGGTTCGTTGTAGCGTTCAGCAGCCCCGGAATTTCGACTCCGATGCGCGAGAGGGAGCGCCCGGGCTCGTCGTCCCCGCGCCGATTCACGATCGCTGCCTCCCCGGACAACTCGACCAGGATCGATGGATGGATCGAAGCTCGTTGCGCCAATCAGGCGTGAGCCGTAGCCAAACGGGAAGCGAGGCATGCTGGGCGCGGCCCGGCCTGCCCAGTGTGACGTAAGGTGACACGTGCCAGGTCGCCAAACCGGACTGCAGCCGACGCTCAGGATCGCGCGGGGCTTCGCGTGACGGTATCGCAGGAAGAAGAGGCCGAGTCGAACCCCGACGAGCGAGGGCAATCGGTCGCTCAGGGCGCGGCGGGCGTGACGAATGGGGTGCATTCGGTCAAGTCCGGTCCGTCCGCCGATGAGGCGCTCGTTCCAGCGGGGCCGCTGACGCTCGACGAGTTGCTCGACGAGTTCCCCGATCCACCCGATGATCTGATGGTTTCCGGGCTCGATGGCGCCCTCGCGCTGGAAGAGCTGGGCGTCGAACAGCCGGAGCAGAAATTCGCCCTCCTGACCGAAGACGAATCGCGGATAGGCGTCGCCGCCGAGCGCGGGCCAGCGCAGACCGACGACATCAGCAACGCGAGTCTCGACGATCCCGTGCGGATGTACTTGCGCGAGATCGGCCGGGTGGCGCTGCTCACGGGCGCGCGCGAGGTCGAGCTCGCGAAAGCGATGGAGCGGGGCGAATATCTGCGCCTCCTGAAGGCGCGATTGCGGCACGAGCTTGGCACGGCGCCTGAGGCGGATATCGTTGGTCTCGAGATCTTTCGCGCGTTTTGCGCCGGCTGGCCGCACGTCGTCGCACTCCTCGAAGAGGGAGAGGAGGTGATCGATCCCCGGAGCGCCCGCTGCCTGAACCGGGTTCTGCCACTGACGCGATTTTCGGAATCGGCGATCCGGACTGCCGCGGAGCGGTGCGAGCTGACGCCTGAGGCGCTGGAAGAGTCGCTGCGCCAGCGAAACGTCGAATGGGAATTGCTGCCGGCGCGCATCCAGGAATTGCTCGCCTACGCCGATCCAGAGAGCTGGCCCGACGACGCGGCGATTCTTGAACTCCTGCGCAGCGATCAGGCGGGATTGAACCGGCTCTGGGACCGCCGCATGATGGAGGGCGATGCCGCCAAGGTGGCGCTCACCGAGGCCAACCTACGGCTCGTCGTCTCCGTCGCGAAGAAGTATGTCGGGCGCGGCATGTCGATGCTCGATCTGATCCAGGAGGGCAACCTCGGGCTCATCCGTGCGGTCGAAAAGTTCCAGCACCACAAGGGCTACAAGTTCAGCACCTACGCGACCTGGTGGATCCGGCAGGCAATCACGCGCGCGATCGCCGACCAGGCGCGCACAATCCGGATCCCGGTGCATATGGTCGAGACGATCAACCGGCTCATTCGCACGTCGCGCCGGCTGCAGCAGGAGCTTGGCCGCGAGCCGACCTCGGAGGAGATCGGTGCCGAGCTGCAGATGGATGCCGACCGGGTGCGGGAGATCATCAAGATCTCGCAGGAGCCGGTCTCGCTCGAAATGCCAATCGGCGAAGAAGAGGACAGCAGCCTCGGCGATTTCATCGAGGATAACAAGATCCTCGCGCCAGCCGACGCCGCCTCGCGCAAAATGCTCAAGGAGCAGATGGACGACGTGCTCAGCACCCTCTCGGATCGGGAGCGGCAGGTGCTGGCCATGCGCTTCGGGCTCGAGGACGGCCGGACGCGGACTCTCGAGGAGGTCGGCAAGGCGTTCGGCGTAACGCGCGAGCGAATCCGCCAGATCGAAGCAAAAGCCCTGCGCAAGCTGCGCCATCCGAGCCGTTCGAAGAAGCTCAAAGACTATCTCGACTAGCGCTGCGTGTTCCCCCGCCATCGCCGCGCATTCCAGCGCGATGCCCGCGGCGTGTCATGCTGAGGAACGAAGCATCTCGGCACACGGGAGACGTGGCTGCGGGAGAGCCGAGAACCTTCGCTCCGCGAGGAATGACACACTGCTACTGCAATCACGAAGGCGCCGCCGGAATATGCGTTCATCATGGCATCTCGACTATTCTCAGGGTGAGCTAAAGGGATTGTTGTGCTGATCGATCGGGCGAGAATCTGGGTCAAGGCGGGAGACGGCGGCAACGGGTCGGCGTCGTTTCGCCGCGAGAAGTACGTGCCCCGGGGCGGTCCGGACGGGGGGGACGGCGGCCGGGGCGGGAACGTCTATCTGCGCAGCAAGGCGAATATGACGAGCCTCCTCCCCTTCCAGTTCACCACGCGATTCAAGGCGGAGAATGGCGGCCCCGGCCGCAGCCAGCAGCGGCACGGGAAGAATGGCAAGGATCTCTACGTCGATGTCCCGCCGGGCACGGTGGTGTGGGACGACGAAACGGGCGAGATGCTGGCCGACCTGACCGAGCCGAACGAGCAGACGATCGTCGCCCGTGGCGGGCAAGGCGGGCTGGGCAATGTCCACTTCAAGTCATCGACGCGCCAGGCGCCGCGCATTGCCGAGTTGGGCGAGCCGGGCGAGGAGCGCTGGCTGCGCATGGAGCTGCGGCTCGTCGCCGATGTCGGACTCGTCGGGCTACCGAACGCCGGCAAGTCGACGTTGCTGGCAGCCTCCTCGGCGGCGAAACCGAAGATCGCCGATTACCCCTTCACCACGCTCGAGCCGATGCTCGGGGTGGTGACGGTCGGCGGCATCGCGGGCGAGACCTTCGTCATGGCTGATATCCCGGGCCTGATCAGCGGGGCCGCCGAGGGGGTCGGGTTGGGGCTGGAGTTCCTGCGCCACGTGCAGCGGACTCGCGTGCTGGTCCATGTCCTCGATGCGTCGGGCGGGCTGGAGGGGCGCGATCCCCTCGCGGACTTCGACACGGTGAACGCCGAGCTCGAAGCCTACGAGCCGGAGCTGCTCGAGGAGCCGATGCTCGTCGCCCTGAACAAGATCGACATCCCGGAGGCCGTCGCGGCGCTGCCGGAATTGACGACGGCGCTGCAAGCGCGCGGCTACCGCGTCTTCCCGATCTCCGGGGTCACCGGCGAAGGGGTGCCAGCCCTGATGAATGCCGTCGCGGCGACCCTGAACGAGGTTCGGGAGCGCGAGATCGAGGTCGAGAAGCCGCAGGAGCGCCGCCGCTACACGCTCGAGAACGTCGACGAGCGCGCCTGGAGCGCCGATCGGCTGTCGCGCCATCACTTCGCCGTGACCGGTGTCGGGGTGGAGCGTTTTACCCACATGACTGACTTCTCGCGCGAGGAAGGGGTCGAGCGTTATCAGCGCTTCCTCGAGTCGAGCGGCATCGCCGCCGAGCTGGAGCGCCTCAGCATCGAGGAGGGGGACATCGTCCACATCGCGAATCAGGAGCTGGTCTGGGGCGACCAGTTCGAGCTGGAACCGGAACCGGCGCGCGATCGGCGCAAAAAGGCCGCACAGTCGTCAGAGTGAGCCGTCGGTCTCCCCGAATATGCCGCGGTAACGCGCGGGCAGGAGTTCGGCGACGCGGACCATCATTAGCCGGGTCGCCTCTTCCGGGGTCACGCGCTGCCCATCGACCTCCCGCGGAACGTGAAATGGCTCGCCAAAGCGGATCGTGACACCGCGTGGCTCACCGGATGGGCGCCGGGGCGGCCACTCGCCATTGACGGGAAAGTACTCGGTGCCCGTAATCGCGACGGGCAGGACCGGAGCCCGTGACTGGAGCGCCAGCAGGCCGGCGCCAGGGTGCCCCGCGATGAGCGCGTTGACGCGCGAGCGCCCGCCTTCCGGGAAGATGCCGACGGCGACGTCCTGCCGGAGGAGCGCCAGCGCGTGGCGAAGGGCCGCGCGGTCAGCCGTGCCGCGAACCACGGGAAAGCCGCCGAACCGGCGCACGAGCCAGCCGATGACCGGGATACGGAAGAGCTCGGCCTTGCCCATGAAAAAGAGGGGACGCGGAAACGCGACTTCGAGGATCGGCGGATCGGCGTTGGAGACATGGTTCGAGACGACGAGGAGTGGGCCCTGGAGCGGGACGTGCGCCTCGCCAACGATCGTCAGCCGAATCAGGCGCCGCAGGATCGGCAGGACGGCCCCGCGCAGGAGCGCGCGCAACGGACCGTGGATGGTTCCGGCGAGCGGATCGGGAGACGGCTCACCGCGTGACGTGGAGCTCACGATCGCGACCGGCTCTCGGCAAACGCAATGTGGCGGTCGCGGGCCAGCCGCTCGACGATGGCGACCACGTCGTCGACCTCGAGATTGTCGGTGAAGACCCGCTCGGCATCGGGCGCGGCCCGGAGCGGCGCCGCCTCGCGCGATCGATCGATCTGGTCGCGGTGCATCGTCTCGCGCGCCACCTCGGCCAGCGTCTCCGTGCCGCCGCGCAATGCGGCCTCGCGAAAGCGCCGTCGTGCGCGCTCTTCCGGGGATGCGTCGAGATAGATCTTTAGGCCGGCGTCGGGGACGACGACGGTGCCGATGTCGCGGCCGACCATGACCACCGCGGCGCCGCTAGCGATCTTCCGTTGCAGCGGCAGGAGCGCCTCGCGCACTTCGCGGTGCTCGGCGACCTCGGAGACGATCGCGCCGACCTCCGGCGCGCGCAGATCCCATGTGATGTCGCGGCCATCGAGCCAGACATCGTAGAGCCGGCCGTCCCGACATGAGGGGGGGCGGACCTCGACCGCTGCCGAGCGGGCGATGGCGGCGAGCCCGATGGCGTCGGTCGGGGCGACGCCGGTCTGCAGCGCAATTAACGCAACGGCGCGGTAGAGCGCGCCGGTGTCGAAGAGGAGCGCGCCGATCCGATCGGCCAGGCGTCGGGCGACCGTCGTTTTGCCGGCGGCCGCCGGCCCGTCGATGGCGATGACATAGCGATGATCGACGTGCTCCACGTCGATTGGGCGCTCGTGCATCACGACCTCTCCTCGCGCGGCGTCGGGCGCTTCGCCGGTGCTCGCTTGCGCGCTCCAGAGCGCTCGCTTCTGCCGCCGGGACCGGATGGATGCCCGGGCGATGCGCGCGATTCGAGGTGGAGCGCCTGCAGGAGCGAGGCGAGCTCGCCGGGCGTCAGATCGCGATGCGCGCCGCGCGGAATCCCTGCGACCGAGAGCGGGCCGATCCTGACCCGGCGCAGATCGATCACCGGGATGTTCACCGCCTCCATCATGCGGCGCACGACGCGGTTCATCCCTTCGTGCAGGACCACCGAGAGGAGGACGCCCCGCGGCGTCTCGCGGACGATGCGGAACTCGTGCGGCACGACCTTCTTGCCGTCGATGTCGAGGCCGGCGCGCACCCGGGCCATGGTCGCCTCGCGCGGCTTGACCGGCGTGAGCACGAGATACTCCTTCGTCAGCTCGTAGCGCGGGTGCATGACCCGATTGGCGACCTCGCCGTCATTCGTGAAGAGGAGGAGCCCCTCCGTGTCGCGATCGAGCCGTCCGACCGGGTAGAGGCGTGGCGATTGCGGCAAGAGCTCCATGACGGTGAGGCGATCCCGCTCGTCGCTGGTGGTGGTGATGAAGCCGGAGGGCTTGTTCATGACGATGTAGCGGAATGGCTGGCGCCGCACTGGCTTGCCGTCGACCCGGATCTCGGCGCGGTCGGGATCGACCCGCGTCCCGAGCTCGGTGACGACCGCGCCATCGACCGTCACCCGGCCCGCACGGATCAATTCCTCGGCTTTGCGGCGCGAGGCGACGCCGCGCTCGGCCAGCACGCGCTGGAGCCGCTGGCCCTGTCTCTGGTCGCCTTGCGTAGTCATCGGGAATCCCATCATCCGGTTTGCAGGGCCGCTCGCTGCGAGAGGAGCCGGTCGCCGACGAAGAACTGCACTTCGCCAGCAGGGCTATCTGGTGCGGCGGGAGGGCTCAGCACCAGCCGGTAGCGCATCTCGGAGATGGTGTCGGCGGGAACCGGCAGGAGGTCATCGTCGCCGAGGTCGACGTTCCAGACCGAGAGCTCTTCCAGCAGCCCCGCCACGACGCCCGGCGCGGCGGGATCGAGCCAAACGTAGTCCGCGTTGGCGGCATCCATCAACGTCCGAGCATCGAGGAAGCGGGTGCTATAGTCCTGCGCGCCCTCCGCGGTCTCGGTCACTTCGCTGCCGAGCATGACAGCGAGCACCCGGTTCGGGCCGATGTCGAACGCGGTGACGAGGCACCCCCCGGCCTTCGGCGTCGATCCTGTCTTCACGCCGTTGACGAGCCCGGCCAGCAGCAGTTCGTTCGTCGTCGTGATAGCGTAGCCGTCCGCGAGCTTTTCGGAGTGGAGCGTGGCGCGCGGCGTCGAAACGATCTCGGCGAAGAGCGGGTTCTGCAATGCGGCGGCGGTGACGATGGCGATGTCGCGGGCGCTCATGACGTGGCCGTCGGCGTCGATGCCGGTCGGGTTTGCGAAGTGCGAATGCGTCGCGCCGAGGGCGGCCGCCTTCTCGTTCATCATCGTGACGAATGCGGCCACGGCCTCTTCCGGCGTGGGCGAGCCGCCGAGGGCAGCGGCGCCGACGTGGCGTGCCAGGGCCAGCGTCGCGTCATTGCCGGACGGGATCAGGACGCCGAAGAGGAGATCGCGCGCCGAAAGCGTGTCGCCCGCGACGAGCCCGACCTGCGATTGCTCCGGGTCGACGAGATCGGCGTCGATGATCTCGATGGCGTCGTCGAGGTTGACGTGGTCGAGGATGACCAGCGCCGAGACGATCTTCGTCAGGCTTGCCGGCGGCAGCGGTTGATCGGGATCGCGCGCGAAGAGCTCGGTCCCGGTCGAGATGTCGGTGACGAGGACCGATTTGGCCGAGACCGGCGGGGGCGGCAGCGGTTCGACGTGCGGGAGCGGCGCGGCGACGGTGGCATGCGCAACGCCCTGCAGCAGAAGAAGCGTCGCCAGCAGTGCCGCGAGCGCGACACGGCTGAGCGCCGGAGCGTGTCGTAACCTGAACCTCATGCGGCCCCCGGTGTCGGTCCCTGATGCGGCGCTGGCGTCGCGGCCAGCCCCGCCCCCTTCGATCCCCACCAGAGTATACGGCCCGGGGCAGCGGCCTTCGCTGATCGGGTAGGCTTGGCAGAATGGAACGTTTGCTTGTGCCGCGGGCGCAAACCGCCGAGCCACCGCGGTGCGTTCGCGCCCGCATCGCGGCCGTCGGCGACCTCCATATTCGCGGCGCTCACGATCGCCGCGTCATCCCCGGCCTGGAGCATCTGGGCGAGCGGGCCGACCTGCTCGTGCTCACGGGCGATCTGACCGACAACGGGCGGCTCGTCGAGGCGGAAGCCGCGGCGGACCTCTTCACGGCGGTCCGCGTCCCCGTCATCGCCGTCCTCGGCAATCACGACCATCGGTCGCTGCGCAGGGCCGCGTTCCGGCGCGTGTTCGAACGGCGGGATATCGACATCCTCGAGGGGCGGGCCATCACGGTCCGGACCGCGAGCGGCGCCCTGGTCGGCGTGGCCGGCACGACCGGCAGCGGCGGCGGCTTCTGGTCGACGGAGTGGCCGGACGGGATTCACACGCGGTCGCTCGAGCGCCTGGCGATCCGTGCCCGGCGTGAAGGGGAGGCGCTGGAGCGCGCCCTGGCCGAGCTCGACGCCGATATTGCGATCGCGGTGACGCACTTCGCGCCGACGACCGCGACGCTCGGCCGCGAGCCGCTGGCGAAATACTGGATGCTCGGCGCCTCCGCCCTCGGGCAGGCCATCGACCGGCATCACCCCGACCTGGTGCTGCACGGGCACGCGCATCTCGGCGCGCTGCGAGGCGCGATGCCGGGCGGCAGCCCGGTCCGCAATGTCGCGTTGCCGGTCGCCGGCGGGATCTATATCGAGACGATCGAGATCGGGTTGGCAGTCACGGAGCCGTCGTCCCGGCTGGAGCCCGCCTCGTGGCTGTGAGGCCGGAACGGGTGCGCTCTGCTGGCCGTGCGGGGCTGCGCGAGGACGTTCCACACGTGCGGCTCGACACTGTGCGGCATCCGTACGGACCCTCTCCCGCCGCGCTCGACGCCGCTGAGGCGCACGCGGATGGGTCGCCCGCGATCCTGGCCGATTGCCTGCGCGCCCGCCTCAGTCGCCGCTTTCGGGTTCCAGAGAGCGCGATTTTCCTCCAGCAGTCGGGCATCGACCACGTGATGCACCGAGCGATCGACCACATACCCGGGCCGCTCGTCAGTTTCCCGCCGTCAGCCGTTGCAGCGACGCTCGACGCGGAGTGGCCGGGCCGCGAACGAATCGCGATCGCGAGAGGCGCGCCCCGTTCGCGGTTCTTCGAGGGCGAGGAGGCGGCCGATCTCCCCGCCGCCGGCATCGCGGTCGCCGACGCGCCGTCCGATCCCCTTGGCTCGCTTCTGGCGCTGCCCGACGCCGTCCGGCTGGCGCGCGCGACGCGCTGTCTCGTCGTCGACGAGCGATTTGCCGAGTTCGCGGGCGTGTCGCTCCTTCCGCTGGCGCTCGAATTCAACAACGTCGTCGTGTTCCGCACCTTCGACACGTGGGCGGGGCTGCAGGATCTCCCGGTGTCGTGGGCGGTGGCGTCGCCGGCTGCCGCCCGGCTGGCCGGGTTGCGCGATGACGAGATCGCGCCGGCGAACCTCGCGGCGGCCGTTGCGACGCTCGACGCGCTGGAGAGCGTGAGCGCGACGTTGAAGCTTGTGCTGGAGGAGCGGTCGCGCCTCTACCGGTTCCTGCGCCGGTTCTCCCTCTTCGCGCCGCTGCCGTCGTGGGCGCCGTTCCTCGCGGCCCGGGTGGCGATGACATCAAGGGAAGCGGTCGTCAGCGGCCTCGCGGACCGGGGCGTGCTGGTCCACGCGCCGGATCAGGAAGGGCTCGAGCAGTTCATCCGCTTCGGGATAGGCACGCGGTCGGAGATGGAGCGGCTGCGCTTCGCCGTGCGCGATCTCGTCCCGGGCTTGCTACCCTGATGACCGGGCGGATCCGATCCGGATCGCCTCCCGCTGCGCCGCGAAGAGCTCGGCGAGGCCGAGGCTGGCCAGATCGAGCAGGTCGCCGAGCGCGCGCTGGCTGAAGGGCTTCCCCTCGGCGGTCGCCTGGATCTCGACGAACTCCTCGTTGCCGGCGCCGACGATGTTGCAATCGACGAAGGCGGAGCTATCCTCGACATAATCGAGATCGAGGACGGGCGTGCCCCGCACGATGCCGACGCTGACGGCGGCGATCGGGGCGAGCAGCGGGTCGCGCTGCAGCTTGCCCTGCTTGCGGAGCGTGTCAATGGCGAGGGCGAGCGCCACGAATCCCCCGGTGATGGCCGCGCAGCGCGTGCCGCCGTCGGCGCGGACGACATCGCAGTCGATGATGATCTGGCGCTCGCCCAACGCCTTGAGATCGACGCCGGCGCGGAGCGAGCGGCCGATCAGGCGCTGAATCTCGACCGTGCGCCCCCCCTGCTTGCCGGCGGCGGCTTCGCGGGGCGTTCGCTCCTTGGTTGCCCGGGGGAGCATGCCGTACTCGGCCGTGACCCATCCCCGGCCCTGACCGCGCAGCCAGCCGGGGAGCCGGTCCTCGGCGCTCGCCGCGCAGAGGACGTGGGTGTTCCCGAGCCGGATCGACGCGGAGCCCTCGGCGAAGGGCATCGTGTTCGGGATGATCTGCATCTCGCGCAGCTCGTCGGGTGCTCGTCCATCGTGGCGGGCCATGTCACTCCTTCTGATCGGGCTCGGATTCGGGGTTTGCTGCCTGTTGGTAGACGGCGCGGATCGATTGGCGCCGCTTCGCCAACTCACGCTCGAAACCCCGGTCGGTCGGCTGGTAGTAGACGCGGCCCTGCAGATTCTCCGGGAGGTTCTGCTGCGCCACGACGCCGCCGTCGAAGTCGTGCGCATAGCGATAGCCGCGCCCGTAGCCGAGGTCGCGCATCAGCCCGGTCGGCGCGTTGCGCAGGTGGAGGGGGACCGGATCGTTTCGCGTCGCGGCCACATCCTCTCGCGCCGCGCCGTAGGCACGGTAGATCGCGTTGCTCTTCGGGGCGAGCGCGAGATAGACCGTCAATTCGGCCAAGGCGAGGGCGCCCTCCGGCATGCCGAGGAAGTGGACCGCCTGCTGCGCGGCCATCGCCACCTGCAGGGCGGCGGGGTCGGCGAGGCCGACGTCCTCCGAGGCGAAGCGGACGAGCCGCCGCGCGACGTAGAGCGGGTCGTCCCCCTGCTCCAGCATGCGCGCTAGCCAGTAGAGCGCGGCATCGGCGTCTGAGCCGCGAATCGTCTTGTGGAGGGCGGAGATGGTGTCGAAGTGCGACTCGCCCGATTTGTCGTACCCGGCAGCGCGTCGCTGCGCCGCCTGCAGGACCCGCTCGCGGTCGATCAGACCGCCGTTCTCCAGCCCGGCCGCCGCGTATTCGAGCGTGTTCAGGGCGAAGCGGGCGTCGCCGTTGGCCAGATTGACGAGCGCATCCCGGGCGTCGCCGGCGAGGGTGAGCCGCCGCGCGCCGAGGCCGCGCTCGGCGTCGGCGAGGGCGCGGTCGACGATCTCGCCGATCTCCACGTCGCCCAGGCTCTGCAGCACCACGACTCGTGAGCGGGAGAGGAGGGGCGCATTCACCTCGAACGAGGGGTTCTCCGTCGTCGCCCCGATCAGGACGACCGTTCCCTCCTCGACGTGCGGCAGGATGGCGTCCTGCTGCGCCTTGTTGAAGCGATGGATCTCGTCGATGAAGAGGATCGTGCGGCGACCGTACATGCCGAGCCGGTCCGCCGCCTCGCGCACGATCGTGCGCAGCTCGGCAACACCGGAGGAGACGGCGCTGATGGCGACGAACTCGGCGTTCGAGGCCGTGGCGATCAGCCGGGCCAGCGTCGTCTTGCCGGTCCCGGGCGGTCCCCAGAGGACGAGGGAGAAGAGCTCGTCGCGCGCGATCGCCTGGCGCAGCAGCGTGCCCGGGCCGATGACCTCCTGGTGACCGACGATCTCGTCGAGCGTGCGCGGCCGCATGCGCGTCGACAACGGGGCCGACCGCTGGAGGGTGGCGCGGCGATTGGCATCAAAGAGATCCACGACGGGCTCGCATTTCCGGCTGGCGCGGGCGGAGGTCAATCAGTGTCGGCGATCCTGGCCTCGAGGCGGTCGAGCAGCGCGAGGAGCTCCTCGCGGGTCGAGACGCCGAGCTGGTCGAGTCCTTCCAGCGTCTCCGTCGCCAGATCGAGCCGCAGCAGCAGCTCGTGCTCGCTGGCCGCATCGAGCTCGTCGGGGGCCGCGTTTCGGGCATCGTCGCTCATGCCGTGATCGCCAGCACGATGAACGCGGCGAGCGGGACGACCCCGTACTCGATGGCATCGCGCGGGCGCAG
>JADYYO010000075.1 GCA_020853615.1 Thermomicrobiales bacterium
GGCATCCGCGCAACAGTCGCCGCTCACACAGGCGTGGTCGCAGCAGACCTGGCCGGCGGCGCAGGCATCGCGCTCGCCATCAGCGCAGCAGTCGCCGGTGAGGCAGTTGCCGTTGCAGCAGAGCTGGTCCCGGGCGCAGCGGCGCGTCTCGGCGCAGGTCGGGCAGCAGGGCGTTCCCTTGGCGCAGCCGGTGTCGTTCCTGCTGCCGTTCGGCATCGTCGTGCGGCAGAAGATCGCGCCGCCGAGGTTGGCGCCTTTCAGATTGGCCCCGGTCAGGGTGGCATCGACGAAGCAGGCGTGGCCCAGATTGGCGGTGCGGAAGTCGAGGTCGGTCAGCGTGGCGCCGGCGAAGCTGGCGTTGGCGAGGTTGGCGCCCTGGAAGCTGGTCCCGCCCTGGCGCAGGTCCTGCCCCGAGTAGCAGCAGCGGGGGAGATTGCGCCCCTGGCCGGGGGTGCAGGTGGCGCCGCTGCAACACGAGGTGGGATGGGGGCGCTCGGGCTGCTGGCCGGCCGCCTTCGCCCCCTTCTTCTTCTGCTTGCCATGTTTGCCGCCGGAGGCGCGGCTCTGGTCCGCCCCATGGTCGTGAGCTTGCCCCCGATCGTGGCCGCCGCGGCCCTTCGCCTTCGCCTTCGCCTTGCCCTTCTCGCCGCTGGCCGCGTCGGAATCGCGGCCGCGAGCGCGAGGATGGTCTCGCCGCTTGCCGTCGCCATGGTTGGCGTCGGCGGCGGCTGGCAGGAGCGGGGCGACGAGCCCGGCCAGCAGGCGGGCGATGGTGGCGCGGCGATTCACGGGCGACGCGAGCGATTGCACGAAGTCGTCGAAGCGGGTGGCATCCATGACCGTCCCCCGGTGGACATCGCGGCGCAACGCGTGGTTACATCGCGCCACGATGCAGGATGCCACGCGCGGAGAAAAAGGGAAGCTCGCGAGCTACCGGGTTTTGTACCGGGTTTCGCGGGCAGCGCGGCCAGGGTGTGGCCGCGCTGCGACGGCCTCACTCGCCGAAGCAGGTGAGCACGAGGCAGTTCCCGCTGCAACACGAGCTGTCGTTGTTGCTACACGAGGCGCCGTCGCCCCCCTTGCACTGACCCGCATAGGGACCGCTCGCACAGCAGATCTGTCCCACTCCCGGGCAGTACTTCGGCGTCCCCTCACAGACGCCGTTGAAGTTGCACATATCGTTTGTGGTGCAGGGGTTGCCGTCGTCGCACGGTGTCCCGGGCAGCTTGTTCCTGACGTTGCACGCCCCTGTCTGCGAGTCGCAGTACCCCTCCTGGCATTGGGCGTCGAACGGCGGGCAGGCGCGCCGCTGCCCCTTCTGGCAGATGCCGCCGGCGCAGGTGTCGTTGATCGTGCAGAGATCGCCGGCGTCGCACGCTGCGCCGTCGGCCTTGTCCCGCTCGTCGCAGTCGCCGGCGTCGTTGCAGAACGCCTCGCGGCACGGGTTGGTCGGCGCTGGGCAGTTCGCGGGGTCGCACGACGCGCCATCGCAGGCGCCGCGGTGGTCGCCATGCGCGAGGTGCGCCTTGACCGCGCTCGCGGCGACGACCAGCGTCTGTGCGGCTGACGTTCCCGGCTTGTGGCAGATGGTGACCTTGTCTCCGCCCTTGCCCTGCTTGCGGTGCTTTCCGCGGCGCCTCTTCTTCTTGCCAGGTTTCGCGTCTGCTTCAGGCGCTGGAAAGAGCGGCAGGCCGAGCCCGGTGAGCATGGCCGCCACGGCGGCGCGGCGGGTGGTTCCGTATCGCAGGGCCCGGGTCAGGTTGTCGAAGTGGGCGTCATCCATGGCGTCCTGTCTCCTTCTCTCGTCTCACTGTCATCTGAACGGATGTCCATCGCCGCACATACGGGGGCCCGGAAGCGCCGGGAATCGCCCGGCGGGCCTGGCACGTGCGATCAGACCACGATGGGCGACGCGGGAGCTGGCGGCAACGGGGGAGGATACCGGGTTTGATACCGGGTTTTTGTGACCAACGCGACCGAGGCGTGGCCGGAACGTGGCCGCGTGGCGGCGCGCGGGCTGATACCATCCACAATACATAAGCGATGCATGCCAGGCGCCCGGCCGGTGAGGCGGGAGATGGCGGCTCCCAAGGGGCCTGACACTGCTGGTGCGAGTGGGACAGCGCATGAGGGAAGAGCGGGCGCCGGAGGGCGCCAGGGAATCCGCGGCATCGGTCGTCCCGAAAGCCGGACTGGCGATGACGCCGCGCGAATCTCCGCATCTGTCGACGCGCGAGGCGGCGGCCATGCTCGGGCTTTCCGAGCGGTCGGTGCGCCGCGCCATTGCCAACGGGGGCCTGAGGGCCACGAAAGCCGGGCGCCGCTACGCCATCCCGCGCCAGGAGGTGGAGCGTTTCGCCGAACGTGGCGAGGGCGCTGGCCCCGCGCTGCCGGCCGCACGCCTGGTCGCGTTCCGCCCCGCTGCCGATGCCGCGTTGCCGCTGCCGGCGCCGCTGTCGTCGTTTGTCGGGAGGGAGCAGGATCTCGGGCGTGTCCTGGCCCTCCTCGCCGACCCCGCCGCGAGGCTGGTCACGCTAACCGGCCCCGGCGGCATCGGCAAGACGCGCCTGGCGATGGCGACGGCGACGGCGGTGCGCGCGGCGGGAGGCGGCGAGGTCGCGTTCATCGCGCTCGACGCCATCCACCACGCCGAGGGGGTGCTCCCGGCGATCGCCAGCGGTCTGGGGCTGCACGAGCCGCTCGGGCAGAGCCGCCTGGCGCAGCTTCAGGCCGCGCTGCGCCATCGGCGGCTCCTTCTCGTGCTCGACAACTTCGAGCAGGTTCTCGATGCCGCGCCGCGCGTGGCCGAGCTGCTCGCCGCCACGGCCAGGGTGACCGCCCTGGTCACCAGCCGCGCCCCGCTGCGCATCGCCGGCGAGCGCGAGCTGGCGATCCCGCCGCTGAGCCAGGCCGGCGAGCGCGCCTCCGTCGAGGCGCTGCTCGCCTCGGACGCGGGCCGGCTCTTCGTCGAGCGGGCGCGGGAGCAGGCGCCCGGCTTCGCCCCGGACGCGGCGAGCGCGCCCGTGATCGCCGATATCTGCGCCCGGCTCGATGGGCTGCCGCTGGCGATCGAGCTCGCGGCCGCGCGCATCAATGTCCTCTCGCCAACGCAACTGCGCGACCGGCTCTCACCGCGGCTGCCATTGCTGACGCGCGGCGCGCGCAGCGCTCCGTCGCGTCACCGCACGATGCGGGACGCCATCGCCTGGAGCTACGACCTCCTGGCCCCGGAGGAGCAGGCGCTCTTCCGCCGGCTCGCCGTCTTCGCGGGCGGCTTCACGCTGGAGGCGGGCGATGTGGTGATGGCTAATGGGGGGTGGGTAATGGGAGACGATCGTCCGTCACCCGTCACCCATCACCTATCACCCAACACCCTCGATATGCTCGCCAACCTGGTCGAGCAGAGCCTGCTCGTCCGCGAAACCGGGACGGATGGCGCGCCGCGCTTCCGGATGCTGGAGACGATCCGCGAGTTCGGGCTGGGGCAACTGGCGGCGGCGGGCGAGGAGGGCGCGGCGCGGGAGCGGCATGCGCGCTATCTCCTGGCGATGGCGCGTGCGCTGCGGCCGTTGGCCAGCATTCACGCGAGGCAGGCGCCGCTCGATCGGCTCGGCGCGGAGCAGGCGAATATCCGGGCGGCGCTGCACTGGTTGCACGAGTGCGGGCCGGCCGCGGATTTCACCGAGCTTGCCGCCGCCCTGGGCATGTCCTGGTATGCCTACGGCCTCTATCGCGAGGGGCAGGTCTGGCTCGAGCGGGCCCTGGCGCTCGCCGACGCGGCGACGCCTGCCGACCGGGCGCGCCTCCTGATCGGGTACGCCGGGGTTCTCTTCGGGCAGGGGGCGTTCTCCAGGGCCGAGCCGTTCCTGGCGGAGGCACTCGCCCTCGTGGCCGAGGCTGGCGAGCCGCTCGACCGGGCGGTGCTGCTGACGCTGCGCGGCGCGATGAGGAACAGCGAGGGCCGCTACGCCGAAGCCGAGGCGCCGCTGCGCGAGGCGCTGGCGCTCGCGGAGCAGCTCTCCGATCCGCTCCTGCGCGCCGGCGTCGCCGGGCGGGCGCTGGTGAATCTCAGCGTTTCGGCGCGGGGCCAGCAGGCATTTGCGCGGGCCGCGGCGTATGGCGAGGAGGCGCTGCGGCACTACCGCGGCCTGCAGTTCGACCTGGCCGAGGCGATCGCCTTACTCGATCTGGCGGCGATCGCGCACGATGCGGGCGATTACGCGCTGGCGGCGCGCCGGGGCGCGGAGGGGATCGTCCTGATGGGTGAGCGGGGCGAGCCGCGCATGGTCGCCGACGCCCTCTCCCGCGTTGCGTGCGTGGCGACGGCGTGCGGCGAGCATCGCGCGGCGCTCCTCCTCTTCGGGGCGGCGGGCGGCGTGCGGGAGCGGGTCGGCGCGGCGATGCTCTGGCCGGTCGACATCGCGGCTGCCGA
>JADYYO010000076.1 GCA_020853615.1 Thermomicrobiales bacterium
ATGCTCTTCCCGCGGGTGTCCGGCATCCTCTTCACGGCCGACCCCGTCACGGGCAACCGGAAGGTCGCCTCGGTGGAAGCCAGTTTCGGCCTCGGCGAGGCGCTCGTCTCCGGCCTGGTGACCCCGGATGTCTACACGGTGCGCGACGGGGAGGTCGTCGCCAAGGCGATCGCCACCAAGCGAATCGCCATCGACGCCGCTCCGGCGGGCGGCACACGGGAGGCGGCTATCGCGCCGGAGCGGCAGGACGAGCCCGCGCTGACGGATGCGCAGGCCGTGCGGCTCGCACAACTGGGGCGGCGGATCGAAGCGCACTTCGGCTGCCCGCAGGATATCGAGTGGTGCCTGGTCGACGACGAGTTCCAGATCGTCCAGAGCCGGCCGATCACCACGCTCTTTCCCATCCCCGCGGCCGGCGACCAGGAGAACCACGTCTACATCTCCGTCGGGCATCAGCAGATGATGACCGACCCCATGAAGCCGCTGGGACTCGCCTTCTGGCAGATGACGACCCCCCGGCCGATGGCAGAGGCTGGCGGGCGCCTGTTCGTCGACGTGACGCGGATCCTGGCATCGCCGGCGAGCCGCAACGGTCTCCTGGAGGCCCTGGGGAGATCCGATCCGTTGATCGGGGACGCCTTGCGGACCATCGTCGCACGCGAGGGATTCCTCCCGGCGATCTCGGACGACGCTCCCCCCTGGACGCCGCCTGGCGCCAGTCCGACCCCGATCGAGACCGATCCGGCGCTCGTCGCCGCGCTGATCGAGCAGAGCCAGGCCTCTATCGCCGCGTTGCAGCGCGATATCCGGGGGAAGTCCGGACCGGCGCTGCTCGACTTCATCCTGGCAGACATTCAGGAGCTGCGGCGGATCCTGTTCGATCCGCAAAGCCATCAGGCGATCATGGCGGGGATGGAGGCCGCCTGGTGGCTCAACGAGCGGCTCGCGGCGTGGCTGGGCGAGAAGAACGCGGCCGACACGCTCGCGCAGTCCGTCCCCAACAATGTCACGTCGGAGATGGGGCTGGCGCTCCTCGACGTCGCGGACGTGATCCGGCCGTATCCGGAGGTGGTGGCGTTTCTGCAGCAGGTCGAGGACGAGGGCTTCCTGGAGGAACTACCCAGGCTCGCGGGCGGGCGGGAAGCGCGCGACGCCATCCGGGGCTGGCTCGATCTGTACGGCATGCGCTGTGCCGGCGAGATCGACATCACGACGCCGCGCTGGAGTGAGCGCCCCGACACGCTCGTGCCCCTGATTCTCGGCAACATCCGGAACTTCGCGCCGGGCGAGGGCCAGCGGCGCTTCGCGCAGGGGCGGCAGGAGGCCGAGCAGCAGGAGCAGGAGCTGCTGGAGCAAGTGCGAGCGCTGCCGGACGGGGAGCAGAAGGCCGAAGAGACCAAGCGGATGATCGACCGGGTACGGACCTTCAGCGGTTACCGGGAGTATCCGAAGTACGGCATGGTCAGTCGCTACTTCGTCTACAAGCAGGCCTTGATGGCAGAAGCCGAGCGCCTCGTGCAGGCCGGCGTGCTGCGCGAGCAGGACGACATCTTCTTCCTCACGTTCCAGGAGCTCCAGGACGTCGTAGGCATGAGACAGGTGGATGACCAGCTCATCCGCGAGCGCAAGGAGGCGTTCAGGGCGTATCAGGCGCTGACGCCGCCCCGGGTGCTCACCTCGGATGGCGAGATCGTCGCCGGGGCGTACCGGCGCGACGATCTGCCGACTGGCGCGCTGGCCGGCTTGCCGGTCTCCGCCGGGGCCATCGAGGGGCGCGCCCGCGTCATCCTCGACATGGCGGAGGCCGATCTCGAACCGGGCGACATTCTGGTCACGACCTACACGGACCCCAGTTGGACGCCCCTGTTCGTCGCCATCGCGGGGCTGGTGACGGAGATTGGGGGGCTGATGACCCATGGCGCGGTGATCGCGCGGGAGTACGGCTTGCCTGCCGTCGTGGGGGTGGAGCAGGCCACCCGGCTGATTCGGGATGGGCAGCGCATCCGTGTGCATGGCACGGACGGATACGTCGAGCTTCTGTCCTGAGGCGGCGACCGCCAAGGGGACGCCTCGCATCCCTTCGTTGGTGGTCTCGCGCCTCGCCCGGTCGCCGGAGCACGCGACTGGCTCCCTATTTCCGGACTCGCCCGCTGAGAAGGGGAGGTATTGGTGGGAATCATCGTCGCGGTCACGAGAAACCCTCACCCCCGGCCCCTCTCCCTGTGCGCAGGGCGAGGGGAGCGTGTAGCGAGAGGACGTGACAATCTCGGAACGAACTGTGCGGTGGCGCAGCGTTGCGGGACGGCTTGTCTCCCTGCTATCCCGACATTGCGACGTCAACCCTCCCCGCGCCCTGCGCCCCGGGAGAGGGGCCGGGGGTGAGGGTTGTTCGGCCGCCGCTCATGAGCCTTCCTGCCAATACCGCCCCCTCTCCGGACTCGCCGGAGAGGGCGAGGGGGAGGGCCGCGTCTACGGCATCGGCGTTCCCTGATCGTTGGTCATCTGCATGCTCGGCTGGTTGTTGGCGCGCAGGCGGTTCCGAGCGATCATGATCGTGCCTCCTCGGTCATCGATGACTGGCGTGAGCCCGTCAGGCAGCGGGCGTCGCTTCGGTGAAGGTGATCCCGGGCTGATCGCTCGCCCGGAGCGCGGCGTAGAGCACGACGGCGGGTTCCGCGCCGGGATTGTGGACATCGTGGGTGACGTCCTGGTCGTAGAAGACCGCGTCGCCGGCGTGCAGGAGCACCTCGGGGCCGGCGCCCAGCGGCTCCGGCGCGGCCGGTGTCGCGCCCGCGCCCGGCGGGCCCGCCGGGGCGCGGTTCAGGAGGGCCGTGCCGCTACCGGTCGTCCAGCCGATCTCTCCCGACTCGACGTAAAAGACCGCGTCCCCCGGATGGTGGTGCATCGCGATCCGGCCGCCGGGAGCAAAGGTAAGCCGGATCAGGTGCAAGGTGTAGCCCGGCGCGGCGCTGGAGGGGCCGTGCCCGAGCGTCTCGACGGTGATGCCGGAGATCCCCGACGCCGTCGGCGTCCCCTGGCGCAACGCGGCCGCGTGTCCGGCCGGGCTGCCGAGGCCGAGGCCGCCCAGCACGGCGGTGACGACGAGCGCGAGGGCGAGTAGCAGATGTCGTGCGTTCATCATAGGTCCTCCAGGCTCGATCAGCGCATCGCGGGCCTCGTGTCTCATCCGGCTCCACCCGCGATGCGCGGCCGGCACCCCCGGTTGCGGTGGTCCGCTCACTCCGCGCCGTCGCCTCGCGCCCGCTCGGCGATGAGGTAGCCGATCTGGCGGCCCATCAATGTGCCGGCGTCGTTGTCGATCGGGAAGTGGATGCCCGCCCATGTGCGCGAGGCAGCCGCGACGCGACGCAGGGCCTGACCGTGTTCGACCCCTGCCCGCCCATGTGCGCGAGGCGGCCGCCTCCGCCGCCAGGGCGAGGAGGTCGATCGCGTCCTCCGGGAAGAGGTGCGCCAGCACGACCGCTGCCGCGTTCGAGGCAGTCGCGTGAGCCGAGAGGTAGGAGGGGAAGGGGGGCGTCGGGAAGAGGACGTCGATCTCCGGGTCGGCGCTGATGGGGCGCTCGGTCCAGTAGGTGTACTTGCTGACCCAGCAGGCGATCTCCGCGTCGGCCACCGCCACCGCCGTCAGCGCCATCGCCCGGGCGGCGTGCGGCAGGTCGAGCTGGTCGCGGGCGATCATCTCGCTGGCGATCGTGTCCCAGAGCGTCGAGGCCGCGCTGTTCTGCCAGTAGCGGGCCCGCTCGCTCTGGAGGGCCCGGGTGGAGGTCGCCTCGCGCACCGCGTCGAGCTGGCTCTTCCAGGTGGAGGAGTTGTAGGCCGGAGGCTGGGCGCAGCGGAACTGGTTGGCGCTCTCCAGCACCCAGCGGTGCCAGGACGCCGCCAGCGGCTCCTGCGGCTGCTTGACGAAGGCGGGCGGGGTCGGTGCCCAGTAGCCGGGCCCGGTGAGCCGTCCGCTGCCGTCCCAGGCCGCACTGGGCTGGTCGTTCGCGGCCAGGGCGACGGCGCGCTCGCCGATTGCCTTGCCGAGGGTGAGGCCGGCGTCGGTGTCGCTACGGAAGTTGAGCCCCGCCGGCAGCCGGGTCGTGGCCGCCTCGTTGGCCAGGTCGATGAAGCGGCCGGGCGCCGCGTCGGTGAGGAGGGCGGTGAGGACCGCTGCCGCCGCCCCGGCGACCGCCGCCTCCGCCGAGGGGGAGGACGATGGCGAGGAGGGGGTGAAGTGGCTCTGGTCGAGCGAGGGGCCGGGGCGCTGGTAGGCGTCCTGCGCGTCGTAAGCGGCGAGGACGGCGTCTGCCATTGCCGTTTGCAGCAGGGCGTTGGCCCGGTACTGCCGGATCGCTGTCAGCTTGAACTCGTTGTAGGCGTCGTTCGCCAGTTCCGTCCAGGGGAGGGTGGCGACCCGGCCGTTCCAGCGCGCCATCTGCGCCGCCGTCGTGTCGCTCGGATCGGCCGTGAGCTGCTCGAGCTCGTCGATCTCGGCCTGAGGCACTGGACCGGGCGCGGCGGGGCGCAGCTCGTTGGCGGAGGTGAGAATCCAGGTGCGCCAGGTGGCTGGAGACCTCGTCGTCGCGGTTTGCGCGGCCCTCCCCAAAGCGGGCGATGCGGGGTGCGGGGCGGCGTGGGCAACGGGGCCGAGCCAGGCGAGCGCGGCGGCGCCGAGACTCGTGCCGACGAGCGAGCGGCGGGTGACGGTGGCGTGGAAGGCGTTGGGGTGGTTGGTCATGGCGAGGTCTCCTTTCCACACGTGCCGGATCAGCTCTCGCGAAGCTGCTGAACGAGCGTGTCGAGCGGGAGGTAGAGGCGCACAGCGGTGATGCTGTGGCTGCCGCAGTCGTAGGCGACGGTGTAGGCCACGCGCACCTGGCGGCCGGTCGGCGCGATGCCGGCGAACTCGCCGGCGTGGACGCCGGCGAACTCCGCCTCGATCATGGCGGTTTCCTGGTTGGCGATCAGCGTCCTGACGATCGGCGGCGCCGCGAAGGCCCGCCGGTGCAGGTAGGCGAGGAGCGCGGCGACCGCCTCGCGGCCGCACGTTGTCTCGCCGGTCCCCATGATCGTCAGGCGCACGTCGTCGGCGAGCGACTCGCCGCAATCGCCGCTCGCCAGCAGAGCATCGAGGTGCGCGTGGACGGTGGCCTCGGCCCGGTCCCGCGCATCGCGCCCGTCATCGGCGCTCGTTGGGTCGCGTGTCCCTCGCATCGTCGCTCTCCCTGGCTCCTGACGCCGGCCCGGCCTCGGTCGCCGAACCCGGCGGTATCCTGCGCGCCGGGGTCGAGCGCCGCATCGGTTGGGCGACGTATTTCCGCGCGGTTCTGGCGAGGCGGAGGCGGTACGTACCTCGACGGATGCATCGGAAGAGCGGGGCGCCGGCATTTCCGGCTGTAGGGGCGACGCCTGCGTCGCCCGTTGTTGCTGGCAGGATGGCTCCCTCCTGGCAGCATGCATGGCATCAGGCGCGTTCGTGGCGGAGCGGCCCGAGCGACGCCTGTGTCGCCCCTACGAACCGCGATGCGGCAACTGGGCTGGCCGAACGGTGAGGGGCTTCCGCTGCCAGACCACGTGCCAACCCCGGCTCAGGTGAGCGAATGATGGTGGGCGAAGGCGATCAGCTCGGCGCGCGTGGCGAGGCCGCATTTGGCCAGGATATTGGCGGCGTGGGTCGAGGCGGTGCGGGGGCTGATGAAGAGCGCTTCGGCGATTTCGGCGTTGCTGCGGCCGGCCGCGATCAGCCGCAGCACCTCCAGCTCGCGCCCGGTCAGCCCGATGTCCGATTCCTGACGCGCTCCGCTCGGCAATGCGCCCGCGTCAGCCGCGCTCGCCGTCGAGGCGGCAGCCAGGTCTGGCAACCGCGCGAGCGCCTCCTGCGCTTCGCGGAGCCCGGACCAGTGCCCGAGGTTACGAAAGAGTGCTTCGGCTTCGGCATACAAATCCGCGGCGGCCGTTAGATCGCCGGCATCGATGGTCAACTGCCCCAGGTAGCTGACGGCTTGCGCGATGCGCCAGAGATCGCCGGTCTCACGCAGGATCGCGAGGCCGCGCGTGAGGAGCTCCCGGCCTTCCGCCAGGTTCCCGTCCAGGTGCGCCGCGTGGCCCGAGCTGGTCAGGACCAGCGCCTCGCCCCAGCGGTCGCCGGATTCCCGAAAGAGGGCGAGGCTTTCGGCATAGAGGAGCGTGCTGCCAGGGATATCGCTCCCTGATCCGTCGAAGGCCACCGCGTCCGCCAGATTGTAGAGCGCCAGCGCCAGTCCCCAGCGGTCGTCGATCTGGCGAAAGATGCACACGCTCTCTTCCAGGTCGGCCCGCGCGCGTTCGGGACCGTCGCCAAGCATTCGCCTGGCCAACCCGAGAAAGGTGAGCGCGAAGGCGAGCCCTCGCCGATTGCCGAGCGTGCGCCAGCGCTCGACGCTGGCCGCCAAATGCTCGCGGGCCACCCCGATGTCGCCTTGCCGCCAGGCGAGGCGGCCGGCCGCGTAGAGCGCGCTCGCCCGCTCCTCGCCATCGCTGGCCGCATCCGCCGCCGCCAGGACCGCTTCGCACCAGCGTCGCCCCTCGGTGAGGTGCCCGCGGATGTACCAGAACCAGAAGAGCGAGCCGGCCAGGCGCGCGCCCAACGCCCAGCCGCCGGGTGCGGCCAGGCTCCAGGCGAGCGCCGAGCGCAGATTGTCGTGTTCGCTCTCGAACTGGTTGAGCCAGCGGGGGCGGCTTTCGTCACGGAGCCGCGATTCGACGGCGGCCGCCCACGCCGCGAAGTAGCGCGCATGTGCGCCCCGCTGCGCCTCGAGTTCATCGTGCGCCTCCAGTTGCTCGCGGGCGAACTCCCGCACCGTCTGCAGCATCGTGAAGCGGTTGGGCAGGCCCTCCCGCTCCTCGCGCAGCAGGAGGCTCTTGTCGACCAGCGACGTCACGCCCTCGAGGACTGGCGCGGCCATCTCCCTGGAGGTAGAGGACTCTCCTCTGGCCTCCCCCGCGATCGCGGCGATCCCTTCGGCCGCTTCGAGGGTGAAGCCGCCCCGGAAGACCGCCAGCCGGCGGAAGAGCGCCTGCTCGTCGGGGGTGAGCAGGGCATAGCTCCAGGCGATCGTGTCGCGCATCGTCCGCTGCCGCGCCGGGGCCTCGCGGCTGCCGCCGACGAGCATCGGCAGCCGGCGCTCGAGCCGTAGCAGGAGCGTTGCCGGGTCGATGACCTTGATCCGCGCCGCCGCCAGCTCGAGCGCCAGTGGCAGGCCATCGAGCCGGCGGCAGATTTCGGCAACTTCCGCGCCATTCTCATCCGTCAGCACGAAGCTGGGCGCCACGGCGCGCGTTCGCTCGACGAAGAGGCGCACGGCAGGGTTCTCGGCGAGCGCACTTGCGGTCGCCGGAGCCGCGCGCTCCGGCAGGATGAGCGGCGTCACCACGAACTCCCGTTCGCCGCCGACGCGCAGCCGCTCCCGGCTCGTGGCCAGTACCGTCAACCCCGAACAGGCCTGCAGGAGTTCCGTGATTCGCGGCGCGGCGATCAGCAGATGCTCGAGGTTGTCGAGCACCAGCAGCAGCTCGAGGTCCGCGAGCGCGGTCGCCAGGTGTTCGAGCGGGTCGTCGCGGCGCAGATCGGGGATGCCGAGCACGCGCCCGATCTTCCCCAGCAGCAGGGCGGGATCGAGGAGCGGCCCGAACGAGACGAAGCGGGCGCCGTCGGCGAATTCCGGAGCGATGATCCGCGCAGCTTCGACGGCGAGGCGCGTCTTGCCGACGCCGCCGGGGCCGGTCAACGTCAACAGGCAGGCGTCCTCCTCCCGCAGAAACGCCAGAATCTGCCTAATCTCCATTTCGCGGCCGATCAGCGACGTCAGCGGACGCGGCAGTCCGCCGGGAGGACGGGCGCCGCGAACGGGGAGAGGAGAGCCAGGGGGCTCGGCAGGACGAGCGCCGAAGAATGGGGGCAGCATGGCAGAACCTGCCTCGCGGGGTGGAGAGACGCTGATAGGAGCCATCATGGGCCGCTTGCCTCCGCTCGTCAATCGCCGCAAGCACACTCCGCGTCGCGCCACCGGGCGCTCCGGCCCAACCCGGGCGACCATCTCAGGGATCAACCAGCGTGACGTCGGGCACCATGGAGACGACGGTCAGCGCCAGCAGCGTGACCGGTTCGCTGCCGTCGTTGCGCAGCGTCGTCGCGAATGGCCCCGCACCCCGCGGGGTCGCCAACGTGCCTGCCCGATTGACATCCGCCCACGACCCGGCCTTGTAGTCTCGTGGGAGGACCACCCGCGACGTCGGTGTCGCGTTCGTGGACTGGCCATCGACGGGTCGATTGGCGCTATCGGCCCAATCGATCGTGAGCGTTCCCGCCTCGACCCCCACCAACTTCAGGCCCGGGGCTGGCCCGCCCACGATGCTGGCGCCTGGCGGCAGGGTCAGGCGGCGAACGGTCAATTCGGCTTCGGCCGAGACGCGGCCATCGGGCAGCTCGGCCGCCTCGTCCAGCGTGGCGGCGCGGCGACGCGCGGCGCGGGCATCGACGACCGCGTTGTGGGCGATGGCGAAGAGCCAGGAGCGAAACGACCCGCCGCGATACGTGGGCAACGCCGCGAGCGCGTGCAGGAAGACCGACTGCATCACCTCTTCGGCCGCTGCCCGGCCGCTGAGCGCCCGGTCGCAGTAGCGGTAGACCGCCACCGCGTAGCGGCGATAGAGGAGGGCGAAGGCGGCAGGGTCGCCCCGGGCCAGATCGACCAGCTCATCGTCGCTCGGTTCGATGCTCTCCGGAGCCGTTCCCTCGGACCTCCGGCGGTGTCGCCACCCCATCGCTCCGCTCCATGCCTGAGACCAACGGCCGGGTACGCGTACGCTAAGGTAGACGGCGCGTGCCGGAAAATGTCACGGCGACGATGGATAGAGCGCTCAGCCGAGAGCGGGCAGCCGCGAACCGTCCCGCGGCCGCGCGTCGACTAAACTGAAGCCAGAGTCAATGCCCGCGCCCATGTTCGGAGGTTCTTCCCTTGGCGGACCCGCCCAGCACCCCTGCTCACGAGATTACCGCCGCCGCCGCGCCGCCGGCTCCGCTGACGATCGGCCCGGCCGAGCGCGTCGATCTGCACCTGCATACGCTCGCCTCCGACGGCGCCTGGACGCCTGCGGCGCTGGTCGATCACCTGGCGGCAAACGATTTTCGCGTCGCCGCCGTCGCCGACCACGATACGCAGCGCTCCGTGCCGGAGATCACCCGCCGCGCTGCCAGGCGGGGCATCCGCATCATCCCGGCGGTCGAGGTCACCGCCCGCTGGAGCGGCCGGCAGTGGCACGTCCTGATCTACGGCATCCAGCCGAACCGGGCCGACCCCGAGGCGCGCGCCTTCCGCTCGGTGCTGGCCGATCTGGATGCGCAGCTCCTGACCCTCGCCGAGGACGCCCGCAACCGGATCGAGGCGGAGGGGAAGCCGCTTCCCTCGCTCGAAGAGATCGCTGGCGGCCGGCCCCTCTGGCCCTACCATGTCCTTACCTCTGCCATCCGCGAGGGGCACGTCAAGAACCTGAAGGAGGCGGCCGAGTTCGTCTCCCGCCTCGGCGGCGGCTTCAGCGCCGACGAGCCGCTGGAGCGGGTGGTCGATGCCGCGCATCAGGCGGGCGGCATCGCCGTCGTGGCGCACCCCGGCCGCGCCGATTCGGTCGGTGCCCTCCTGCCGGAGGATCTCGACCGGATGCTGGCCGAGATCCCGATCGACGGGCTGGAAGCGCACTACCGCTCCCACACTGACGAGCAGACGGCCCTCTACCGCCGCCTGGCCGCGGAGAAGGGCCTCCTCGTCTCGGCCGGCTCCGACTCGCACGCCCCGCACCAGCCGGTCAACCCGCGCCCCTGGCGCGCCATCTGGGCCGCCGATCTCCTGGCGCGGCTCGGCGTCACCGTCGAATCGGTCGCGGAGGGAGAGGCGGTCTGGGAGCCGGGCATGGACCTCCTCGCGCCCAAACCCAAGCCGCCGGAGGAGCCGCCAACTCCCGTCGGTTCGGAGGGTAAGCCGGAAGGGCCGGCGCCGGCGGCGACCTGAGGGGACCGTGCGCGGGCGCTAGCGTGATATCGAGCAGCGCTGAGTCTGGGCCAGACGAATCCGCGCTCGCGTGCCGTCATCGACGTGATCGAGGCGATCGGCGTCGTGGGGGCAGCGGTTGGCGAGGCAAAGCGCGGCGCGCATCGAGGCTTCCCCCGGACGATTGAGTACTTGCTGACCGGCGAATGGAGTAGATGTACGGATAGCCTCGCCATGCCGCGACGCCATAGTGTCATTGCCTGGTCTTCGATACCGGGGCCGCTCGTTCCGAACTGCTCCCCCGCTTGGACGATGCTGGCGCGGTAGCCAGCTACGTGTTTGTCGATCCGCCGTGGGGGACCACCCCGCCAATGATGCACGTGGCGCTGGACGCGGACGCCGTAGGCCAGCCGCGCGTCGTGCTGACGGTGCAAGCCGATCCGGGCGAGCTGGAGCTGCTCTACCGGTACGATGTGGTCGACCTCGCGGCCATGCCAACCCCAGGTGGCGGGTCACATCGCGTTCCGCGCGCATCTGGGCGCGTGGCTTCGGCAGAGCGTTCGACGCCAATGCGTGGCGTAGCCGTGGCAGAAGGAGTTCGCATGAAACCCGATCCGACACAATCGTCTCAATGCTCCCGGCGTCGTGTCCTGTCGCTGGCTGGCGGCGCCGCCGCGCTCGCCGCCGTGGCGCCAGCCCGGCGGCTGGCCGCGCAGATTACGCCCGTCGCCTCGCCGGCCGCCGTGGGGACGCCGGTCGCCGGCGCCTCGGTCACCGCGCCGTCGCCGATGCCGAGCACGCTCGCCGCCGATGCCTCGCCCGCGTTCCGGGCTGTGGCGGACGCGATGGTCGCCGCCATGCAGCAGGCCGGGGTGCCCGGCGCTGCCCTCGGCCTCCTGAGCGGCGATCGTGAAGAGCACGCCGCCTTCGGCGTCGCCAGCCTCTCCTCGATGCGGCCAGTCACGCCCGATACGCTCTTTCAGATCGGCTCGCTCTCCAAGACCTATACGGGGACGGCCATCTGGCGCCTGATCGACGAGGGCGCGCTGGGCCTCGACGAGTCCGTGCGCACCTACATCCCGGATCTCCGGCTCATGGACGAAGAGGTAGCGGCCAAAGTCACGGTGCGTAACCTCCTCGATCACAGCGCCGGGTGGTACGGCGACGAGGGCTTCGAGACCGGCAACGGCGACGACGCCATCGCTCGCTACGTCGCCGAACGGCTGCCCCGGTTGCCCCAGATCTTTCCGCTGGGCGAATTCTTCTCCTACAACAACGCGGCCTTCACCCTCCTCGGGCGGCTGATCGAGGTCGTCACCGGCACGACCTACGATGCGGCGCTGGGGAGCCTGCTGCTGGGGCCGCTTGGGCTGGACGAGAGCCTGCTCGACCGCGCGGCGGTGCTCCAGCGCCCCTATGCCGATGGGCACATCGCCCTGCCGATCAACGGGAAACCCGCGGTGGCCATGCAATCGCCGTTGTGGATCCCCCGCTCCGCTGACCCCGCCGGCGGCATCTGGTCGACCACCCGCGACCTGATCCGCTACGCCCGCTTTCACGTCGCGCGCGGCACGGTCGCGGGGGCGGCGAACGTCGTCCATCCCGACAGCCTGCGCCAGATGCGCGAGCCGGCGATGCCCATTCCCGGGCTCCCCATGCAGATGGGCCTCGACTGGTTCGTGCAGGATGTCGACGGGACGCGCGCGTTCATGCACGGGGGCGACACGGCCGGCCAGCACGCCGAGCTCGTGGCGATCCCCGAGCAGGAGTTCGCCCTGGTCGTGCTGACCAATGGCCAAGGCGGCGGCGCCCTGGCGGCGATGGCGGTGCTCGATGCCGCCCTGGCCCAGATTCCGGCGCTCGCCCCGCTGGCCGGCAGGCTCGGGCTCACCCACGCCCTGATCGTCCCCGACGACGCGGCGACGGTCGACCTCCCGCCGGAGCACCTAGCCGAGTACGCCGGCCGCTATGCCGACCCCGGACAGGCGTACACCTTCTCCCAAACCGGCGACGGGCTGGAGCTCTCTATCGAGACGATCGAGCAGCCCGGGGCGTGGCTGCCCGCCATCAGCCCTCCGCCGTCGCCGACTGTCCCCGTGGCATTCCTGGCCGAGGATATCGCCGTCGCCAGCCACCAGCGCTTGCCATTTGTCCGCGGTCTAGAGGGCCGCGTCGGCTGGGTCGCGGCGGGCCTGCGCCTGTTGCCGCGCGCCGCGGAGGCCTGATGACGGCTGCAGTCGGCTCCGCAACAGGTGGCATCGCATGCGCCTGACCCCTCTCATCGGCCTCATCATCCTGGTGCTTTGGAGGGCCAACGCGGGTCTCGGCGCAGACCGCCACGCCGGTCATCGGATTACCAGCCGCATCGAGCGGTGACGTCGCCGGCCTGGTCGACATTGGCGAGGGGCGCCGGCTTTTCCTGGAGTGCTGCGGGACCGGGAGTCCCACGATCATCTTCGAAGCCGGCGCCGGCAACGACGCCGACAATTGGGACACGGATGTGCTTCCCCAAGCTCGGGACAGACTGCCGTCCTCTCGGGGGTCGCCAGCTTCACCCGCGTCTGCGCCTACGACCGGCTGACGCCGTGTGATGCCGGCAATTGGCCGAGAGTGTGCCGGGGATCATGCTGCGGGAGCTTGTCGCGTCACGACGGCTACCATTCACCGCATGAGGGGCCGCATCATGCTCGCTGGAGCAGGAACAAGAGAGGAACGACGCATGCCGCTGGAAATCATCGCCTTTCCGGGCGGGCCGATCGAGACGAACGCCTACCTCGTCGGCGACACCGAATCGGGTGATGCCCTGGTGATCGACGCGCCCTACGAGACGACCGAGGCGATCGTCGCCGAGGCGGCGAAGCGGGGCTGGACGATCTGCGAGATCGTCATCACCCACACCCACTGGGACCATATCGCCGACGCCAAGGCGCTGACCGAGGCGACCGAGGCGCCCCTGGCCGCCCACCCGCTGGCCGAGGCGCCCCTGGCGAATCCGGCCTCCTCCTTCGGTGAGCCGCCCGTGCCGGTGCCGCCCGTCGCGGCCAACATGGCCCTCGAGGATGAAGATACGGTGACCCTCGGGGAGCATACTTTCCGGGTCCTCCACCTGCCCGGGCACGACCCGGCGCACATCGCCCTCTACAACGAGGAGGCGGGCGTGCTCCTGGGCGGCGATGTCCTCTTTCCCAAGGGCCATGGCCGCACCGACCTCCTCGGCGCCGACCAGGGCGTGATGAACGAGTCCCTGCGCCGCCTCGTCGCGGAGCTGCCGGAGGAGACGACGGTCCTCCCCGGCCACGGCCAGCCGACGACGATCGGCGCCGAGGCTGCCTGGATTCGCGCGCTGCCGGAGACGGACGCGGGGTGATGGGGCTGCTGGCTATTGGCTTCTGGCTGTTGGCTGGCTCTCGCCCCGCAGGATCGCTCTGTCAAACGGTTGACACGTCCGCAGTCAAGCAGAGAACTTCGTCATCGTCCCCTCCTGCCCTACCGTGAGATCAGCGGCGCGGTGACCGGCCGCGCCCGGATCGCACAGGAGGGGCTTCATGTTCAGGCGAATCTTCGGCGCCATCCTCGTCGCGTTGGTGGTGACGCCGCTGGTATTGGGTGCGGCATCGGCCGATGCCGCGAAGAAAAAGCAGCGGATGGTGACCAGAACCTTCACCGCATCGTCGGGGATCGCACTTCCCGGCGCCGGCGTGGCCGATCCCTACCCCGCGGCGATCGAGGTCAAGGGGCTGAAGAAGGGGAAGATCGTCGATGTCAACGTCGTCCTCGACGGCTTCACCGAGGATGTGCCGGACGACATCGACATCCTGCTCGTCGCGCCGGATGGCCGCAGCGCCGTCATCATGAGCGATGTCGGCGGCGCCAGCGCCGTCAGCGGCATCACGTTGACGCTCGATGACGCGGCGGCCGACGCACTGCCCGACTCCGGCTCGCTCACCAGCGGGACGTTTCGGCCAACCGACATCGACAATGGGTCGGACGCCTTCCCGCCTCCGGCGCCCATGGCTGACGCGAAGAGCGCGCTCAGCGTCTTCAATGGGGCCAACCCGAACGGGACATGGCGGCTCTTTATCGTCGACGCCTCGGGCAATGACTCCGGCAGCCTGGACGGCTGGTCCCTGGAGATCACGGCGACGGTGAAGAAGCGGAAGTAGGGAGCCGCCAGCGCCCGGCTCGAGCCGCGCCCGCACGACGGGTCATCCCGAGCACGGCGAAGCATCTCGGCTCCCGGGAACGACGCTTCCCCTGAGCCGGGATCCTTCCTTCGTCAGCATGACACAGGGCCGGGGCGACGCTTGAGTCGGAGTGCTTACGATGGCGCCTGCCGTAATGAGGGCGGGTTCGGCTCGAAGTCGTCCGGATCGAGCATCAGGACATCTTCCTCGGGATGATCCACCGGCTCCTGCCAACAGCCAATAGCCAGCAGCCAATAGTCCCAACACCCCTCACCCGTCAGCCGTCACCACCGTCACCCCCGGCCGCAGCGTCCGCGGGCCTGGCCGCTCGTACTCGCGCGCGAGCGCGGCCAGATCGAGGTCGACGGTCGCCATGTCGGCGAGGGGGATCTCGTCGCCGGCCCAGGCGCGCAGAGTGGAGACGCTCTTGAGGTAGCCGCGGCACTGGTAGCAGATCTCGACCCGGCGCGCCTCGCTATCCGTCTCGGGAATCAGGGCCGCCCGCGCCGCGTGCCCGGTCACATTGCAGTAGGGGCAGCGGATGCCGGGCTGCGCCCAGTCGCTGCCGCACCGCCCGCAGCGGAGCCGGCGTGCCCGCTCCAGCCCTCGCTGCTCGGCCAGCAGCGGCCAATCGCCGCAGACCGGACAGTACCCCTCGCTCCAGTGCGCGGCGACGGCGGCGCCGAAGCGGCGCCGGACCGCCTGCAGCAGGGGGATGCTGGCCAGGCCGGCCGCCACGGCGAGCGCCTCCGGGGATGCTCCGAGCGTGATTGCGGCCGCGTCGAGGTGATCCCCCTCCGCGTTGATCGCCATCGCCAGCATGTCGAGTGGGGCGAGGTCGCGCGATTCCGCGGCCGCTCGCAGTGAGGCTGCCTCGGGGCCGGCGTCCGCCGCGATGCGTAGCACCTCGCGCACCCAGCGCTCCGCGGCTCGCGGATCGACTGGGATCACCGCCCCGGCCAGCAGCGGCGCGGCGGGGGCGCGCTCCGGCGAGAGCCGGGTCGCGCTCGCCATCGTCTCCCAGCGCGGGGCGGCGCTCTCCGCGAGGACGGCCGAGAGGACGCCGAGCCAGGAGGCGGCCTCCGGCTGCGCCGCGAGAAGCGCGTCGATCTGGCGGCGGGCGCCGGCCGAGAGAGGGTCGGGTGGGGTGTCGATGGCGGAGCGTCTCACGACAGGGAAGTATCCTCGCTGGCCACGGCGGGGCCGTCGTACGGGATCCGGTAGTAGATCCGCTCGAAGCGGTCCGGCGGCGCTAGCAGGTCGACCGGGTGGCCGTGGTTGCCGGGGTCGGCTCCCGGTTCGCCGCGCACCCTCGCCGCCTCCGGCGAGAAGGTGCAGCTCCCCAGCAGCACGGCGAGCCCTATGCCAACCCCGATCAGCCGGAGGCGGCGTCCCGGTTTCACGCGGGGCGCTGACGATGCTTTCGGCGTAGCCCCATGACGGCCGTTGCCTTCATGACCCGGCCAGTGCGTCCAGGGTTCTGAAAGCGGTTGCTGAAAGAATGCGGCGGCCGCGCCCAGGGCCCTTAAAGGTCCTTTCCCGTTTGGTAGCCTGAGGCTTTCAGCCTCAGGCGGGCCGGGCGTGGCGGCCCTTCCTCGACAGGTGGCCACATCAAATGAGCAACCACCATCAGCGTCCTTCCGTCGCTTGTAGCCCGAGGGATTCAGCCTCTGCTCGCCCATCTCACACCGCCTCGGAGGAGAGGAGCACCAGCGTCCGCAGCAGGAAGCTCCCCAGCAGCACCAGCACCGCCGCCACCGGCACCGTGGACGGCCCGAGCGCGCCGGGCCAGACGTAAAAGGTCAGCGGCACAAGGATGCCGAGGAAGACGACACCGAAGAGGAGGAGGAGGCCCCAGGGCCCGCTCCAGACGACGCTGACCACGCCCCAGATGGTGAACGCGATGATCGCCAGCACGATCAGCTCCAGCAGCGAACTGAACCCCTCCATCTGCTCCAGCCAGCGCATGCTCCCCGGGTGCCCGGCTCGCCAGCCGAAAAGGGTCATCGCCGCGCCGCCGGCCGCGATGCCGGAGAGAAGGAAGAGGAGCGCCAACCAGATCGTGTCGCCCCAGAGCGGCCGGTTGGTGCTGGTCAGGATCAGCCCGGTGTAGCCCGCCAGCGCCGATCCGAAGACGACGCAGCCGAGGGCGACGATCTTGCCGAGCACCCCCTCACCGAGCGCGGTCAGGCCGCGCGGCAGGACCCCTGCCAGGGCGAGCGAGCCGACCGCGGCCAGGAAGACGAAGAGGCCGAAGGCGAGGAGGATCCAGATGCCGAGCGACACCGGCGAGTAGAACTTGAACATCGGCCCGCCGGCATTCGATTGCCACATCATGTGCCAGAAGCGCTCGGGCCGCGTCAGGTCGACGATCAGGAGCAGGGCGCCGATGACGACGGCGACGAGGGCGATCAGGTAGCCGATGCGGGTCATGCGCCGGTCGAGCCGGGTGCCGAAGAGGTCGAGCAGCCCGGAGAGAAAGGCCGCGCCGCCGGCGATGCCGCCGAGAAAGAAGTAGACGACGATGTACCACCCCCACTCCGGCGAGAGGGTGAACCAGGTGTTGGAGGGGGGCGCGACCTGGGCCAGGAGTGTGTGCATGCTCATCGCTCGTCCTCCTCTTCCCCCCTGAGCGAAGCGTCCCCCCCTGAGCGAAGCGTCTCCCCCTCGACTTCCCCCTCGCCGCGCGCCTCGGCGGCGAAGGCGTCCATCCGCCGCTTGCGGAAGGTGGCCGCGCCGAGCGCGGCCATGCCCAGCGCGCCGCCGATGCCGAGCGCCGAGGCGGCGGGGAGATTGCGCGAGGGCAGTTTCGCCTCGGCCGGCAGGCCGTAGGTCTCCGGCCGGTCGACCAGGAGGAAGAAGGCGTTGAGCCCGCCGAGCATCGATTCGTCCGCGCCGTAGAGGTAGGCATCCTCCGGCCGCCCCTCGGCTTTCGCCTGGGCGTTGAGCTGCTGCACCCGGTTGTTCGCTGTGGCATGCAGATCCGCGATCGTGCCGAACTTGATCGATTCGGTCGGGCAGGCCTTGGCGCACGCTGGCGGCAGGCCGCTCTGCAGCCGGTCATAGCAGAGGGTGCACTTCATCGCCGTCTTCGAGAGGGGGTTGATTTCGATCACCCCGAAGGGGCAGGCGCCGATGCAGGCGCGGCAGCCGTTGCAGACATCCGCCTGAATGACGACCGTGTCGTACTCGGTGCGGATGATCGCCCCGGTCGGGCAGACCTCGAGGCAGCCCGCGTGGACGCAGTGCTTGCAGACGTCGCTCATCAGCAGCCAACGGCCGCCCTCGCGACTCTCGGGGAACTGCTCAATGAACTTGACATGCCGCCAGTTCACCCCGTTGAGGTGCCGCGTGTTGTCGTACGAGTCGCCGGAGAGGATGAACGTTTCCGCCTGCAGGCCGTTCCAGTTCTTGCAGGCGACCTCGCACGCCTTGCAGCCGATGCAGATGGTGGTGTCGGTGAAGAAGCCCATCGGTTCGGGCGGATAGGCGCCGGGCGGCGTCATCGGCTCGCCGGAGGTGAACGCGGTCGATTCGGGTTGGGCAGCCGGGGTGGCGATCGGGGTCGCCTGAGCTGGGATGGCCATCACGCCTTCTCCACGTTGCAGACGAACGCCTTCCCCTCATGGATCGAGACGTTGGGGTCGCCGACCATCAGCGCGAGGTCGTTCGTCACCGCGCCGGTCACCAGCCCCTGGTAGCCCCAGTGCCAGGGCAGCCCGACGTGGTGGATCGTCTTGCCGGCGACCTGCATCGGCTGCATGCGGCGAGTCACCAGCGCCTTGGCGGTGATCGTGCCGCGCGGGGTCGAGATGTTCACCAGGTCGGTGTTGCCGATCCCCTTCTCCCCAGCCAGCTCCGGGCTCATCTCCACGAAGAGCTCCGGCTGCAGCTCGGCCAGCCACGGCAGCCAGCGGCTCATCACGCCGGAGAGATGGTGCTCCGTCAGGCGGTAGGTCGTCAGCACGTAGGGATAATCGGGGTCTTCCGCCGGCGCGGCCGGATTCCCCTCGACCTTCCACGCCTTGAGGACCGGCGAGTTCTGCTGATCCGGGTAGAGGACGTTCCTGACCGGCGACTCCATCGGCTCGTAGTGTGTCGGCAGCGGGCCATCGACGAGGCCGGTCGGGGTAAAGAGCCACCCCTTGCCGTCCGCTTTCATGATGTAGGCGTCGGTCCCGCTCAGCGCGTCGAGCCCGATGGCGCCCTGCTGCCCCTTGGCGTCGGGCGCCTTGCCGAGGGCGAAGTCGGGGACGTCGGCGCCCGTCCAGACCCCCGGCTTGCCAGTCGCGTCATTGATCTTGTTCGAGTCCCAGTAGACCCACTTCTTTGCCTCCGACCAGGGCGTGCCATCCGGTTTGGCCGAGGCGCGGTTGTAGAGGATGCGCCGGTTGGCCGGCCAGGCGAAGCCCCAGCCGAGGTTGGCCGCGCCGCCACCCGCCGGGTCGGGCACGCGCGACGCCGCCCGCAAATTCTCGATCCCTGGCTTCGGATAGATGCCGGAGTAGATCCAGGAGGCGCACGTCGTCGAGCCGTCATCCTTCAGCGCGGCGAAGCCGGGCAGATGCTCGTCCGACTTGCCGGTCACGTAGCCGTTGATCTCGCGGATGACTTTCAGCGCGCTCGGCTCGTCCTTGATCTGCCAGTTGGCGACCTCCTCCGGAGCGGGATCGAAATCCCAGGTCAGGTTGAGGAAGCCCTGGTCGCGCGGCTCGGTGCTCCCCTCGTAGAGCTTCTTCAGCCGCTTGCCGAGGTGATAGGTGAACCAGAGGTCGGAGCGGGCGTCGCCGGGCGGGTCGGCCGCCTTGTGGTGGAACTTGATCAGCCGTTGCGTGTTGGTGAAGGTCCCCTCCATCTCCCCCACTTGCGCCGAGGGGAAGAAGAAGACCTCGGTCTGGATATCCTCCGGCCTGGTCGTGCCGTCGACCACCTCCGGCGCCTTGTACCAGAACGCCGCCGTCTCCGTCTCGAAGTTGTCCTTAACCACCAGCCAGTCGAGCTTGTGCAGCGCGGTGCGCTGGTAGCGGCCATTCTGGCCGCCGACGCCCGGGTTCTGCCCGATGGCCATCATCCCCTTCACCCGCCCCTCTTCCATGGCGATCATCATCGGCATGTGCGAGTGGTCGCCGGAGATGCGCGGGTGCCAGGCGAAGCCCCAGTCGTTCTCTTTGGTCGCGGCGTCGCCGTACATCGACTTCAGGTAGCTGATGAAGAACTTGGGCATGTTCCCCCAGTACCCCGTCGGCACCGTCTCCGCCTTGAGGTACTCCTCGACCGTGTTGTGCTCCTTCAGCACCGTCGGCGCGGCCATGTAGCCGTGGATCGAGTGGTAGAGGGTGGGGACGTCGGTGCTCCCCTGGATGGTGGCGTGGCCGCGCAGGGCGACGATGCCGCCGCCGGGCCGGCCCATGTTGCCGAGGAGGAGCTGCAGGGTGGCCGCCGTGCCGATCATCTGCGGCCCGTAGGTGTGCTGGGTCCAGCCGACGGCGTAGCAGATGGCCGAGGTCTTGTCCGGGCCGGAGTTGTTCAGCAGCGTCTCGGCGACCTCGACGATCTTCTCCGGCGGGCAGCCGGTGATCTCCGAGACCATCTCCGGGGTGTAGCGCGCGAAGTGACGCTTCATGATCTGGAAGACGCATCGGGGATCCTGCAGCGTCAGATCCTCGCGCGGCGGCTGGCCGGGCACCAGCGCCTTCACCAGTGGATCGTAGGGCGGGCCGGGCGGTGTCGGGATGTTTTCCCCGCCCGGCTGCCCCGACTGTACCCCCTGCTCGCCGGACTGCGCGGTGGCGGCGGAGCGCCCCGCTTCGCCGACTGGCGATCGGTCGTACTGCCACGACTTCGGGTTGTACTGGCCGAGGAAGCCGTTGAGCCCCCACGGGGGTTCCTTGTACGGGCCGAGCCCGGAGAAGACGCCGCGCGGCTTGCCCGGCTCCTCATCCTCCGTGTCGCGGAAGTCGGGATTGATGATGGTGGCGGCGTTGGTGTAGGTGGTGACGTACTCCTTGAAGAAGGGCTCCGTGTTCCACCGCTCCGAATTGATCACGTGGTTGATGATCCCGCCGAGGAAGGCGATGTCGGAGCCAGCGCGGATCGGGGCGTGGAGGTCAGCGACCGCCGTCGTGCGCGTGAAGCGCGGGTCGGCGTGCATCACCTTCGCGCCGTTGAGCTTGGCCTGCATCACCCAGCGGAAGGCCACCGGGTGGCACTCCGCCATGTTCGAGCCTTCGATCAGGATCGCGTTCGAGTAGACCAGACTGCCCGGGTAGGTTGTCGCCGCTCCGCGGCCGAGTCGCACCCCCAGACCGGGGACGCTACTGGAGTGTCATATCCGGGCCTGGTTTTCGATGGGGACGATCCCCAGGCCGCGCAGCAGCTTCTGCTGAAGGTGGTTCCACTCGTTGTCGATCGTCGCCCCGCCGAGGGAGAAGATGGCGGTCGTCGACATCAGCACCTTCTGCACCGGCTTGCCGTTGGCGTCGGTCGTCTCGTAGGTCTCCTGGAAGGTCTCGTCGCGGGTCTTCTTCACCCGGTCGGCGACCATGTCCATCGCCTCGTCGAGCCCGATCACCTCCCAGCTCGTGGCGCCCGGTTTGCGGTAGAGGACCTGCGTCATCCGGTTCGGGTTGACGTGGAGCTGGTAGATGGCCGCCCCCTTGGGGCAGAGCGTCCCCTGGTTGATGGGGGAGTTGGGGTCGCCCTCGATGTCGACGATAGCGCCGTCCTTGACATAGATCAGGGTGTCGCAGCCGACGGCGCAGTAGGGGCAGACGCTGGCGTACTGCTTGGCCTCGGCGATGCGCAGTGCCCACGCCCGCGCCTGCGCCGGGCGCAGATCGATGCCGAGCGCGGTCATCGCCGCGAGGGCCGTGCCGGCCAGTCCCCGGCCAAGTAGCCGGCGACGGGAAAGGAGAGCCGTATCCATTCTCTGCCTCCGGGAGTCCGACCGTTCGCCGCGCCACGCTGCGCGGAACGGGCTAGCGCCGTCGGGCCACGGCGCGGCGCGTTTGGTGCACGGATCGTAGCACCCATCGTGCCAGAGTCAAGAGAACGCGCTCGCGAAAATCTCCTTCGTCTCGCTCCGCGAATGCGTTCGGCTTGGCCGGGCATAACGGCATCTGGGCCTTCGATTGTGCGGTTCTTCGATGATGCGATGCTGCTGGTGTGATCCCCTCCGGGGTTGGCTATGCTGAATATCGTGGAGGCATCGCGAGCGTGACTATCCAGCTTTCGCCAGAAGCCGAGGCGCTGATTCAGCAGAAGGTCCGCGGCGGGCTCTACGCGAACGCCGAGGAGGCGATCGACGCGGCCCTGCAACTGCTTGCCGCGCGCGACCGCCAACTCGAACGGCTTCGCGCCGCGATCGCCG
>JADYYO010000077.1 GCA_020853615.1 Thermomicrobiales bacterium
CCGAGTACCGCGACACGCGGGTCGTGTCATGCTGAGGAACGAAGCATCTCGGCTCCGGGAAAGTGGGCTTGCCTCGAGCCGAGATCCTTCGCAAGCTCAGGATGACACGACTTGCGCACGCCGCTGTGGGAAACTCGGGTATCCTGCGGGGCGTCGTTGGGGGAGTTCGGGCAGGTCTGACGACTGCCCGCGAAAAGGGGAGGACGCATGAGTACGGAGCGGTTCCTGGTCACCGGGGCACTGGGGTGCATCGGCTCGTGGGCCGTCAAGCGGCTGGTCGACGAGGGCGTCCCGGTCACCACCTACGACCTGCCGGGCGATCCGTACCGCATGCGCATCATCATGGATGACGACGCCATCGCGCGCGTCAACTTCCAGGAGGGCGACATCACCGACGAGGCCCGGTTCGAGGCGGTCGTGCGCGACAACGCGATCACGCACATTCTGCATCTCGCCGCGCTCCAGGTGCCGTTCGTCCGCGCCAATCCCGTCCTCGGGGCGAAGGTGAACGTCGTCGGCAGCGCCATCGTCCTCGAGACGGTGCGCAAGCTCGCCGATCAGGTCGCCGGCCTCGCCTATGCCTCCTCGATCGCCGTCTACGGACCGGCGAGCGACTACCCGCCCGGTCCGCTCGCCGACGACGCGCCGCTCGACCCCGTGACGCTCTACGGCGTGACGAAGGAGGCAAACGAGGGGTGGGGCGCCATCTACTGGCAGGACTATGGCGTGCCGAGCGTCGGCCTGCGCCCCTTCTTCGTTTACGGCCCCGGCCGCGACCAGGGGGTCAGCTCGACGCCGACCAAGGCGATGGCCGCGGCAGCGTTCGGCCGGCCGTATCGCATCTCCTTCGGGGGCACCGACACCTATCAGCACGCCGACGATGTCGCCAGGGTCTTCATTCAGGCGGCGCGCACCATGCCCGAGGGAGCGCCCGTCTACAACCTGGGCGGCAGCCTCGCCTCGGTCGATGACGTCGTCGCCGCAATCACGCGAGCGGTTCCCGAGAGCGCGGGCACGATCACCCACGAGGAGGCGCCGCTCTTCACGCCCAACGGCGCTCAGGGCACGGCGATCGAGGAGCTGCTCGGCCCCATCGCGTGGCGCCCGCTCGATGAGGGGGTCAAGGACACGATTGACACCCTGCGCGCCGCGAACGCCGCCGGCCGGCTCGATGTCGACCGCGCCATCGGCTGACGCCAGCGACCGGGATCAATAGCGCGATGCTGAAGGCCATTTTCGGGGGGAGCCGCTTCGTCGTCAGCCTGGCCGTGCTCGGCACCTTCGTCGGCTCGGTCCTGCTCCAGGTCATCGCCACGCTCACCATCCTGCGCCTGGCGTGGGAGGAATTCGCGAACTTCCGCGCCGACGGGCTCAATCCGCGCCGCGTCGATCACCTCGGCGTGCAGTTCATCCAGATCGTCGACATCGTGCTGCTCGGCACGGTCCTCTACATCATCTCCGTCGGGCTCTACCAGCTCTTCATCGACCCGGAGCTGCCCGTGCCCCGCTGGTTGCGCGTCCATAATCTGACCGAGCTGAAGCGCGACCTGATCAGCGTGACCGTGGTGCTGCTCGGCGTCACCTTTCTCGGCGAAGCCGTCGACTGGAGTCGGGGCGACACCAGCATCCTCTTTCTCGGGGCTGGGAGCGCCCTCGTCGTCGCCGCGCTCGGGTTGATCCTGTGGCTCACGCCGGAGAACGAGAGCCACGGCGACCACGATCCGGAATGATGCGGAGTGGAGAGCCGCTTCTCTCCCCTCCGCCCAATTCCAGCGCCCTCCGACCTCACGCCGGGGCGAGGCGGTATGCCTCTTCGCCTCTGCCCGATGCGGTTAACTCGTTGCGCAGCGTCTCGTACCCCTCACGGCCCATCAGCGCGTAGGTCGCGTTCTTTCCTGCTTCCACGCCCGGCTGTCCGAACGGGTCGACATTCAGGAGCGCCCCGCCCATCACCGTTTGCGCCTCGTAGAGGTAGAAGAGCTCGCCCAGGATCGCCGCGTCGATCTCCGGAATCGTCAGGGTGAAGTTCGGCCGCCCCGCCTCGGTCAAGGCCCAGGCGGTCGCGTGCCGCTCGTGCCGCAGCAGTTGCCCCAGCTCCGCTCCCCGCAGGTAGTCGAGATCGGGAATGCCGGCCGGCACGTCGTCGACCGTCACCCTGTCCCGGTAGCGCTCGACGGCGATCAGGCTGATCAGCTTGTCGTTCGGGCCCTCCGTATAGAGCTGGATCTGCGAGTGCTGGTCGATCGCGCCGAGCGCCTTGATGGGCGTCTGCCCGGCGAAGACCTCCTCGCCATTCACGGAGAGACGCTTGCCGAGGCTCTCGGCCCAAAGTTGCCGGAACCAGTCCGTGACGCCAAAGAGCGCGTCCGCGTACGGCATCGTCACCAGGATCGACTTGCCAAGCCTCGTGTCGGCCAGAATGCAAAGCGCGGCCAGGAGATAGGCCGGATTCTGCCGCACGTCTCCGCTCGCGCATCGCGCACGCATCGCCCGCGCGCCCGCCAGCATGCCGTCGATATCGCAGCCGCACAGCGCCGCCGGCAGCAGGCCGACCGCGCTGAGCACCGTCATCCGGCCGTCGACGCCAGGGGGCACCGGGAAGGTGCGGTACCCCTCCTGATCGGCAAGCTGGCGCAGGATGCCGGAGGAGGGGTCGGTCGTCGCCACGATCTGCCTGCGCGCCTTGTCCGCCCCGACGACATCCTCCAGCGCCTGCCGCGCCACGAGAAAATTCGCCATCGTCTCGGCCGTCTGCCCCGACTTCGTCACGACGTTGACCAGCGTCCGGGAGAGGTCGACCGTCTCCAGCGTCACGGCGACCTTCTCCGGGTCGGGGTTGTCGAGCACGAAGAAGCGCGGGCCTCCCCGCTGCTCCGGCGAGAGGAGATTGCGGAAGGGGTGCGTGAGGGCCTGGATCGTGGCGATGGCGCCGAGCGACGATCCGCCGATCCCGATCAGGATGAAGTCGCTGTAGCGCCCGCGCGCCTCGTCGGCGAAGGCGCCAAGCTCGGCGGCGAGGACGGAATCCGAGGGGAGATCCATCCAGCGTTGCCCGCCGCTCTCATGCTCGGCGACGAGGCGCTGGTGCTGCTCGGCGATGACCGGCGCGACCTCATCGAGCATGGCATCGCTGACGCCGTGCTCCGCCCCGACGGCGCTCGCCATCGCGTCGCGGTAGTCGATGGTGATCCGCGAACCATCCGATCCCGTCTTTTCTGTCATTGCGCATCTCCCTCTCGGTCCTGCCGATCGTTCGTGTCGCGTTCCCCGAGCGCGGCCAGCGCCACGAGGAGAATCGGCCGCACGGGCGGCCTCGCCGTCATCGGCGCGAGCCGCTCGATGGGCACGCCGGTCGCCTGGGCGATGATCGCCGCGATGGTCGGCACGCAGAAGATCCCCTGGCAGGCTCCCATTCCTGCCCGCGTGCGGCGCTTCACATCGTCGACCGAGACCGCGCCCGTCGCAATAGCGGCGATTACCTCCGCGAGGAGCACCTCCTCGCAGCGGCAGGCCTGCGTCGTTTCCGGATCGCGCGCGCCGTGCATCGGCTCTCCCCCCGACGTCTCGTCCATCATGCGTAGGGCTGGACGTGGACCGGGGTCATCGCCGCCCGCTCCCCCATGCGCCATGCCAATTCCTGGCCGCCCGCCGCGACCGCGGCCGAAACCGCCTCCTCGGCCCGCATGAGCCCGAGTGCGGCGGCCGCGGCAAGGCCCGCGACGCGCCCCTCGGCGATCGCCGCCGCGACACTGCCAACCCCCGCCGCATCCCCCGCGACGAAGACGTTCGGGATCGGACTCTGCAGGCGCGCGTCGACCGCCGGCGCCAGCCCACCGAGGCTGGCGGCGAATGCGAGCGGGACACCCGCCATCGTCGCCAGCGCCGGGTCGGCCTGCCGCCCGACGGCGATGACGACGACATCGACGGCGACCTCTTCCTGCCCGGCCGTCAGGCGATGGACCCCCTCGCGCCCATGAGCCTCGAGGAAGGGCGTCGGCGCAACGCCGCTCCAGGCGACCTCGCCGCCCGCCAGCAGGATATCGACTTCCAGCTCCTCCGCCATCGGCCCCGACCCGACGATCGCGAATCGCTTGCCGGGCCGGACCCGCCACCGGTTCATCAATATCTGTGCGGCGCGCGCCGAGAAGACCCCCGGAAAGGTCGCGCCCGCGAAGGGGAACGGCAGATCGGTCGATCCCGTCGCCACGATGAGGGCGTCGGCCACCACAGTCGTCGCGCGCTCCCCCTCGACGATCAGGAGCACATTCCCCGCGAAGACCCCGGCCACCACGGCGCTCTGCCGCAGCTCGGCCCCGGCCGCTCTCGCGTCCGCGATCAACCGGCCGGCGAGCTCCCGGGGCCGCTCGGCTGGCGCGTCGCTGGCCGGCGCGATTGGCTGCACGCGGTAGCGAAGCTGCCCGCCCGGCTCGGGCCACTCGTCGAAGACCGTCACCGCCGCACCCGCCCGTGCCGCGGCCCCGGCAGCGGCGAGCCCGGCCGGCCCTGCCCCGACGACAACGATGTGCGGCCGGACACTCATTCCGCCGGCTCCTCGCTGAGATCCCGGTCGTCGGCCGCGCCGTGCTGGGTGCGCACGACCATCCCCGCCGCGACCGCCGTCATGCAGGCGCGCACGCTCGGGATCCCGTCGACGACGACCATGCAGTCGGCGCAGCGGCCCACCAGGCAGTAGCCGCCGCGCGGATCGCCGAAGCGGGGCATCGTGCGCAGCACGCGGCGCCCCGAGGCGAGAAGCGCCGCCAGGAGCGGCTCCCCGGCGATCGCCTCGACCGCCTCGCCGTCGAACGTGAAGGTCACCCAGGCGGCGACAGAAGCCAGTCCCAGAATCGAATGCTCGGTAATCCGCTCCGCCCCCCATGCCGGAGGGTCTGCTTCTGCCATCATGCGCACTCCTCGCGGCCGTGCCGGACGCCATGCCCCGGCGATGATCCAACGCCCGGGCAGCGCCGTCAACGGCACGGGCGCGGGAGGCCGGCAGTTTCACCTTTGCTATAGTTCCCGTCAGTCACGCCACGCATCTTCTCCCACGCCGCACACGTCCTGGACGCGGAGCCGGAGCAGGGAGCGCCGCGGGCTTTGGCATCTACCGTGGGGGGACACCACTGCATGGTTACGAAGACTTCCGAAAAGACCGAGACGCTCGACAACGGCAAGACGGCGCCGGCCGGCGCCAATGGGCACGCCGTTGACGCCAACGCGACGGAGCAGGCGGCGCGCGAGCACGTCTGGATCCACCAGTTGCCCTGGTCCGAGTTCGAGAGCGACCACCTGCGCATCTTCGATCGTGGCGAGGGCGCGCGCCTCTACGACGTGCGCGGCCGCGAGTATCTCGATGGCATCGCCGGGCTCTGGGTCGTCAACGCGGGTCATGGCCGCCGCGAGATCGCCGAGGCCTATGGCAACCAGGCGGCCCGCCTCGCCTACGCCTCCTCGATGACCTACACCACCACCCCGGCGGTCGAGCTGGCGGAGAAGCTGGCCGAGATCACCCCTGGCGAGCTGAACCGCGTCTTCTTCGTCTCCGGCGGCTCCGAGGCGGTCGAGACGGCGCTCAAGATTGCCAAGCAGGTGCAGGCGATGCGCGGCTTCCCGCGCCGCTACAAGATCATCGCCCGCCGCGGCTCCTACCACGGCATGACCTACGGCGCGATGAGCTTGACCGCCACCCGCAACGAGAACTGGTTCGGCCCGTTCATGTACGGCGTCTCGCACGTGCCGCACCCGAACCGCTACCGCTCCGACTTCGGCGTCGAGGGGGAAGAGGCCGACATCATGGCCGCCCGCGCTGTCGAGCAGGAGATCGTCAACCAGGGTCCGGAGACCGTGGCCGCCGTGATCGGCGAGCCGGTCTCGACCGCCGCCGGCCTGCACGTCCCCTCGCCGAAGTACTGGCAGATGCTGCGCGACATCTGCGACCGCCACGGTGTCCTGCTGATCGCCGACGAGGTGATCAACGGCTTCGGCCGCACGGGGGCGATGTTCGCCACCGAGCAGTTCGGCTTCGTGCCTGACATCATGACGATGGCCAAGGGGCTCTCCTCCGGCTACGCCCCCATCGCCGCCACGATCGTGCGCGATTCGGTCTACGACGTCTTCAAGGAGAACAAGGAGGCGGTCATGGGCCACCTCCTCACCTTCGGCGGGCACCCGGCCGCCTCCGCCGCCGCCCTAGCGAACCTGGCGATCTTCGAGCGGGAGAACCTGGTCGCGCAGAGCGCCGAGAAGGGGAAGTACCTCAAGTCGCGCCTCGAAGAGCTGCGAGCGCACCCGACCGTGGGCGACGTGCGCGGCCTCGGCCTGATGTGCGC
>JADYYO010000078.1 GCA_020853615.1 Thermomicrobiales bacterium
CGTCTTGTAGCCAGAGGCTGAAAGCCTCTGGCGGCCCCGGCGCGGCGTTTCCTCTCGACACGTGGCCGCATTCTTTCAGCAACCGCCATTCATACGGCATCCGGGGGATGAGCGCCGCCTTGCCGCGTTCTGCCCTCACCCCCAACCCCTCGCCCAGTGCGCTGGGCGAGGGGTTGGGGGTGAGGGCAGGCCGTGGCAAGACGACGCTGATTCCCCGGATGCCGTATCAGGGGCTTTTCGGATGGGAGTGGCCGGAGGCTTTCAGCCTCTGGCGAGCCGAGCGCCTGCCTGTTTCGGCAAGCCCTCTCGCTTGCCGCGACGTCCGTTTGTGATGCCTTCATCTCACGGTAGCCGGGTTTCCTGTTCTGGAGAGTGCAACGCGATGCCCTACTGGCGGCTCTTCTACCATGTCGTCTGGGCGACGAAGCACCGCGATTCCCTTATCACCGATGCCATGATCGATCCGATCACGCAAGCGATCGTGCAGCCTGCGTCCGAGTCGGAGGTTCGGGTCTTCGCGGTCGGCGTCATGCCCGACCATGTGCATGTGCTGGCGCAGGTTCCACCATCTCTCGCCTTGTCGACGATCATCGGCCAGTGGAAAGGGGCATCGTCACACGCCGCCAACGAGCTCCGGCTGAACTCCTCGACCAGGCTCGCGTGGCAGGAGGGCTATGGCGTCCATTCGGTGAGCCCGCGCGGATTCGATCAGGTGCGTGAGTATGTTGTGCATCAGCGGGAGCGCCATGCGGCGCGGGAGGTGTACGCCGCGTATGAGCGCATCGAGGATGCTGCCAAGAGGGGACTGTGAACGGCGTGGCGAAAAGGAACGTACCGCCCGGCCCGCTCGGGGCTGCAAACCCAGGCCTACCTCACCTCAAGAAAGCCCCTGAACAGGGGGTCGAGTTCTGGCGACGCTGAGCCTGGCGAGCCCCCTTTCAGGGGGCTTTCTGAGAGGTGTAGCCGGAGGCTGAATGCCTCCGGCGCCGCCACGCAGGTCGAACCTTGCCTTCACCGCCTCTTCGCCACTGCCGCCACCGCGTCGCAGAAGCGCGCGATCTCCTCTTCGTCGTTGTAGTAGTGGACCGAGGCGCGCACGATCTCGCGCAGGCCGCGCGCCTCCATGTCGAAGCGGGTCGAGGCAGTCGAGGAGGTTGTGACGTTCATCCGCCGCGCCGCGAGCGCCGCCTGGACCTCGCTGGCGGGGACGCCGGCGACGGTGAAGGTGACGATCCCGCTCCGCGTCACGCCGATGTCGGTCACGGTCACGTCCGGGATAGCGCGCAGGCAGTCGCGCAGGTCGGCCGCGAGGGCGCGGATGCGCTGCCAGATGGCCTCCATGCCCCACTCGAGCGCGTAGTCGATGGCGACCGCGAGGCCGACCTTGCCCGCGTAGTTCGTCTCCCAGTTCTCGAAGCGCCGCGCGTCGTCGCGGATCGCGAAGCGGTCGGGCGCGACCCACTCGGCCGCGTGCAGGTCGAGGAAGGGGGGCTCCAGCCGCTGGCAGAGCTCGCGGCGGACGTAGAGGAGGCCGGTGCCGCGCGGGCCGCGCAAATACTTGCGGCCGGTGGTCGAGAGCATGTCGCAGCCGATCTCCCGCACGTCGATCGGCATCTGGCCGACCGACTGGCAGGCATCGAGCAGGTAGGGGATGCCGGCGGCGCGCGCCACGCGCCCGACCTCGGCGGCCGGATTGACCAGGCCGCCATTGGTCGGGATGTGCGTCATAGCGATCAGCTTCACCCGGTCGTCGATCATCGCCTCCAGCGCAGCGATCGAGAGCTGGCCCGTCTCGTCGCTCGGCACGACCTCGACCACCGCCCCGGTCTTCAGCGCGATCTGGAGGAAGGCGATGACGTTGCTCGCGTACTCTGCGCGCGCGGTCAGGATGCGGTCGCCGGGGCCGAAGGGGAGGGCGTAGAAGGCCATGTCCCAGGCGCGAGTGGCGTTCTCGATGAAGGCGATCTCGTCCGGGTCGCAGCCGAGCATCTCCGCCGCCGCGCCGTAGAAGCGCTCGATCGCCTCCTCCTCGCGATCGGCCGTTTCGTAGCCGCCGATCTCCGCCTCGAGCTGGAGGTAATCGATGGCCGTGTCGAGGACTGGTTGCGCCATCAGCGAGGAGCCGGCGTTGTTGAAGTGGAGGACGTGGGCGCAGCCGGGCGTCTCGCTCCGCGCCCGCCGCACGTCGATGGTCATGCCGATCTCGCTCGCCACGTATTAATCCCCTTCCTACTCGCCACCGCACAACGCCATGCCGTCGCGCGGAGGATAGCCCGTCAATGATCGACGGGTCGCGGAGCAGAGAGCATCTGCGCCGGGCGCTCCATGATCAGTTGGGTCTTCCTGCCCAACTCACCCGTCCCAGGACGAGCGGATTCGGCCACGACCCGGAAGCCGAGTGCCGCGTAGAGCCGGCGCGCCGGCTCCTCGGTCGCGGTCACCCAGAGGCGGACGGTGGCGATCTCCGGATGCTCCGGCAGGAGGTCGAGCAGCGACTGCACAAGCCGGCGGCCCACACCCTGCCGCCGGTGGCGCTCGCGGACGTACATTCCGTTGACGACGGCCACGCTCGCATCGCCATCGTCCGATGCGAGATGCAGCCCGGCGATGCCGGCCGGCTCCCCGTCGACGCGCGCCATCAGCATCACTGAGCACGGGTTGGCCAGCCGGTTCTGCCACCACGCGTCGGCGCGGGTCAACGACGCGGCGTAGGTCGAGGTGAAGGCATTCGGCTCCCGCTGCAGCGCTTCCAGCCGCAGCGCCTTGTACGCCTGCCAGTCGCCCGGGCCGAGCCGGTCGATGCGGATGCTGCCTGCCTGCATGGTGATCGTCGTCTCGCGCTTGCCGTCCGCCCGGCAACGCTCGGGAGAGGCAGGGTACCATCGCCTCCACTGAATTGGACGTGACCGCATGAGTGGACGTGATTCATGGCGACTTACGTATTGGTGCCGGGCGCATGGCTCGGCGGGTGGGCGTGGCAGGATGTGGCGGCGCGGCTCCGGGCGGACGGGCACGAGGTCTACCCGATCACCCTGACCGGCCTCGGGGAGCGCGTCCATCTGGCGCGACCGGAGGTCGATCTGGAGACGCACATCGCCGATATCGTGAACACCATCCTCTGGAACGATCTGGAGGAGATCATCCTGGCCGGGCACAGCTACGGTGGGATTCCGGTGACTGGCGTCGCCGACCGCCTGCCGGAGCGGCTGCGGGCGCTCGTCTACGTCGACTCGGCGCCGATGCCGAACGGGATGGCGATGGTCGATCTCTTCCCGCCGGAGCGGCTTGCCGAGTTGCAGCGCGTCGTCGACGAGGAGGGCGACGGCTGGCGGCTCCCCTTCCCGGGCGTCGCCGCGCTCGGCGAGGACGCGAGCCTGGCCGGAGTGAGCGAGGCGGACCGCGAGCGGATGGCGGAGAAGGCGGTGGCGCAGCCGTGGGGAAGCTATACGCAACCGCTGCAGCTCGCCCGCGAGGGGGAGGAGCCGCCCTACCGGCAGGTCGTCATCGCCTGCGACGACGTACGCGGGATGGTGGCGGCTGGCGTGCCGCCGATCGTGGCGATGACGCGGCCACCGTGGCACTATCTGGAGCTGGAGACGGGCCACTGGCCGATGTTCTCCGAGCCTGCCGCTCTGGCAGATCTGCTGGCCGGGCTAGCAGTGGACGACGCCCAGTAGAGAGGAGAGCAGGGCGGAGGAGCGGGAGCGCGCGAGCGCCCGCCGCGATGCCCGAGCGATGAGCGAGCCGATTCCCTATCGATCGCTGAAGATGACTCGCGATCACCTGCGCGACATCCCGGCCTTTCCCTTGCCCGAGGGGTACGGTCTGCGCACCTTCCAGGTGGGCGACGAACAGGCATGGGCGCGGATCGAGCGGCGGGTCGACGAGTTCGCAACCGAGGCGGAGGCGCTACGGGAGTTCGGTGCCTACTTCGGCGGCGACGTCGCCGCCCTCTCGACGCGCTGCTTCTTCCTCACCGATGCCAGCGGCGAGCCGATCGGGACGGCCTCGGCGTGGTGGAGCGAGCTCGACGGCGAGACGCGGGGCGAGGTCGCCTGGGTCGGCATCGTGCCGGAGCATCAGGGGAAGGGGTTGGCCAAGCCGCTCCTCTCGGCGGTGATGCAGCGGCTGGCGCAGAGTCACGAGCGGGCTTGGCTGCGCACGCAGACGATCAGCTACCGGGCGGTCGATCTCTATCTCAACTACGGCTTCGTCCCCTACCTGCGCCAGCCGGAGGACGAGGAGGGGTGGCGGATCATCGAGGATCTGCTCGACCGTACGGTGCTGCCGACAACGTGAGCGAGGCGCTTCGGGTTGCATTGTCGTCCGCGATATTTCGCATGAAAGGGCGGCGCGTGACCAGGTTCGAGCAGAGCGTCTCCGCGCTGGGTATGATGACGTTGCAGGCGAAGGCCCTCTTCACCTTCGACGAAAAGGGGAACCTGCTCACGACCAACGAGCGCGAGCCGGTTCGCGCGCCGCGCCTCTTCCTCGGCCTGACCGGCGAGGGGTTCATCGCGCATCACCGCGACGACGTGCCGAAGCCGATCGTCCGCAAGCTCGAGCGGATCCTCGACCGGGCGGCGACCATCACCGACCCGAGGCAGATGCCGGCCATTCTCGACAAGCTCTGCGAGGCGCTCGCGGCGCAGGCGCCTGTTACGGAGGTCTAGGACGGGCCGGCGTGGCGCTTCCCCGAGGTGATCCCCGCGCCGGAGGGCGTGACGGCGATCGGCCCCGGCGAGGTCGATCTGCTGCGCGAGCACTTCCCCTACACGGCGGAGCATCTGGAAGATCACGAGCCCTGTTTCGCCGTGGTCGACAACGGGGCGGCGGTCTTCGTCTGCCGCAGCGTGCGCCTGAAGGTCGGGGTCGCCGAGGCCGGCGTCGAGGCGATCGCCACGTATCGAGGCCGGGGCTACGCGCCGTGGGTCGTCGCGGCGTGGGCGAGGGAGGTCCGCGAGCGCGGGCTGATCCCCCTCTACAGCGCGTCCGGCCAGAACAGCGCCTCGCGCGCCGTGGCGCGCAAGCTCGGCCTGGTCCTGTACGGGATCGACGTATCGCTGACCTGACGGCGCGTCGTATCCTGCTGCAACCGGCGGGGGCACATCTCCTGCGTGCGTCCCTGGATGGACCCACGATGGCGAGCCTTGCGGCCCGCTCACCTCGTTGCTCGTCAGGAGGAACTCATGCGCTTCTCGCTGTCATCGCTCGTCGCGCTCGCCCTGATCGCGGCGCTCCTCCCCCTTCCCCTCCTCGCGCAGGAGGCGACTCCTGCCGGCGAAGGCGATCAGGCGACTCTGCAGCGGCTCTACGCGGCGCAGCGGCAGGTGACGGCGGCGGAGGTCGGCCTGCCGCCTGGGTTCCGGATCGAGTTGGTCGCCAGCGGCATCGACGCGCCGATCGGCATCGCGGTCGGCCCGGACGGCACGCTCTACACCGCGCCATCCGGCTTCCTCGGCGGCGCACCGGAGATCGTGCGCGTCAACGCCGACGGGACGACGACCGTCGTCGCCAGCGAGGGGCTGCAGTCGCCCGTCACCGACCTCGAGTTCGGCCCCGATGGGAAACTCTACGTCTCGTACGCCTCGGCGATCGCGACGGTCGATCTGGAGACTGGCGCGATTACCCCGCTAATCACCGGGCTGCCGGCGCTGGGGAACCACCCGAACACGCAGCTCGCCTTCGGTCGCGACGGCTGGGTCTACTTCGGCCTCGGGCTGACGAGCAATGCCGGGGTCGTCGGGCTCGACAATCTCTGGCTCGAGCAGCGCCCCGATCTGCACGACATCCCTTGCCGCAACGTCATCATCGCCAGCCCGCCCTACGTCTCCCCCAACCCCTTCACCGACGATCCGAACGACTTCGCGGCGACCAGCCCCTACATGCCGTTCGGCAAGGTGATCCCGGTCGGGACCCGGCTGCCGGGGGAGACGAAGTGCAGCGGTGCCCTCTTCCGCTTCCAGCCGGCCGACCCGGAGGGGACGCTCGAGGTCTTCGTCTGGGGCTTCCTCAGCGCCTTCGGCGTCGCCGTCGATGACACCGGCGCGGTCTGGGTGATCGACGATGGCCCGGATGCGAAGGGGAGCCGGCTGGCCGTCCCCTACGCGCCGGAGACCCTCTGGCGCTTCGTCGAGGCGGACGCCGGAACGTGGACCGGTCTGCCCGATTATGTCGCGGGCATCCCCGTCACCGACGACCGCTATGGCACGCCGGGCGAAGCGCGGTCGCTCGAGTTCATCTTCGGCAATCACGCCGAGCTGCTGAAGGGCCCGGCCACGCCCCGCCCGGCCGCGACCTGGCGACCGCACACCGGCAGCGGCCACATCGTCATCGCGCCGCAGAGCTGGGGCAACCTGGCCGGGCATCTCGTCATCGGCCACTTCGGCACCCTCTACACGCCGGGCCAGCCGGCCGCGGGGACCGGGCCGCCGCCAACCGGCGCGATCGACCTGGTCGACCCGGCCACGGCGACCATCACGCCCTTCCTGCGCGACCCGGCGCCCGGTCCCGAGGGCGGCGCGCCAGAGCACCCGCTCGGGCTCGCCTTCGGGCCGGATGGCGCGCTCTACGTCGCCGACCTCGGCGTCATCCCCTTGCCAAACTCGGGTGCGATCTGGAAGATAACCCCGCCGAAGTCGTAATTCCGGGCCTGATCGCGCTTGCAGTTTGAGAGAGGGGACCGCCATGCGCCTCATCGTCGATCTGGTGCGCTGCCAGAGTTATGGGCAGTGCGTCTACGCCGCGCCGACCATCTTCCGCTTCAACGGGGAGGAGGCGCTCGAGTTCGACTACGCCCCGGACGATGCGCTGCGCGAGGAGGTCGAGCGAGCCGTCGCCGCCTGCCCAGTGCAGGCGATCCGCATCGGCCTGCCGGACGCGGCCGCCCCGGTGGAGGAAGGCTCATGAGCGCGGGGATGGCGAACGGAGACTTCTCCGGCCGGATCGTCATTGTCGGCGCGTCGCTGGCCGGCCTGCGCGGGGCGGAGGCGCTGCGCGAGGCAGGATTCACCGGGTCATTGGCGCTGATCGGCGACGAACCCTACCCGCCCTACGACCGCCCGCCCCTCTCGAAGACGGTCCTCACCGGCTGGCTGCCGGCCGAGCACACGACCCTCCCCCGGTTCGTCGATCTCGACGCCGACTGGCGGCTCGGCGTCGCCGCGACCGGGCTCGATCTGGCGGGGCGCCGGGTGCTGCTGGCCGATGACGATGCCGTCCCGTTCGATCGCCTGCTGATTGCCACCGGCACGCGCGCCCGCCTCTGGCCGAACGAGGAGGAGGGGGCGCTCGATGGCGTCTTCACCATTCGCACCCGCGACGACGCCGCGCAACTGCGCGAGCGGCTGGCTGCCGTGCAGAGCCGCGTCCTGGTCGTCGGCGGGGGGTTCATCGGCTCCGAGGTCGCCTCCGTCTGCCGCGAGCTCGGCCTGGAGGTGACGCTGGCCGAGCGGGGGCCGGCGCCCCTTTCCGGCGCGCTGGGCGCGACCGCCGGCAGCTTCGCCGAGCGCCTGCAGCGCCGGCACGGTGTCGATCTGCGCACCCGGGTGACGGTTCTGGCGCTGGAGGGGGAGGGTGGCCGGCTGCGCCGCGCCCGCCTCTCGGATGGCGATACGCTCGACGTCGACGTGGCGGTCATGGCGCTCGGGGCGGTCCGCAACACCGAATGGCTGCGCGGTTCGGGGCTGGCGGCGGATGGTCGCGGCGTCGTCTGCGATGCCTCCTGCCGCGTCTTCAGCGCGGAAGGGGTCGTGCTGGATGACATCTTCGTGGCAGGCGATGTGGCGCGCTGGCCGCACCCCCTCTTCGACGGCCAGTTGATCGCCGTCGAGCACTGGGAGAACGCGGTTGCGCAGGCCGCGACTGCCGCGCATAACATGGTGTGCCCACCCGCCGAGCGCCGCGCCCACAAGACGCTGCCCGCCTTCTGGTCGAACCAGTTCGGGCTCAACATCAAGTCGGTCGGCATCCCCTCGCTCGCGGACGAGATCGTGGTGACGCAGGGGGTGGTGCGGGAGGGGCGCTTCGTCGCCGTCTACGGCGGGCGCGGCCGGATCGTCGCCGCCGTCACGGTCAACGCGCCGCGCTGGCTCCCCTTCTACAAGGAGTTGATCGAGGCGCGCGCCCCCTTCCCGCCAGAGCTCGGCGTCGCCGACCCGCCGCCCGAGGCGTTCGTCCGCCCGGCGGGGTTCCCGCCGCCGGGCCAGGCGACGCACAGCCCGACAGTCGCCTCGACCGGGCCCGGGCCAAGCTCGCCCCCGGGGAGCCTGGCGGCATCGAGCCGGCAGGCCGAAGTCACGCCAGAAACGCTGCGCGACCCGCGCGTTCCCGTGGGGCCGCTGCCGCTCTGAGCCGCGCCCGCTCGCCACGCCGTGAC